>DATNPY010000050.1:0-68317 GCA_036702955.1 Drouetiella sp. | reverse complement strand
AATGCAGGTGCCTCAGCTGCTAATTAATTGCACCGTATGCGGCGCAAAATCCACATAGTTCAAATTTAGACGCTTTGCCTTAGTTCTTACACGTGAATTAGCCATGAGATTGAGTTCCAGGGCTAGCATCGCGATGGCGCTCTTCTGTCCCCCGCTTGCCTTTGGGGTTGGCTTTGCCGTTGGTCAGCATGGCGTCGGTCAGGGCGATCTTCGCTAGCGGTTCACGGGAATACGGCTTGAAAAACACCAGCTTGTAGCGGCTTTTGATATTGTTCACGCTGAAGACGATGTTGCAGTCGAGGTGACTATTAGGCTCGATTTTGCTGAACCACGAGCCCGAAGCGCCAAGGGGAGAGCGGAAGAACACGTTGCCCTCATCGTCTTCCAGGGCGATTTCAAAGGTGGAGAATGCGTATTCGGTTTGATTCAGAATGTCCAAACTCAGAGTAATCTCGCTCATTTCGCCTGCCGGGTGCCGGCTAATGCGCATGCTGTCCACCTTAACCTTCAGATCAGGGCTGCTGAAATCTTGAGCAGTCACATCCGGCATGTTCATGGTCGGCAGTTTCAGGGGCTCGCTGAGTTTGACGTGCATTTCAGCGCCGGGCTGAAGATTGACGCTGTGACCCTTTAGCAGCATGGCGGTTGTGAGCCCGGCAGCCCCTCCGATGGCTGCTCCACCCGCAAGGGCGGACCCGTGGCTAGCTACCGCCGCCGGCAGACCACCATATCTCAGCACCACCAGTGTGCCCACTACGCCACCAAAGGCGGTGTAACCCGCTGCACGCCCGACGACTTTGGCTGCGGCCTTTCCTTCTGAGTCCCGAGTAGTGCTGTTGCCCCTGATCGGAACTTCACGCCCGTCTGGCGTGATTAAATAATCGAAGCGCGCGTTAACGTAGCCATTGCGTCCAGCCCGTTTCGGTCCTACCAGAGTGGTCAACATCCCGTGCACAACCGTGCCATAGGGTATTACCACTCGGCCATCTACCAGCACATCTTTGCTGATTTTGCCGAAAAACTCATCGCCTTCCATAGTCTCGTCGGCAGTGATTTCGCTTGAGAGAGTCAGTTCTAAGACTGTATCAGGTGCCACTACACGCACATCCTCCGTGTTAACGGTTGGACCTTGCGGGCGGTTGGACTCGGTCTGGACAACGGTGCTGCGCAGAACAGGGGGTCCAGTGCCTTCAGTCGGAGTATCGGCGGACCAGACGGCTAGTGGGGTGCTAGCGCTCAGGCTCAGCACCAACCCCCAGGCATACAGGGAACGGCAGTTTTTTTTCATGGGACTCCAGGGCGCACGAAGTGCGAATAAGCCAGCGTAAGAGATCTCATGTTGTTCTTAATACTGCAAATGTCGCGGAACGTTTTCTGAACGTTCAGCATCACAGTGAATGCCAAATTGTGCAGCAAATCCGGTCTACTGGCAAGCTGAGCTTTTTATCAGTGAAACATTTGGGGACTATTTCTTGTCTGTGCTGCAAAAATGGTGCACTTTTCCTCCTGGAAATGATTGAATTAAATCGATGTCATTAGAATCGGAGTCCGTCGACTTTAACTTAAACCCTCCCGGGATTGTCGGTCTGCCTAATGAGAGAAAATCAGTTATCTGTGAACAATACATCCGCTGAGGAAACTGTGCGATATCGTCCAGCAGTTAATTCCGGCGATGGTGTTATTCCTCACGGCGAGCGAGTTACACAAGTTGAGGCGATACCAGCAGGCAATTATCTGGCTAGTGATTCGTCGGACAGCGTGCAGATAACGCTGGCCCATTTTTCTAATGCCGGTAAGGCATCAGTGGCCTCGGCTGTGGGGGTTGCTTCAAGAGCTTTGCTTGGTCCACTTGACCAGCACATAGCTCAGGAGCCTGCGCCTGAGACGGAATGGTCTGAGACGGAATGGGATGAGGTCCGTGAGTCTAAATTAGGAAGATGGCTGCTGGTCGCAGCAGCTATTTCTGTGGGAGCTCTATACACAGCTCTGTACACGATTCGCAATCCCGAGTGGATGCCGAGATTTGTTGCTCAGGCTGTGAAAATCACTAACCAGGTGTCGGGTCGCAATTTTGTAAGCGCCGTCCAATCGAAAGGCGAGACCGCTGCTATACAACCGAAAGGCGAGACTGCTGTAGAGGGCGTCAGTCGTGATTCTGCAGTCAGCAGCGTTCGCCCCGCTGTATCAGCAAGCTTGACGGACGCGGATCGTTTGGCTGCTCAGGATGGCTCCACCGGTGGTGCACATCAACCTCTCGCTCCAGAGAGTGATGGCACTGGAAAGCGCGAAATTTCACGGCGCCAAATCCCCAACGGTAATCATACTCTCGTGCGCAATGCCGGTGACTTTGGCTCTGGTGGCGAAATAATTCCGGCTCTCAGTAAGCAGTCAAAAAAGGGCTTTTTGGTACCGCCACCACCGCCGACACCATGCGTTCTGCCGCCTGGATTCGGTGGCTTCCCCATGCAGCCAGCTCAACAATACGCAGCATTCCAGCAACAGTTACAGGAAGCACAAGCGCAAGCTTCGGCCGGAACTCATATAAAGGCGGCGGGTCGAGAGAACTTACCGGAGCAATCGACCGCAGCTTCCGGCAAAGGTGAATCTGCCGAGCTAGTTGCTGCGGACCAAAAACTCCAGTCAGCGCTAAAATCGTCGCTGCATACCGTGGGCGAGTGGACGCGCTAGCAACCATCTTGTTAAGGTATTGCTGAACCGCTAAACACTCTGTCCTTCGCGGTCAATCGCGCGGCGCTTTTCCGCCCACCTGCATAATCTCTTGCTTGATTGCAGTCATTTCTTGTTGATGCGCTGGACTTTGCTCCCGAATCCATACGTCAATCGAGTCGAGCGTAGCCGGGCGCAGATATGCTGTCTCCAGGAGCAGGTGTCCATGAGCATAAAGCCACCGCGCTGTCTGATCTGATGAGCGCACGTTGCCCATCAAACGAGTCACCGCATGCGGTACCATGCATTTGTCTTCGCTTCCCTGAATTACGAGCAGCGGCAGACCGACTTTAATGCGTGAGGCATTCGATAACGTCTTTTTGACAAAACGTCGTGTTTGAAGTAGTTCTGCTACGGTTAATCCCTTGCGGCAGAGCGGATCGTTGAGCATCTCTTGCACAATATCGGGATCGTTTGATACCAGGTTCTTAACGAAACTGGAGGTAGACATGTTAAAGCGCGGGTGGATCAAAAGTGCCCACGATGCTGCCAGCATATTTTCCGGATGCAGCACCATAAGCGGGTTTATCTTCACTGTTGGTCCCGACAAAAGAAGCCCACTGACCAATTCGGGATGGTCTGCCGCTAACTTGATGCAGACAGTGGTGCCCAGACTTTCACCCATGATGAACAGTGGAATGCCTGGATGAGCGGCTTTCATGGCTTTTGCGAGAGCCACGATGTCGTCGAAGGAGCCCTCATAATCGACCTTTCGTTTGCTCACTCCTTCCACTGCAAATTCCCCCTTTTCATCGGTGTAGCAACGTCCGAAGCCTCTCATGTCTGGCGCCGCGACATAAAATCCTTCTGCTGCGAATGCTCTCCCAAGAACTTCGTAACGCTTCCCGTGCAAAGTCAGACCGTGAATGGCAAGCACCATTCCGTCTGGTTCTTTGTCTTTTGGAATCCACTCGTACAGCGGAATGTGCAGCCTCTTCGAGAGTGGTCCATCTTCCACGCAATCAATTCGGGCCAGTGGATCCGACTCTTTGGGAGATTCCGCTGAGACAACAGTAGTGGAGGTCTGTGTGGGTGCCGCTGTTGTTGTCGGTGCATCTGCAATTGCAGGTTCAGTCTGATTGAAAGAGAGTAACAATCCAGCAGAAGACGCCAGAAAAACTTTTGCGAGATATGGTTTCGGTTTAAGAGTCGTTGATAATGGCGTTTTCATGAAGAGCCCAGATAGTTTCGCTCATCTTAGGCGATTTGTTCAATCTATTCCAGAGTGACGAATTCACCAGCGCCAATTTCGAGCGTCTATTCGGCCCGGGCTAGATCAGTCTTTCTCATCGTATCTTCTGAATATCCTCTAACTCACCGCAAACACAGATGGCGTCATCGAAGAACGATGGCGCCATATGTGGTGCGTTAGAAGGAGTAACTGGGTTACAGTCCTCTAAAATCTGTTTTTTTAGAATCGGGGGCAGTCGGACTCGAGGCCCGGGGCTTAGAATCGACGTCGCACTCGCTGTTGTCGCACGATGCAACTCGTCTACTACTTATGTGCCACTCGCTTGTTCGCTTTAAACGTTTTTTTGATTAAACGGACGAAAAAGATTTTTTCTATAGTCTGAAACTCCACGAGGAGGCGATTTAGCAGAAAATAGCTCTGGCAAGTGCGCTAGAATTGACTGACATACCCCTCAGGTCATCACGTGCACTTCAAGTATTCTTTCTACCTCATAATCTTCATTCTTTTGAACTGTTTCACCGCAGCTTTTGCCGAAGACAATAAAATGACCGTTGAGCAATTTCAAAAGATGCTCGATTGCCAGAAAGAAGCGATCAAGCGCGTTGATATCACCAATGGTCAGCCCCTTTTTGATGTTAAAGTCGCTGATAAAGAGGTGCATCAGTTAGTTGACGTCAACAGTGCTGATCGCAAAAAATTGATTCAACAGGTGATTGCAAGCGGAGTGCCTTTGACGATTCATGATGATTTGATGGATTGGGTAAAAGATAAGTTTGGTGGCAATCACGCCGGGGAGAATCAATTTGGCTGCTCCCAATTAGCTGCTCTTCTTGTCGAAAACAAAACCGGTACTATCACTCAAGTCGACGTAATCGACGGATCCAATTTGATTGACGTGCAATTGACAGGTGAGCCGGTGCATGAGTTTGTGATGCCTGTTGAAATAAAACAAGAAGTTATCGACCAACTGGCCAGCAAAGGCATCAAAGTAGAGCACAAAGCGGCTAAATTGGATTTCGGTTATATCTTGCCTGGTTTCATTCTGGGTGTTCTTGGGCTGGGAGCCCTCTATATGTTTAGCCCGATGAGATTGGCGTCGGAAGTAAATCCGCGACCTGATCTAATTAATCCTCAGGCTACCCAGATCAAGAACGAGCCTGGCACTACAGGTGGTGGCGAACCTGCCGGCGGTGGATCCGGCGAAGTTTAGAATTTTACATTCGGTTTGGAGACATCTGCGTTGATTCGTTGAGCGTGGAGATGTTGAGCTTGAAGACTTTAAAATTGAAAACTTTCAAATTTAGAACTTTCAGCCTGGAATCGTTTAGATCGAAGTCCGTGAGTTTGAAGAACATCAGCGTGGCATTGATGTTGTTTTCGACACTCCCAGCTGTGGAAATTCTTTTCTACGGGTCCGTCGTTTTAGCTGCGGATAAGGAGGCGCCTTTGAGTAACCCCGCGAAGCGTCAACTCAGTCTGACTGATTTCAGCAGCTTTAAGAAGGGCATGGATACGCAATCTTTGCTGAGTCGCTGTGGCAAACCTGAGCGTGATCTAGGTAGTGGAATTCACATTTATGAATATCTCTTAGCTGATAAAACAAAAGTTTGGGTGGGCTGCGTTGACACCATTATGTATATTGACCACGTCGCGGGCGGTAAGCACAAACGTATTGTCGGAGAACAGCCGTCGGCGAAGTAAAAACCGATTCTAGATTTCGATAAAGCGGTCTTGTGTTGATTGATTGGGCAATTGACATGAGTCTTTCTTGCCAAATATTTTGTATCGATTCTTCGCGACCAGGTTGTATCCAAAGTCTCTGATAAATTTTGGCAGAAATCTAAAGAGTGCCAGAAGCGACCATACGCCGCCCAAGTTATCCAGCACAAAACCAGCTGCATCAGATTTGGAAAGCACACGCTGGCTTGGCAAACTGTAGTCTGCAATAACATAAAAGGTGTCCAGGTCTTTTGAATTTATGTTGTATTGCTTCAGGAACTGATTGGCAAAATCACTTTGCAGAGACGCGAATTGAAACTTGCCGTCAGGATCTTTCGGCAGGACAAATTGCACAAGTCTGCTGCACAATCCGCAGACACCGTCGAATAAAAATATGTGTACGCCAGTTTTCGGTTTGGTCAGCAAAGTCATCTCGACACCCTGGTGGAACTCAGCTACTGTTCGCCGTTGTTCTCTCACACTAGACAAAGTATCATATTTGTCGCTTCTGTTATGTGCAAAGGACGTAAGTTTGCGGTTTCTGGTCAGCCCCTGCGCTTATAAAGGAACATTGTCTGCGCTGCAGCTGAGTGTGGCTATTGAGCTGGGAATTCGTGAGGCTGTGCCTGATGCTCAGATTTCTTTGGCGCCAATAGCTGATGGCGGCGACGGCACTCTTGACGCGTTGCATACAGCAGCAGGCGGGGAATTTCGCTATGTTGAAACTGTTGATGCGATCGGTCGTCCTGTGCGTGCCAGGTGGCTGTCCATTGAGCAAACAGCTGTCGTTGAGTTGGCATGCGCGAGCGGGCTGGCTATGCTTCTTGGTCATAATTTGTTGAACGCGCTCAAGGCTCACACCTATGGGCTTGGGGAGGTCACACGCAGCGCTCTCTCGACCAGACCTGAATACCTATTTGTTTGTGTTGGAGGTAGTGCCTCTACAGATGGTGGCTCGGGGATGTTGACTGCCATGGGTGCGAGGTTTTTAAATGCTGCTGGTGAACCCATAGAACTCGGAGGTGAAGACCTTCTCAACGTAAGAACGTGTGATTTGACAGACTTGCTTCGACTGGTAAGAGAAAGCGGAGTCTCCTCCATCAAGGTAGCAGTTGACGTTGACAATCCACTTCTCGGTGAACATGGGGCGGCAGCTGTCTATGGTCCACAGAAGGGCGCTAATGACGAGGACGTCAAGCTTCTGGACGCGGGGCTGGCTCAATATGCGCGCGTTCTGGAAAACGCAGTTGGCAGGTCTTGCAAAGATTCTCCTGGTGCAGGGGCTGCTGGTGGCACCGCATTTGGTATTAGCGCCGCAATCGATGCAGAAATGATTTCAGGATTTTCCTGGCTTTCTTCAGTAATAAATTTGGAGGAAAAGGTTCGAAATTGTGATGTTGTCATTACTGCTGAGGGCTGCCTTGACGAACAGTCTGTCTGTGGAAAGGCTGTTGGTGAGCTAGCAAAACTGTGCCACCGCTTTGGTAAACAATTGTGGGCGGTGCCTGCAGTCGCCGCCCCCGACATCGATTGGCACGCATATGGCATTCACAAACTTCTTCCCACTTCCGCGCACGGTCAGTTGGCTGACGCCACAAGTGTTCAGTCCGCTGCTTTCGACCTTTGCAAGCTGTAGATTTGCAGTGACGAGTCACTGTACACGCCAATAATTCAAGCGCTGTGCGGATCTTGACCAGTCGCTTACTTGGTTTTGCGAATGAACTGAGCCAGGTCTGCTGTCATGTTTGACGAAACGATGTCATTTTTCGGAGCTGTCAATTGATGCAGTTCAGCTGGTGTTGGTTGTGGTGGCAGTGTTGCTGCCGCAGCTGCTCCCGGTCCACCGAGATGAACTGGGGCGGAGGCTGCTTGAGGAGCCACTGGAGCTGCTTGAACTGGAGCGGGTTGTGCTGCCGGAGCTTGTGGTGCTTCCATTGCTGTTTCTGGTGCAGCTGCTGGCGCCTGTGCTTGCATTTCAGCTGGCGAATAAGATTGAACTGGTGTTTGAGCGATTGAACCGTCTGCGTTGATTGGTGTTCCACCTTCCATGCGCAGTGAGTCACCGCCGGTAGGGGCACCAGATGGAGCGCCAGTCATTTGGGGAGCGCTGGCAAGCTGCTGAGTAGCTGCCGAAGCCGGTGCTTGAGCCAGTGTTCCAGCGCTTTCAGCGCCAGTTCCAGGCAACTGCAGGTGTTGTCCAGGCAAGATCAAACCTGGATTGGAACCGATTACGTCTTTGTTGAGATTGTAGATTTCGCCCCATTTGCTGCCATCGCCGTTAACATGTTTGGAGATATCCCAGAGATTGTCTCCGGCTTTGACGATGTATGTACCGTGTTCGGCTCCTGAAGCGGCAATTTCGCCACCGTTACCAGGCAGGTTGATGGTAGTGCCGGGGTGAATCATGGATGGATTCGAACCCAGAACATCAGCATTCATCTTATAAATTTCTGACCAGCGTGTTGGTGCTCCCAACTGATCTTTTGCGATATTCCACAAGCAGTCGCCGGCGCGGATAGTGTAAGAAGTTGGTGCGGCAGGCGCTGTGGTAGCGGCGTCACCGGCTGCTGGAACTTGAGAGGCGTCACCAGCTTGAGCGATTTGTGTGCCATCGGCAACTTGAGTGCCGTCGGCGGCAACCTGCGAACCGTCACCGACTTGCTGCATTTGCGATCCATCATTGATCAATTGTTGAGATGGTGCTGCCGCTTGTTCGAAAGAAGCGTTGGTTGCTGGTTTCAGCATCTGTTGCGGAGCTTGCTGTGCTGCAATTCTTGGTTGTTCAGCGGCGACAGGGTGGCGATTGACGTGTGCAATTCCATCACGACCGTTCAGCAAACCTGAGTGACTGTGCGATGCTCCAGCGGTCTGATGACCGATGTGATCCATAACGTTATGCTTGGGTGTATGTGCTACGTGGTCGGTGGCTGGCTTTGCAGCTTCAGATGCAGCCCCCTGACTATGAGCTGCAGGAGCATGAGCTGCCGGAGTAGTCGAAGTTGCATGAGCTGTTGCTGGGTGTGCTGCGGCTGCAGTGTGCTGAGGTTGCACTACGTGCGTTTTGCCGGTGACGCTATCGAGCGAAAGCTGATTGGCCTTCATTCCGCCGAGATTGTGCGAACCTGCATCAGCCGGTGTTTGATGCTGCAGATAGCTGGCATCGTAACCGGTTGTGGCTTCAGGTGTACCGAGTGTGGGGTGGAATGTGGCAGAGCCCTTATCCATGGCAATGTATTTGTTCGCGCCGAGCTGGTCGCCGATAGCGCCTGAAGGTCCAACACCGCCGGCGTTGGAATCGATTGCAGATCTTCCAAGCTGACCGATGTTGAAGTTGCCGACGTTTTGAGCACCAGCTGCTGGTGCAGCGTCGCCGATGCTTCCGGATGCCGACATGTCGCTGCTGAAGTTGCTGCCGCTGACATTCATCGTGCTCGGAACTTGCCCTGAGACGGGAACCGATTGTGCAGATGCAACCGAAGTTGTGTTTGCCATAGGTGAGTGCGAAGTCAAGGCGACTGGACGATCGCCGAACAATCTGTTTGCTCCGGCGAGATGATTGGCTGTGCCTGCTTCTCTGATTGCTGGACCTGACAGCGCATCGCCTTTTCCGGTCAAGCCGTCGACCTGGCTGCTCAAGCGTCCCATCTCGAACTGCGGTTTGTTCAAATCGAGCGAGCCCGAAACTTTCAGCTGATCGCGAAATGCGACGCTATCTTTAAGAATGTCGTGTGTGTTGAACTGTCCGACTGCGCCCTTGCTGGCAGCGCCGATCATGTCAGTGCCGTTAGTACCGAGATTGCCCATGCCGATGTTCTGCAGTATCGGAGCTGAGTTAGGTAGAAGGCTGAGGCTGATGCCCATGTGCTCGCCGACTGGCATCGACGTCAGCGCGGAGTGTGCACCAGCGAGAATGGATGGGTCGAACCCAGCCAGCAAGTTGGCATGACCGACCAGGAAATTACCGAGTGCTTCGAACATCGAACTGAGCAACCCGATCTGTCCAGGCATGCGCATGATCATCTGGATTAGAGGCGAAATCGGTTGTGAGGCGGCTTGTACTGCCGACATGATGCTCTGCTCGGCTGCTGGCATGGCTGCGGCTGCGTGTGACTCGATGCCAGGTTGGAAAACTGTAGCGCGGTGTACGTCAATTCCAGTGGACGCCACCGCTTCTCCGCCCGATGGGGTGAAGTTGGCGCTTGCGCTCATTTCTGGATTGAAAGCGAATCTCGACATGTTTTCCTTCGGGTGCCGTTCTAGCTGAAATCAATGTACATAAAGGTTTGGGGCAAGTCAAAGCAATAGTGGGAGGATTCCCATGCTCCAGCCGCGATTTAGCGTATTTCGCGCAAGCCGTTCGTGAAATCACATGCCAACCTTGCTTGCTTTTAACTTTTGCGTCAATTTGCGACTGGCTTTGCAAGCCGTTTTCCTGCTCTATCGGATGTATATATCTACAGTTAAGCCTTTTGCAGTTTTCTCACGCAGCAAATTGCGCTCGTTAGTATAATCACCTGTGGCGGTGAAAACAGCGCTGGTACTTCACTTTGGCACTCGGGAGACGACAATGATAATACCGATCAGGCAGACCCTTTCAATAGCATGTCTGGCTCTAGCCTTCGGCTTGCCCCTGTCGCCCGGCTCGGCTGAGCTTGCAAAAACAGATGCAAAACCGGCCGCAAAATCGGCTGCGAAACCAGTGGCAAAGTCGGCTCCTTCATCCTCAGCCACTGCTCCAGTAGCATCAGCAACTGCTGCGGACCCTGCCAGCAATCCGGCGGTGGCGAGGCAAATTGCTCTTTCTGCGGCAGTGAAACAGTACAAAGCAAAGCCTGATTCTTACTCCTGGGACAGTGTGTGGAAGGTTGTGCGTGACATTCTGTCGCAGCCGGCCACAGTCAAAGCCCCTGCTTCAGCTATTCTCGCGTCTTATCCAGGTCTTTCCGAATTGGGCGTTTCGGTGATAGATGGCGAGGGGTCGCGCGTCTGGGCGTTTCCAAAAGTTTCCGACAACCAGAATGTGATGTTGCAGTGGTCTGGAGCGGTCGCAACGACTGTGCAGCGCCCGGTCGGACGCCGTCACAAAATAGTCAGTCAGGTCGCAGTGACAACTGTTCCGCACTCGCAAGTTTTGCAAATTCCAGCAGGAGTGGTGCTCAACGACGCTCATCTGGCTACAGGAGCCCACGCATTGACGTTGACCGGTAACATGAGAGGCTCGGGCGCTGTCTGGCTGCAGGGATACAAAAATATCGAGGGGCAGTGGACTGAAACTGGCGATGTTTTCTCTTCAATACCGCCTTTCCTGACTCAAAACCTGGTCGGCAAAGCCTCTTTCTCAGGTAACGACCTGGTGTTGACAGTTGGCGGGGCTAAAACCGCGGCAGGAAAGGCTCAGCCGACATCATCTGGCTACAAAATCGTATTGCACTACGTCGATGGTCACTATTCTCTTGATGCGCGCACGAATGAGGAAGGTCCAGCTCTTGTGGCTCTTCAATTTATTCAGGCAGTGCAACAAGGGCATAGCGATCTGGCAAAAGGCTGGCTTGCTGACCCCCGGTTGATTAGTATTCCCAAGTACATCGGTTTGAATCGAAGCGCTGGCTTGCCGTTCAAAATTATTGCTATGGCAAATCCAGGCACGGGTGCGTTCCGATACCGTTGCATGACATTCGAGAAAAACGATTTGATCATGGACATCGGTAAGGTCAAAAATCAGTGGGCTGTCAAAGCTCTGTTTATCGCTCCGCCTGATCCGCTCGCTCAAAAGCTGGTTGGTAGCCTGCCGGCGCCTGAAAAGTCTGCGGATGCGAAGGCGTCTGAAGAGTCCAATAAATAATTACCTAAATTTTCCCAATCAGTCTCTAAATACCTGACCTAGTCAGGGAATCTGGCATATTAGTGGGAATATAAAAGCTGACGTGAACAAAACCAGGCAAAAACTTTGACGTCCTACCAGTCCGACCTGCCGCAAGCAAAGACTATTCCTCAAGAGGACAACTCTCTTGAGGAAAAAAACTATTTTGCCTCGACGTTGTCTTTTCTCACGTACTCTTACCGCGAAACGCTTTTTGCTGAGCTGGAACGCCTGGTAGAAAGCGGAAAATCGTTCGATGGTTTGATTATCGATTTGATGCAAACCGGATTTTCGTTACCCCTGGAAGCGCTTGTCAAATTTAGCCTGTATGCCAAGCGTCTATTGAAGCCACAGGGCGTGCTGCTCTTCGTCAAAGCAGATGGCGCCATCACTCTCACTAAAGATGACCCCGGAGGCGGTCTCACGTTCAACGCTTACGACAGCCCATTTGGAATTTTCGCACGGCATCCGATGCTTGCAGATTATGTCTGTGCAACCGTAGCAGGGCTCGACAGACGCAGACTGCGCGGCGGTGGCAGCACACTGGCAAACCATATTCTGTTCACTTCCACGCCGGTGCTCACTGAAGAAGGACGAAGAGTCAAAGAGACTTTTGCATTGCCTGCACCACAAAGCTGGGTGATTCAAGTGATTGATGATTATTCCTCCGTAGAGTCGATGACAAGGCTGCTGGAAAGCCGGCACCACTTACCGGCAGACGAAACACTGCGTATCATGCAAGAGCTTGAATCTGCGCATTTGATCTATCCGATTTTTTCGCGCATTCAATTTCTGGCGAATTGTTATCACAACCGCAAGGCATTTCGCCTTGGTCGCTACATGGTGGCGGCTGGAATTCTCACTGAGAGCCAGTTGCAAGAGCTGCTTGAAAAGCAGTCGGAGCAAGGACTGGGACGCGGGCAGAAATCATATCTGGGGTTACTGGCGGTGCGTGCCGGCTACCTGAACACGCGAGAGCTGGAAGTATTGTTGGACGATCAATACCTCTACGGGGGCTATCACAAAAAGTCAGAAGACGATCCGAACTCCAGAAACATCGAAACTATGCGCGATTCGATGATCGGCAGTTTGGGTGCAATTGATACTGCCGGACTCCTGCAATCGTTTTCGACGGCAAAGAAAACTGGTTTGTTGACTGTTGAAAATCGTGACAAGGCGCTTATTGTCTCGTTTGCAAATGGCAGACCCACACATGCACGAATGAATCGATTGCGTGGTTACGAAGCGATTGTCGAATTTCTTGTCAGTTGGACAGAAGGCATTTTCGTTTTCCGAGACAAGAGTGTTTCGCAAGAATTAGATGATACCTGCTCTTTGATGCAACCACTCGATCGCATCTTGCTTGATGCGGCGTTGTTCCAGGATCAAGTCAATCAGGTTCTGAGCACGTTGCCCGGTGGCCGTAACACTATTCTCGAACGGGTGTGGAATTTCGAGACGCTCTGGTACAAACTGGAGTCACGACCTCTCAAATATATGGATGAAACACCAGTGACCGAGCCTGATAAGAAGGCGATTGTCGAGTTGGTGAATTTGATTGATGGACTGTCGACACTGGACGAAGTGATCAAGTCATACGACAAATGGCCCGGTCATTCCATTGTCAAATCAGTGCACCTGCTTCTTGAACATCGCCTGGTGAATGTGCAGCAAGCCAGCTTGTTCAGACCTCTTTCGATCTTTCAGCGCATCGTTGCGGAATTGCAGAAAACGATCGGGCGCGACGACAACAAAGCGTTGCTGCAAGCCAGTCTGCACTATGTGCACGGTGACTCGGCTGCATCCAGTCGATTCCACATTGACAATGAAGGGCGAGTTAGCGTTAACTTGAGTCAAGTGAAGAGTTCAGGCGCTCCGGTATCAGCTGTGATACTAGAGTTGCGGCGCTGGATGGAAGCATATCTGGCATACTGCCGTCGTCAAATTGAGCCCAGCCTTGTGGACAATGTTGTAGCGAAAGTAGTCAACGGAAATACGACTTAACTTTTCCGAATAACATTTTGCGATCAACTGCGGGATAATATTGACACCTGTTCGTCCGGCTCGAGCTGGCTTGGCTCAGGCTCGGTTGCCCCCTCATTGGAATCAAGCATGAAATACAAATTTGAAACTGCCGCTCTGTCTAAGATCAAAAGCGACATCATCGTCGTCGGTGTTTTCCAGGGAGAAGACCTTGGAAACGTGATTGCCGGTATCGACCAAAGTCTGGCAAACGGCTCAGGCAATTTTGCGGCGAGCATTGCTGAGGCGGCATCGCACGAAGCTTTTCAGGGCAAAGCGTCTCAGGTTGTCAGTTTGCCAACCTACGATAATCTGGCTTGCAAAAAACTGATGTTGGTCGGACTTGGCAATTCGAAGGATTTCAAACCTGCTGTGAGCAGAAAGATCGCGGCTAACATGGCGCGACGCTTCTCTAATTCGACAATGACAAGTATCTGTTTTGTCGGACGTTTTGCTCAAGAGGAACACGAAGACACCTCTAAAAAGCGCAAGAAGTCTCAACCGTCATCGAAATCTGCTGCTGCTGAAAAGGCTTCTGCTGCAGAAAAAGGTGGCTCTGATAAATCTGCTGGAGATAAAGAGTCAGACGTTGCTCAGCACCTGAGGGCGCTCGTCGAGGGGTGGAATCTCGGTCGTTACAGTTTCGAGAAATACAAGTCGCAAAAGGACGATAAGAAAAGCAAAGCTGAAATAACCTTGTCTTTTGCCGGAATTAAAGAGACGAAATTGGCTTCCAAAGCTTGTTCCGTTGGCGACACCATCGCTTCTGCAACCAACCTTGCGCGCGCTTTGATTGCCGAACCGGCATCATATATGACACCAACACGCTTAGCTGACGAAGCGAAGCGAATTGCCAAAGAATATGATCTTTCTTGCAAGGTGCTCGACTCGGCTCAAGTTGAAAAGCTTGGCATGGGCGCGTTTCTGGGCGTCGCTAAGGGCGCTGACGAGCCGGCCAAGTTTATTGTGCTCAAGTATGACGCAGACAAATCAAAGAAAACAGTCGCCATCATCGGTAAAGGTATTACCTTCGACTCGGGCGGTCTGTCGCTCAAGCCTGCAGCCGGAATGGAACATATGAAGTACGACATGTCTGGAGCAGCAGCCGTTCTTGGCGCCATGCAAGTGATCGGTGACCTGAAGCCTAACGTATCGGTGCTGGGTTTAATCGCTGCCACAGAAAACATGCCGGGCAGCAATGCATTGCACCCGGGCGATGTTCTCACATCCATGAATGGTAAGACAATCGAGGTCAACAACACAGATGCAGAAGGCAGACTGGTTCTTGCTGATGCTTTGACTTATGCCAGCAGACAGAACGTCGATGAGATGATCGATCTGGCTACCTTGACTGGAGCGGTGGTAACTGCGCTTGGTCGAGTCGCTGCCGGCATCATGGGTTCCAATCAAGAGCTGGTCGATAAGCTTATCGCCGCAGGCAAAGACGCTGGTGAGAACTTGTGGCAGCTGCCCCTCTATGATGAATACAAAGACAGTCTGAAGAGCGACATTGCTGACTTGAAGAACGCTGGTTCGAGAGGTGAAGCAGCATCTTCGAGCGCTGCCATGTTCTTGAAAGAGTTCGTAGACGGCAAACCGTGGGCTCATTTAGACATAGCCGGTCCTGGTTGGTTAGATAAAGATCGCGATGAGTGCAACAAGGGTGGCACCGCATTTGGTGTGCGAACGATCTGCCAGTACATATTGAATTACGCTTAGGGCGGAATTCTGCTACTGAGCGACGAGTTGAGTGATGCTGCGCATCAGTGGAATGAGTGAATCTGTATCGGTGCCGTCACTAACGGTAACAAGTAGACCACCACCAAAGTCTGCGATCACTACATATCCTTTCGGCGTGCGCGATACGATTTGATGCACTCTGTCTTGTCCCATTTTCTTGATCACCATCTCAGTGCTCATGTAGAGACCGAGGGCCCATACACCAATCGACTCTGCGTCGATGTCTGGTGGCATGGTGTTGGCAATTAGCAGTCCGTCGTGACCGACGATTACCGACCCGATTACAGTTTCTTGTGTGCCAATGTGCTGCAACAATGTTTGCAGTTCTTGAGCTGCTTCCATCGTCAAAATGCGCATCTTGGTTTCAGAAAGGTCTGAACCAGTGAGCTTGCCGATTTTCTCGAGGTCTTTCTGGTCAAGCAAAAACTTACCGATCGACGCGATTCTTCCAGAGCCGCTGTCGGCCGATGTGTCAGTACGAGGGTCGAGACGACCAACGCCTGCAATTTTCGGTGGTGGCACGTGCTGGGCAACGTCTGCCATCTCTTTAACTGCTTCGTTGACGTTGAACTGAGGTGTTGCAACAGGCTGCGGAGGTTGCGGTGCAGCTGCATTGTCAGCGAAGATCTTGTCGATCATGCTGTCATCAATCGAGAACAATCCGCCCTGCTGAGGTGGTTGCGGCATGCCCTGCGGTTGAGCGGGAGGAGCAGGTGGTTGACCCCAGGCCGGTTGAGCTTGTTGTTGAGGAGCCTGAGCTGGGGCTGGCTGTGTTGGAGGAGCCGTCAGTGGCGCGAATGGATTCGGCATTGACCCAAGTTGTGGCGCTGGTCTGCTGAACGGATTAGCTGGCGGTGCTGGTGCTTGCTGTGTCATCACAGGCGGTGACTGGAACACTGGCGCTGCCGCTTGTTGAGCCTGCGGCTGAGCAGCTTGATTAGAAGGAATGGCTTGCTCGTTGACACCTAGATTCTTGCTGAATAGTTCGTCCATTGCCGAATCGTCCAGATCGAACAAACCGTTCTTTGGTGTTGCTGGTGCCGCTGCAGCCGCTACTGGCGCAGGTTCTGGAGGAGCAAAAGGCGACGCCATTGGCTGCGGAGCTGCCATCGGTTGTGGTGCTGCCATCGGCTGTGGTGCGGCTGCAGGCATTCCGAAAGGTGTCTGATTGCGCCGGTCGATTCCTGGTGTTTGAGGCTCTGGTGGCGCTGATCCACGAGGAGTGATTGCGGATATCTTCGGGGCGCCAGTGTCTGCTGCTGGAGCCTGGGGCGGTGCGCCAAATGGCTGCGGTGGCGCGCCGAAACTCGGTTGAGCAGGGGCTCCGCCACCATTCTCGCCGGGATTCCAACGCGGTGCGGTAAACGCAGGTGTTGGAGTCGGAGCAGCGGCTTGTTGCGCGGGCTGAGGTGCGGAGCCAGTTGCGCCGGTATCATTGACGCCAAGATTTTCACTGAACAATCTGTCTATTGCATTGTCGTCCAGGTTCTGGAAGAGACCGCCCTGCGCTGGAGCTCCGCCCTGTTGACCAGCAGCGGTTGCTGCGGCTACTGCAGGTTGCGGCACAGGCAATGGAGCTTGCCCACCCATTGGAGCCATTGGAGAGCCGATCGGGTTCGCCATTGGATTCTGGTTGGGGCTGTCCCACCCCTGTACGGGCGCTTTCTGTGCCATGTCCCAGCTATTTGCAGTTGGAGCAGCCTGAGGTGCCGGTGAATCCCAGCTGCTTGCAGGTGCCTGACCTGGAGCGTTCCAGGCGCTCGCCGGCGCCTGAGCGGCAGGCGCATCCCAGCTTGGGGCAGAACCCTGTGGTGATGGGCTGTCCCAACTTGCTGAGGCTGGAGCCTGCATCGGTTGAGCTGCAAGAGGTTGGGCGAATGGATTTGTCGGCGGAGCCATCGGAGTTGGCGGTGCATCCCAGGGACTGCTCATGGCGCCAGGCTGTGAGGGCGTGGGTGATGGTGGCGTGGCTCCCCAGCCACCGCTGGCTGGCATCGCCTGCGGTGCTTGTGCTTCTGGTGCTTGCCCCCAGGCCGGCGCAGCTGGATGCTGTGGTGCTTGGGTTGCCGCTGCGGCGGCTGCTGTTGCCTGCTGCTGACGCTCCTGGATAGAGACATCCCACTGACTGGCTTGTGCTGCGGCGCCACCAGCAGCTTCATTATTGTTGAGGACGTTGCCGAGGCGATCCATAATAGAGTCGACCGGCACTGATGCTCCTGGTTGACCAGGCATTGGTGCAGGTGCAGCCATCGGTGCTGGTTGCGGTGGAGTTGGTTGGGAAAATGATGGTTGAGAAGGCATGTCCCATGCGCCGGAGACCTTTGTCTCGGGTTGAGAAGGAGCTGCTGGTGCGGAAGGTTCACCCCACCCTGTCAAACCTGCAGGGGCTGGTGCGGGCTGTGAGGGTTGTGCTGGAGCAGGCGTATCCCATGCGTTGGCGACTTTCGGCTCGGCGGGAATGGTCAGTTGATCGGGCGCTTCGTAAACTGGGAAGTTCCATCCGCTCTTTGTCGGAGCTGGATTGTCCGACGGCAAAAGCGATTCTTGCGGCTTGACAGGTTGTGGTGGCGCCGCTGGTGCGGGTGCCGGAGCTGGAGCCTGGTTGAACGGCTGACCAAATGGTGAGGGTGGTGCCACCGGTGTTGGTGGCATTGTGGGCAAATTGGGGCTGCTCTGTGTGCCACCAGATTTGATGCGCTCTTGAATTGGCACGTCCCAGCGGCTCTGTTCATCTTGCTGTGGAGCAAATGACTGTTGATTACCAGCCGGCGCCGGTGTTGCCGGTCTCGCTGCGGCACTGCCGCTCAGCGATTCGCCGCTTGGAGCAAATGCTCGCCACGTTCCTGTTTCAACTTGTTCTGCTTCTAATGACCAGGCTTGTTGGCGCCCGCGTCCCAACGCCGCTGCTTGCGAGCTCGAACCAGCTTGTTGCGGTTGTTGTTGAGGCTCTGGCATCGCCTGTGGTGCAGCGGGTTGTTGTGCGCCTTGTGACCAATCAGCGCTTTCCCCCCAGGCCGGCTGCTTATTGTCGCCGGCAGGCTGGTCCCAGCTGCCCGAGGCTCCTGATTGGCCCCAGCTTCCGCCGCCTGTTGAGCCGCCCCAGCTGTCTGAAGCCGGTTCGCCCCAATCACCAGTTGGTTGAGGAACTGATTCTGCTTGTTGACCGCCAGTTGCGCCCCATGAGTTGCCTCCGCCCGCTTGAGCAGCAGCGTTCTGGGCTCCGCCCCAGGCGTTAGCTGACGGTGAGCCACCCCAGCTATCAGTGCTTGCACTGCCCCATGGGTCGGCAGCTCCACCGCCTGCGCCTGCCGCTGTCTGTTGAGAGGCTCCCCACGCTGGTGTAGTGTCAGGAGTGGAAGCGGCTGGTGTCACTGGAGTTGTTGGTGCCGCTTGCGGTTTTGCTGACGGCAAACCGAGGTCACCGAGTTTAATCATGCCTGTTTCCAGCAAGTGACTGTTGACTTGAGCTGCCGGCAACGGGACAGAAGGCTTGTTTGCCGCGTTGACGTTGCCGCCCCAGTTGTTCGCTCCCGCTGCTGGAGCTGGCTCGTCCCAGGCTCCGCCTGCTGGAGGTGGACCCCAGTCAGCGTCTCCGCCGCCTGCACCCTTTGGAGCTGCATCGTTCCAGCCACCCCATGAGTCTGCTGAAGGCGCTTGCATATTAGGATTTGAACTTGGCTGGCCTGGTGCAGCAAATGGATCTATACTGCTGCCACGTGCTTGAACCGCCTGCTGACCCTGCTGGTGACCCTGCTGCTGACCGCCCATAGGCTGGCCGCCCTGTGGTGCGCTGGTATCAAAGTTCCAGTCGTCTTTTGACTGTCCTGTGGCAACGTTCTGCCCACCCCAGCTGTTCGAGTTTTCGATTGGTGAAGGTTTGCCCCATGATCCGAGCACAGGTTGTTCTGCTTCCGCTTGACCGCCAGGCTGTGGTCTGCCCTGTGGCAGGCTTGGGGGAGCAGCCATGTTGGCTGGAGCACGGCTGGGAGCGCTTGCTGGACTTCCCCAGCTATCATCAACAGCGGCCGGTTGTGGTGGCACAGGTGGTGCCATCATCTCTTCTTCCTCAGCCTCAGGTGGTTTTTCGGAAATCTTTCTGCGAATTGATTCTGCCAGAGTGAGCGGCTGATCGTCAGTGAGACTGCCACCTGCCGGTGCTGCAAATCCCAGTTTTTCTCCCAGCGAACGAGTTGTCGACTGAGCTTCGCGGTTCTCGATTGGCCCTTTGGCTAGAGCTTTGAGACGGTTGGATGTGCCGCTGTGGTCTTCTTCCTTCTGTCTGCCGGTTGGCCTCGACATAGCCGGGGCTTCAGCCTCAGCTTGCGCGCCCCGGTTGACGTGCGGAAACTTGGTCGCATTGCGGTCGACTGTGGTGGGAAGTTCTTTCTCTTTCTTGTTGAACAGCTTGGTGAAGAACTCGAATGGATTTGCTTTCGGCTGTGGCAATCCTTCCATGATGTTGCGAGCCAGTGCCTCAGGTGGGTTTGGCGACATTTCCTCAGGAAGTGGAACTTCTTCGGCTGCCATGATTACTTGTTGCAGTTGGTGGTGAAACTTTGCGCACGATTCGCACGATTCCAGATGAGCACCGACCATGCGCTCATCTTGTGGCGCTATGTCCATGTCAAATCTTTGTTGGATCAGGAATCGAAATCGGCTGCAATTCATTTGTTTACGGGACTCTCTGGGTTAACCTCGACCTAAGCACTTGACTATCTGAACACGCGCTCGGAACAACCAAGCCATCACGTTTTCAGGAGTTTGATTAAGAACAGCGCCGATCTGGTCATAGTTTAGTTGGAAGTTGTGGCGCAACAAGAAAACCTTTTGTTGTTCTTCAGGAAGTGCGTTGAGGCAGCGTTTCACTCGTTGCACTCCGAGAATGATCGTCGTTTCCCAGTCCATCTGAGCGGAGCCGTCGGCGCTCGGGTCTGTGCGAGGGTTTGTATTATTCGGTGTGCTGTACTGCGAGTGATACTCAGCGCAGGCATCGACGATAAATTGTGACAGCCAGTCCCAAATTGCCATCGAGACTTGCTTCGGGTTGAGCTGTTTGAGCGCTCCAAAGGCGTTCTGGAAAGCCATGATCGTCAGCTCATTGGCATGATTCGGGTCGCCGGTTGCCATGTAAGCAATTGCGTAGAATCGATCTTGATACATCCAGACAAAGTCGTTTCGTTTCGATGTGTCACCTTTTTTCAGGTCGACAAGAACAGTCGAAGCTGACTGTTGGTAATTGTTTCGGGTGGGGAGGATAGCCATTTGTTACTAATAAGTCCTTTCGACGCCAGTCGAAATGCGGAAAAAACACCCTATTTTGGTTCTACCCACTGGTTGAAGGTTGTGCGCAGCACAACCGAAAAAAAGAAGATCTTATTTCCCTTCCGCAACTTGCCTTCCAGCGTGAGACCGAGCAGCATCAGGTGCCGACCCTCAAACAAGTCACAAACCGCCAAGACGCCTATCTTTCAGTTTACATGATTTAGGGCTAATCAGCTGAGCCAAGTGGGTTTTGAATGTCTTTTTTGCCTCCATATTTTTACCGGACAAGCCGATTTGACCGTAACATAGATGTACCACGATCTCTGCATCGCTAAAGGCATCATCAATAATAATAACTATGCCCAATTCAGCCACTTACAAGCTCTCCATCACCAACGAAAATCCGTCCAATCATTCCCTGAACTCAGTGGTCATGCAGCCAAGAGTTAGCACTCCGAT
This sequence comes from Drouetiella sp., assembly GCA_036702955.1. Classification (GTDB taxonomy): domain Bacteria; phylum Cyanobacteriota; class Vampirovibrionia; order Obscuribacterales; family Obscuribacteraceae; genus PALSA-1081. Next base: position 47,336 of record DATNPY010000050.1, on the reverse strand, counting down.
TGACTTGCAAGCAGCGACGTCTAACATAAAAGTGCAAAGCGAAGGTGACTGCCCCCGTTTCGTGCAGACCGTCGTTCGCTATATTTTCACCGAGTTTTTCTCGCTCGCTCATCGCACCGGCTTATACAACCGCCAGAAGATGCTCTGGGAGTCGATTGCACGTGTCAATGACGTCGCCGTGCACCGTCTGCAGCAGGGATTTTTCTCAAAGACAGATTTGCCTTATTTCGACCTGCATTTTCAAGATAGCAAGGGGCGACCGGTGTTACTGGCTTGCGTGGCAGAACCAGAAGCCCTCGCGGGTGCAGAAGGTGAAGTGGAGCGGCGTTTGAAGGACGCGGTGAAGTCACTGCAGCAGCGAGCTGAAAAATTGCGGAGCAAAGGCGGCACATTGTCAGGAGTGTTTCTTGTTTTCCCGAAACCTTTTCCTGAAAATGTTTTAAAGATTATTGAAGACCTGACCGGAGCTTCTGATCCAGTCGGTCGATTTGAATCGATTTTGCCCGAGCCGCTTCTGATGCCAATAGATTTGCTCGAAGTGGATCTTGGACAGCTCGAACATGACGCCGCAGATAGTATCGATTCTGTGCGACTGGTGCATCCCGATCTTGTTGTGAAGGGGCGCGCCAAGTCTGACTGATGGTCTTGCGCCAAATCTGACCACAGGCTATTGCCGTACTGACTACCAGTCTTTAACGAAAGCGGCTATTTACAGCGGAATGTTGCCGTGTTTTCGAGCCGGGCGCTCGACCCGTTTGTTCTGCTGAACTTGCAAAGCTGCAAGCAGCGCCTTGCGTGTCTCAGTCGGCAGAATGACGTCGTCTACGTAACCAAGTTCAGCCGACACATAAGGGTTGGCAAATTGCTCTTTGTATTCCTCAACAAGTTTCTTTGCTTTATCAGTCTGATCGCCTTCCAGTTCTTTCCTATATAAAAGGTTTACTGCTCCTTGCGCTCCCATGACGGCAATTTCAGCGGTTGGCCAGGCGAAATTAAAGTCACCACCGACGTTTTTCGAGCCCATAACATCGAATGCGCCACCATAAGCTTTACGCGTGATTACCGTCAGCTTCGGCACTGTGGCTTCGCAGTAGGCGTATAGCAGTTTTGCACCGTGTCTGATGATGCCGTTATGCTCTTGCTTGGTGCCGGGCAGATAACCGGGTACGTCAACAAAGGTTATTACCGGAATATTGAAAGCGTCGCAGAAGCGAACGAATCGGGCGCCTTTGACCGAGGCATCAATATCTAGAGTGCCGGCCAGCGATTGTGGCTGATTGGCAACAACGCCCACCGAGATACCATTCAATCGGCAGAATCCTGTAATCAAGTTTGTGGCAAACATTGGTGCGATTTCGAAAAATTCGCCGCTGTCGAAGATGCGTTTGATCACCTGGTGCATGTCGTAAGGTTTGGACGGGTCTGATGGCACGAGCGAATCCAGCTCGGCTGCGTTCGCGGGTTCGACGGCGTCTTCTGTCGAGGCTGGGGCAGACTCCAGATTATTGCCTGGCAGGTAGGAGAGAAGTTTGCGTGTCAGCCAGAATGAATCTTCTTCGTCTTGCGCAAGAAGCTGAGCTACACCGCTTTTCTGATTGTGAACGCGGGCGCCGCCGAGATCTTCAAAGCTGACTTCTTCACCAGTGACGGTGCGCACAATTTCGGGACCGGTAATGAACATGTAGCTTTGATCTGCCACCATGATCGTGAAATCGGTGACGGCAGGGCTGTAGACAGCGCCTCCAGCACAGGGCCCGTAGATCACCGAGATCTGCGGAATGACACCGGAGCAGGCGACATTGCGATAGAAAATATCGGCGTAGCCAGCCAGTGATGCGACGCCTTCCTGTATTCGCGCGCCGCCGCTTTCGTTCAAGCCAATCACCGGGCAGCCTGCCTGCTTCGCCAGGTCCATGACTTTGCAGACTTTCTTGGCGAATACTTCTCCGAGCGCGCCACCAAGGAAGGTGCCGTCGTGAGCAAATAAATAAACCGGTCTGCCATCGATCATGGCTTGACCTGTGACGACACCGTCGCCGACAACTTTCTTTTTCTCCATGCCGAAATTCGAACAGTTATGCAACGCGTAACGATCGAGTTCCATAAACGTGCCTGGATCAACAAGCGCTTCGATGCGCTCACGAGCCGTCATCATTCCGCGTTCTTTCCGCTTTTTCTTTACAGCTGGATCCACCGTCAAGCTTGCATTTCTTCTTTCGATCAGCTGAGCATTTGGATCTAGTTTTGTTTTCTCCATTTCTTTTTTCCTTAGAGCAATGACTGCAAGCAAGTGTGAACGATTGAAAGATAGATGGACATTGTGCAAACGTCGAGAATACTGGTTATGAACGGACCGCTGGCGTGTGCAGGCTCGACCCCGAGTTTTTCAAAAAGGAACGGCATTGAAGTGCCGATGACGACGCCCACGGTCATCGTCACAAAGAGAGAAATTCCAACGACGAGACCGAGATTATGCTGTTGTTGATTGAAGAGTGTGCCCATCAGGCCTGTAGCCAATCCACACGTCAATCCAAGCATCATGCCGACTTTTACTTCGTGGAAGACGTTGCGGCTGAAAACTTTCCAGTTCACCTGATCGAGACCCGAGCCGCGCAAAATGATACAGGTGCTTTGTGTTGCCACTGAGCCAGTTACCCCTGACAGCAAGGGCATGAACGACGCTGCGGCGATAGTCTGGCGAATCACATCATCGAAGTGTGTGATCACAGTCGCCGATCCCGATTCGATCAACAGCGTCACGAGCAGCCAGGGCAGCCGGGCCTGGAAAGCGCGACTGACGTTGTAGGTCAGTACCTCCCCTTCCTCTGCACCAGATGGGTTGATACCAGATGACTGATAAATATCCTCAGTCGCTTCTTCCTGCAACACGTCGATGACGTCGTCAGATGTGATGATACCGCGCAATCGGCCTTGCGTATCGACTACCGGCAAAGTCATAAGGTCATAGCGGCTCAACTTTTCGGCGGCATCTTCCTGGTCGGTTGCGGTGCTGACTTTAATTAACTTATCGTCCATTACGCTTTCAACGAGAGCTTCCGGATCCGCGGTGAACAACTCTTTTAAAGTGACATGACCAACGAGCACTTCGCGTTCGTCGACCACGTAGACGTCGTAAATTTCTTCTTCAAGCAATTCATACTTTTCGCGCAAATAAGCCAGTGCTTGCTCGACAGTCATCTTCGCGTCGAGTGCGAGATAATCGGTTGACATGATGCCGCCGGCGGAGTCATCTTTGAATGACATCAACTCCTGAATGTCCTCGGCTGCCTCCATGTCGGTCATCTGTTTGATGATGGCGTTGGCGCGCTCAACCGGTAACTCTGCCAGCAAGTCAACGGCGTCGTCCGGCGACATTTTGCTGATAATGGGCACCACGCCGATTTCGCCCAGGTCATGGAGCAGTTCGCGCTGGTCATCGGGCTCTAACTCAGAAAGAACTGCCGAAGCGTTATCCAGGTCTAGCAGCCTGAAGCATGAGAGTCTGTGTACGGCGTCCATCTCTGCAAAAGACTCGGCCAGATCGGCTGGATGTTGCTCATTAAGCAGCATGCGCAGCTGTTGGCGCTCGCCGTTATCGACAAGCTTAGTCAACAGATCTGGTGCTAGTGCTTGCGCTTCTGTCACGTGATGGGTGCCTCGCACAAAGTTGGCAGCAAGCAAAGCGCTAGCTGTCGCGTTACCACCAACTATAACCCTATCAAGCTAGATGTTTGAGCATAAGAGCATGTGTCTAATATAAATAGCGAAACAGACCTCGATTTGAGGTCTGATATCGAACTTTGAGACTATTTTTTGTGCTCTAACGGCCCAACTCAGTCTTCCAGATAACCAACGAGCTTAGACGACCAGGCTGGCTGCCGCAGCTTTCTGAAGGCTTTGTGCTCAATTTGTCTGACGCGTTCGCGAGTTATGTTGAACAATCGTCCAACTTCTTCAAGGGTTCTCTGACGTCCGTCTTCGAGTCCGTAGCGAAGGTGCATGATGTCACGTTCACGTGGTGTCAATTGACTGAGCATGCGACTTAGATCTTCGCGCATCAGCTCTTCTTCAGTGGTTGAATCTGGACGAGCCGATTCATTGTCTTCGATCAGGTCTCCGAGATACGTCTCTTCATCCCTGTTGAGAGGCATTTCCATTGAAACTGGTTCACGATCAGCCTGAATAATTTCCTGAATTTTGTTGACTGGCAGTTCCATCGAAGTGGCAAGTTCTGCTTCGTTTGGCTTTCGTCCCAGTTCTTGCGCGAGGCGCGCGCTGGTCTTTTTCAATTTGTTGATCGATTCGACCATGTGCACCGGCACTCGAATGGTACGCGATTTATCAGCCAGTCCACGGCTGATCGCTTGTCTGATCCACCATGTTGCGTAGGTGCTGAACTTGAAACCTTTAGTATGGTCGAACTTTTCTGCGGCTCGAATCAGACCCAGGTTTCCTTCTTGTATCAAGTCTTGGAAGGGCAGTCCGCGATTGACATATTTTTTTGCGATCGAAATAACCAGTCTCAGATTCGCCTGAATAAGCTTCTTTTTGGCGTCCAGGTCACCTTTCGCGATGCGTCTGGCCAGTTCGATTTCCTCGTCTGGCTTGATCATTTTCACGCGACCGATCTCGCGCAAATAGAGACGCACTGAGTCTTCTGTGAAACCTTCACTGGGAGATGCTATCTCGGTTTCCGGTTCTTCAGTGTCGTCGGCAGCGGCCGCTTCCTCTTCGAAAGCTGCTTCCGCCCATTCATCTGCTAATTCTTCGCGTACCTTTGAAGCCAACGTCCTGAACCCCGATAGTAAAAGAAATCGATTTTGACCTACTCCGTATTTACCCAGTTCACCAACTTCTCTGTCAGTCAAGATGTAGATTAAGTTTTGTAAAATTCGCTAAATCTGATGTAGAGTAAGCCAGAGGGGTGGGTGGCGCGTCTATGATGAAGGTAGCGACGCTCATTTACTACATTCATCCTCGTTCACCGTTGGAAGTATCCCACAGTCGACAAGAAAATCCGGCAGTGATGTTTACGGTTAAAGGCTTATGTTAGAAGGCAATTTCAGAGATGTTAGTCTGCCAGGTCTCCTGCAGTTTCTGGCAACTGAAATCAACAAAAGCTATCGAGTTAAAGTCACTTCAAACAATCATGCAGGAGAGATATTTGTCTGCAAAGGGGCAGTAACTGCATCCAGCTACGGCTTGCTGGAAGGCGAAGATGCCCTGTGCGAGTTTCTCTCATGGAAAGATGGAGCGTTCGGAGTCGAGCTACTCAATCCGCAAATCGAGATCAAGAAAAATCTGCAATTCCAAATTCAGCCGACAGCAACATTTGCCGATCAAAGTTCGTTTTTAAATGAGCAAAACGTCGGTTTGAATTCCGTGCTCATTGCCTCCAAGCTCTTCGGCACACCCGAGTGGCAAGAGACGGTCAGACAGCAGCCCCTCGAACGGGATGATTTTATGGTTCTCGGTTGGTTCGCTGCCGGGCGTACGATGAGACAGGCTTCACGAGAATTCAATTTCGACCTGGTCAAAGCGACTGGCATTTTGTTCAGGTTAGTGGCGACAAAATCGATCCTCGTTATGCGACCAGGCAGTAAAGATGCAAAAGAGCCAGGAGTCGAAGTTGAAGAAGCCGGTGTCAGTGCTGCTACTGTCCAGCGATTTTTGACGACAGGAGGGCAGGAAGCAGCCGCAGCGAATGTCGCACATGAGGCAGCGCGTTCTCTTACAGAAGAAGCGACGAATGCCGTAGCGCAAGATGCGTTTGTCAGCACTTCCTTTAAAACTGACTTGCCACCGCGCACGATACCACAAGCAGCCGTTAATCCGAAAGTAGACATGGCTCAAGTGAGAGCTTCTATGGAAGCGAGATTGCGTGCTAAAAGCGTGCGAGCGACCAGGTCTGGACCGGCGTTCAGCCCTGAGCAGGTTCATGATTTGACTGCTCAGACCAGCAATGATCCACAATCTGGAATGCAATCTGGCGAATCGTCTGGTTTTGTTCCGCCGCCCAATCAACCGGGGCAGTTGCAAATGCCAAGCCCTCAAACTGTGACTCTACCGCCGGTGCCTTTGCGAGATTTGTTGGCATCGCAAGCCGGCAGCCAGCGAGCTCTGGAAGAAGCTATCGTCGCCCTGAATGATTACTCGGATTACAATAATCGGGGCGACGCCAAACCAATGGCACCACCTGAGGTGCCGAAGCCTCTATCCAAACCCTCTGCCGCACCATCTGCGCCTCATCTGCTCTCCAATTCGCCAGCCACACCGCCTGTTCCGAACTCGCAGTCCGATTCCACTCATGCACCATATGCGCCCGCTCCCCAGCCTGATTCGCCTGCCGCTCCCGATGGATTGACTTCTGCTGCGAAACTCTTGAGAGTCGAGCAGCATGTAGAGACGGCGGTGCCACGTCCGGAACTGCCGCCTCTGGTGAGCAACAATGCGTTCGCCAAACTCGTGACTGATGAGGCTGAGTTGGCGGCGCTGCAGGAAGCTTCCAGACTCAAAACGGCGAGTCTGCCTCTGGTCAGTATGGATATCGAGCGATTGCTTCTGGCCACCTTCAAACAAACTCAATTTGGAAAGCTTGCTCTCACAAACCCGTCTCTTGACCAGTTGCGGAGGCAAACGCTGCTTGATGTCGAGTCCGGCAAGACACTCACTACTGTCATGGGCGAAGGAAATCGCCCACCTGCCGCAGTTCTATCTTCCTACCGCTATTGTCTAGACCGTGGTTACATCGAATCGGCTGACCCGGTGGTTTCGTTAACGGCTGATTTGCTGTTGGGGCGGGTGGAGCTTGATCAGTATCTTCTGCAGCGCCGCCGCATCACTGGTGATGAATTGCGCGAGCTGACGGGGTTGGCCAAAAAACAAGGTGAGAAATTGAGTGACCTCTTTTTGCAAAATGGTTACGTAACTGAAGAGGATATCGATACATTGACACGTGAACAGAAGCGTTTTGCCTTTAAATAGTGGTATATTCTCCCTTCCATCTTGAATTTAAGTCGATGTAAGGAGGTCCTCGTGACCAATAAGTACAATGCTCGTGAGAAGAAAAAGCGCCGTCTCGCCAAAGCAGAGCGCAAAAAAGAACTGGTCAAACAAACCATTGCCAATCATGCCAAGTCGCGCGAAGGTCGCAACTAAAAATTGTCTTCGGCGGTTAACACAAAGAGAATAATGTCCGGAATGCGCCCTACGGGGCGCCTGCATCTGGGGCATTATTTTGGCGCTTTAATAAACTGGCTGAAGTTTCAGAGTCAGTACGAGTCATATTTCTCGATTGTCGATTGGCACGCGCTGACAACTAAAGCCAATACTCATGAAGTGAAAGCGAACATCTGGGAGATTGCGCTCGACTGGTTGGCGGTTGGCATCGACCCGGACCAATCAACTATATATGTGCAATCTGCTATTCCTGAGATTGCCGAGTTGCACTTGCTCTTCTCCATGATGACTCCGCAAAACTGGGTTGAGCGCGAACCTACGTTGAAAGACATGGTCAAGATGCTCGCTGCAAACGAGGCAGAGGCACGTGAAAAGGTCACGTATGGCTTGTTCGGTTACCCGATCTTGATGACAGCCGACATTCTCACCTTCAAGGGAGAACTGGTGCCCGTTGGTAAAGATCAGGAGTCACACCTGGAATTTGCCAGAGACATCGCCCGCAAATTCAACAACACTTATAACGTCAGTTATTTCCCGGAGCCAAAACCCGAATTTACCGAAACTCCTTTGCTGAAAGGTGTGGATGGTCTGAAGATGGGCAAGTCGTACAACAACGACATCAAAATTGCTGATACCGCTGCTGATACCGAAAAGAAAGTCAAGCAGATGGTGACAGACCGAACACGCATCGCGAAATCTGACCCCGGACACGTCGATATTTGCGAAGTGCCTTGGCCGATGTACAGAGTATTTGCTGACAAAGCGATGCAAGCGACAGTCAAGAAAGAATGTGAGAACGCTGAGATTGGCTGCGTGCAGTGCAAGTCGCGACTTGCCGAAATCATCAACGAAAAATTTGCGCCGTTCAGAGAGCGCAGAGAATCTCTCGCTAAGGATCCAGATCAGGTCTTCAAGCTTCTTGAGCACGGCAATGTTAAAGCGCGCAAAGTGGCTAAGCAGACGCTTCATGAGGTGCGCGAAATCATGGGCATGGTTAATTGGGAATCTCTTAAATAACGGTTTGCGGTGTAAACCGTATGCAAACAGAACCGACAGACAAAACTTCAGGCACAACCTCCTCGCTGGGAGAGCATCTTGAGATGCTCCAGTGCTGGCTTCTGATAGCCTTTGCGGCCAGTCTCTCTCTGCCGATTACAATACCCTGGATCATTTTGACTGTTGGAATAGTCGTCGGCATCGTTCAAATCGCTGAGCGTATTCGCCAAAATGGAGCTAAGTTTGCGTTGCCGCCGGTCAAAGAGCTGCCACCGCTAGCAGTGCCGATTGCTGCTCTGACACTGGTGTATTTCCTATCCGGATTAGCCAACGGTGGCTTGAAAGAAGCAATGGCTTCAATCGGCGTTATGCGCTCGTTTCTCGTTTATTTCTGGGCTTACTACGCATTTCGTAGTCGGCAAGAACTGTTGGCTAAGATCTCACCAGCGCTGCTTCTTTTCGGTGCGATGGGCGGGGTTGCCGCAACTGTCGAACATCAGTTTCACTTGCATATCAGCTCGTTCAAATATTTGCAGGGAACCGGCTTCCTTAGCGGTCCTATGGCTTTTGCCGGGGTGATGCAGATGCTTGCCTTGCTGGCGCTGTCTTTCTGGCTGACTGGTTCGTTCGATCAGCTGGCTGGTCAGTTCAAGAAAAGGACTTTGTTTGTTCCTATCGCGCTGGGCAATATTCTCGGAATTATCTTTGCTTTTGAACGCAGTGCCTGGTTGGGTTTTAGCTTTGGTGCAATGCTCATAGCCAGCCTGGTTTCGCGCAAGTTGGCGTTGCGTGTGCTTGCTATCGGAGTGGTCATCGCACTTTTGGGATGGTTCGCACTGCCTGCGGTGCAGGCGCGAATGGGAAGCATTTTGCGAGGCGAGCAAGAGGAAAGTTCACGGCAGCGCATGCAAGTCTGGACCAGCGCGATTGAACAGTACAATTCATCTTTGCGCAGCGAGATTATCGGTGTCGGTCCAAGGAAATTTCAACCGGTGCCGATTGAAGGTCCCAACAAAGAAGTGCTTGATCATGCCCACAGCAATTACTTACAGAGCCTGACGACCACCGGTGTGGTTGGCTTGTTAGTTTACCTCTGGCTTTCTATTGCCAGTTTGAGGCTAGCCTGGCAGAACTTCAGGAAAGCTCGTGTCGATGATCGGTTGACCCGGGGCGTCAGTCTTGGAGTACTCGGAGGAATTGTGTCGCTGATGATTGCTGGCATATTCGAATACAATTTTGGCACGGGCAACGTGCGGCTTGCTCAATGGTTCTTGCTTGCGTTGCTCTCAACCAATCACTCATGGCTTGGCTCTTTCAGCAAAACCGACATTAGTTAGTCATCGAGCGCCGAGTTTGACGAGTCTGGTAATTAAACAGTGCGAGGCCCACTGCGCCTTTCACTCACCCGAGTGCTGGGGCGTCAGGGCTGTGATGATTTCTTCCACCTTTGCGGCTGACTTGATTCTGTCGGCGGGAGACTTTTTCAGCATGCCCGCGATGCACTGTTCGAGTTGCTCGGGAAACTTCAGCTGAGGCGCTTTCTCTGCAAGTTCAGGAGCTTTGTCGTAAGCGTGTTGCGTGAATATTTCCATTGCGCTTTTGCCTGAGAAGACTCGCTCTCCGGTGAGCGCTTCAAACATTACACAGCCCAGTGAATAAATGTCTGTGCCTTCATCCAGCACCTGCCCAGTGCACTGCTCTGGTGACATGTATGGTGCTGTGCCCGACACTGTTCCTTCGGAAGTTTTTGAATCAGTGATATTTTTGTCGACCTCTGTAGATTTCGCCAGACCGAAATCGACAAGCTTGGCTTCGATCACACCGTCTCGATTGCGCACGAGAATGTTGCTCGGCTTGATGTCGCAGTGAATAATGTTATGCGAATGCGCTGCACTGAGCGCTTTGCACACCTGCGAAAAAATGGAGCAGAATTCTGCAGGCGTGAGGTGGTGCTGTCTTGCCAGAATATCTCGGAGATTTTCCCCTTCGAACAACTCCATAATCAGGTATGGCTCTTGCTGCGAAGAGATTCCGAAATCGTAGAGACGAATGATGTTTTCGTGATCTAAACAGGCAATCGCCATCGCTTCTTTTCTGAAACTCTGGAGAACAATCGGATCTTTCAGTAAGTTACGGTGCATGAGCTTCAGCGCCACCGGGCGCATCATGAGCACGTGCTCTGCTGCGTATACCTTGCCTGCCCCGCCCACTCCGAGCTCTCTATCGATGCGATATTTGTTCTCGAACATCTGCCCGGCATGCAGGGTTTTAGTGACAGGTGCTATTACTTCCTGCACTGCCTCTCCAATCACCTGGCGAGTTGGCTGCTGCTTGGTGTACGAACGCAGCAGTCCTCTAATCGCTGCTGCGACCGCGTCTTCGTTCGTTCCCAGTGAGTCGGCAATTTGTTTGTTATCCATACCGTCTCTAATAAACTTCAATATTTGAAGTTCGACCGGGGATAAAGTGCTTTCTTTGCGCGGGGTTGTCTGATTGTCTCGCACCAGGCGATCGGCGACCGCAGGGTCAATCCAGATGTTGCCACTCATAACGGTATCGATGGCATTTGTTATCTGCTCGATAGATCTGTTTTTGAGCAGGTATCCTTCCGCTCCTATCGAGAGGGCCGCTGTCACCACCTCAGACGTACCGAAGGATGTGAACATAATGACTTTCGTGTCTGGCAAATGGTGTTTTATTCGCGAAGACGCTTCGATACCATCCATTCCAGGTATGACAACATCCATTACGACAACATCGGGGCGGGTCAACAACACTGACGCGACTGCATCAACGCCGTTGGTCGCCTCACCCACGAGCTCATATTTCCCAAGATCGCTCAGAGCCATCTTGATGCCTGCCAGCGTCAGGGGCTGGTCTTCTACGAGGAAGACACGAGGCTTCTTTTCGGTTGGCAAACTGGCCATGTACGCGGAAATTTGATAAGCCAAACTTTGTGAGGAATGATTCTGATTCATTTTACTAAGCTTATTGGGTTGTAAACCTTCAGACTCCCGGCGATTCGCTGAAGTTTCCGCTCATGTTGCTGCGGTTGGGATTTCTGGCAGTCAGTACGTATATATAGTTTGCAAGTCGTCTGTGAAGACGTAAACAGGCATTGTGTCTCTGGTGACAGTTGCCCTTCATTAAAACTTCTATCGATTTTGGACTGCCCCGGTAAAACCTGTAACGTAGAGTCAGCTCAGCTTTGCAGAACTAAACGTGCGTCTTGGTCCACGCTTTCGATTGGAATCTCCAGGCTGTGAGCAAACCCATAACAACGCATGAGCTCGACATTGCCAGCCACGCACCTACCGGACCCATGTTGAGAGTAATGACGAGATACCAGGCAAGTGGCAGTCGCAGAATCCAATTAGTGAAGAGTGTGATCCACATGGGTGTTTTCGTGTCGCCTGCACCCTGGAGACCTCCGCTCAGCACCATGCCTAGTGCCAGGAACGGCTCACAGAAGGCATTGATTTTGAGGTAGTCGGATGTGTAGAGCATGGTTGTCGGGTCTTTGCTCATGCCTGCGGCCAGCTGGTTTGAAAAAACGAACATGCAAGTGCCAAGCACACAGTTCAAACCAACTCCAATGGCAGCTACGTTCCATCCGGCTCTCACGGCCCGGTCGAGTTGCTTGGCGCCGAGATTCTGACCGACTATCGACGAAACTGACATGCTAAGCGCCATCAACGGCATGAAAACTAGACCTTCCAGTCTCATACCAATCGTCCAGGATGCAATAGACTCGGTTGGATGGGCGCCGCGAGCGAGAATAAAGAACAAGGCAAAGACGCTCATTGCCCAGGCAAGTCGTTGAAGCCCTGAGGGGATGCCGACTTTCACAACCCTTTTCAGAATGTCGACATTGACGTTGAACATTTCGCTGATGCTCTCACCCAGTCGAGGCGAGCGAGCCAGAAAGCCAATGGCCAGGAGGCTGCCGACACAGCTGGCAAGAACCCCAGAGATTGCAATACCGCGCACGCCAAGGTCAGGCACAGGCCACTTGTAGATGACGGTAAGCACGTCGCCCAGCACGTTCAGCGCAGTCATAATGCCAACAATGATGAGCGGTTTTTTCGTGTCTCCCAGCGCGCGGAAAGCTGCGTTAATTATCGCAGTCATGCTGAATGGTATTAAATAGAAGCTGTACACAATCAAGTATGCTGTGCTCTGTGCAACTACATCTGGTGCCTTGCTAAAGAAGCTAACACCGAACTTTGCGAAAATAAGCGACATACAAGTCAGCAGCAGTCCGACTACGACGGAAAGTGTGATCGATTGCGCTGTGGCGCGAAGTACTTCCTGATGGTCGCCAGCACCAGCTGCGCGTGACACCAGAGCCGTGGTTCCTACACCTGTCGCCATGATGAAAATCATGTACAAGAAGAGAACCTGTTCTGAAATTCCTACTGCGGCTTGTTGCGCTGAGCCGAGCGTGCCGGCTACCTTCACGTCAGTCAGTCCGATCAGCGAACTGCAGATTGTCGTCAGCATGAGCGGCCACGACATCACCCAGATAGCTTTCCAGAGACTGCCCTCAGTCAGGATGCCATCTCTTTTTCTGTTTTCGCTAACGCTCGCGTCCGTCTGCGAACTCGACATCAACTGAGACTTCCGTTTTCACCTTCATTAGTTTAACGGGCCTCAAGGATGTTTTGCGGTTGTCGCGAGACGCTGCGAGAGAATTTTATGCAATACCACCAGGTTCGAGGATTTCTCCAACCAGTCGAAAAGAAATATGCTTTCCACATGCTCTGGGGTAGCTTTTCTGTTTTTGCCAGAAAGTCAACAAAGTTTTGTGTGTCAGCCGCGGGTCCATTAGTTGGAATTTGATGCGTTCTTGCATATTCAATGAATAGATGGCTGAATGACGTTCCCAGTGTTGAAACAAGGCAGGGATGAATGCGCTCCACCGTGCGAATTCGTTTTTGCAAAAGGCTGACGGCTGTCACGTGTAACCGATCGGCGTCAAAGCCTGCAAGACTCGTATCTTCGGTCAGGCACTGCATCAGTTTCGCCTGTTGAGCTGCCAGTTTTGCTCTTGCATTAGCCGACATTGCATAATCTCGGTGGTTGGGACAACTTCTTGATGATGTCTAGTTCGTGATTTAACTCATCGTCTAGATTGGCGGGAAAGATTCCATCTCGTTCAAGCAGTACAGCCGCCGAGTCAATCCTTGAGCAAACCTCTCGAAGCACGTTGAGGACTGGGTTTTGTATGGAATGGCAGTGTGTGTCGTGGTAGAGAGAGTCCTTGAAAATTCCACCTGCTACATGAATGTAAGCTAGTTTCTCAAGTGGTAACTTGTCCAGAAATTCGCTAGGGGCAAATTGGTGGTTAGTGGCATTTGCAAACAAGTTGGCGACGTCTAGCAGCAGGGCAACTCCTGTTCTGGAAACGATTTCAGACAAAAAGGTAGCTTCGTCCATCTCGTTATCAGGCCACTCGAATAGTGTGGCAATATTTTCTATTGCCAGAGGAACGGTGAGCGCTTCTTGAGCAATCAGAATATTTTCGACGACTATTTCGAGATTCTCTTTCGTGCGTTGAATCGGCAAAAGGTGCCCAGATTCGAGCCCTCCAGCCTTCACAAAGGCCAGGTGCTCGCTGACAAGCTTTGCCTGGTATCGATTCGCAAGACCATTCAAATGTGCAAGTGAGTCTTTGCTTGGAATTTCAGAACCACCGAGGTTGAGTGTGGTTCCGTGAACGATGATCTCCGTGCCTCTATCCATTAACTGCTTGATAGGTGGCAGTATTTTGCTTGATGGTGAGAAATCTTCCGCCAGAATTTCAATGAAATCAAGGTCGCGCCGTTTGTGGATCATCCAGGCTAATTCAGGTCTCCAACCTATTCCTAACATTCTTTGTTAACCTCCACAGCCGCCGCATCCGCCACCACCACATCCGCCACCACCGCAACTCGAACCACAACTGCTGCCGGAACTGCATCCGCTGCTACTTGATACAGGAGTTCTAAAAACGTTTTTCATCGGCGCGAATAGCGGCGAAGTCAGCAAGATTGCTGTGCCGTACAGACCTGTTGCCATAGCCAGCTCGTGACTGGAATTGCCACTGCCGTACCGTACGCTGTACTCGAGTGTTCTATTTTCGAATCTAAGAAAATCCAGTGCCGCATCGCCTCTGGCTGTTCGAATGCACCTCTGGCAGAAGAACCAGCCTGCTGCGCCCAACCCGACGAGCACAAGCAATGCGAGCAATGCAACTGGTTTGTTTCTAGAGAGTCCTAAAAATAACTTTGGGATGCCCAAGAAAAGTACGGGGGATAGAATCATTAGTGTGCAACAAGTGCGTATGGCTGCCGTGCGCGCATCGTTCAGAATTAAACCTGCATCGATGAGCTTTGGTCGTATAGCACTCGAAATCGAAGTTAAGTACCTGTAGATGTCACTGACGTTCGATATCGAATGATTTTTGACTGCTTGCAGAACCGATCTCTCGATTGGGTCTGCGTCGCTCGGCAATTCTCCTGTGGCTTTGATAGATGGGGGTGCGATGCTCGCAGTGAACACTTTTGAAACCAGCAGTTTTGCGACTGCCGCGTCGACGACTCTCTTATCTCCGCCGCTCAAGTAGGCAGTGTCGTAGGCGCTCAATTCCGTTTCTTTGTGTTCGCCACCTTTGTTTTTAAGTGTGTAGAGCAGAATGATCGCACCAAATATGGTACTAACTGTGAGCGGGGCGTACATACTTAAGAACTGCGGACCCATCAAATCAAATTCGTTCATGCTTAAACCTCATCATTTCCTTGTCGGACAGAGGAGGCGTTCGCGTCTGCGCCCATCGCGCAAACCTTGCGCCTGAACTGCTTGAGACTAATTTGAGAACTTTTCTGGCGATGCCTCTCGCTGGCATCTCTATCCGTTTTTTTTCTTTTCTTATGTGCTTCTATGCTACTCCCGTGAGGGTTATGGAGTAGTTAAGACGCAAATCATTTAAGTATTTCTGCAGAATTTCGCGAGCCCCAATGTTGCGCGACTCGTGAAAAATACGATATCTTGCCCATTTTTCGCTTCACCTTTGGTATATATGTAGCGTCGTTTGGGGCGGAGAGCAAGATTATGCCTAATTTGAGAAGCAGTGTTTACGGTTGGAAGTCTGTTTGGATGGATCTAGCAGATGAAGCTAAAGGCGAATTTGAGGAAGTCCAAAATGTAGCCAGAGTGCGCGTACCTATGACACCGTGGACTGTTACCTTCGAAATGCACAGCAAAGGTAAAAACCACTCAAAAATTTTGCTGCCGTTTATCGCTAAATCTGATTTCGAGTTTGAAATCTACAATCGCAGCTGGATCGCCGATGCCCAGAAGAAATTTGGACTGCAAGACATTATCGTGGGCTACGATCAGTTCGACCACGATTTCATCATCAAAGGAAACGATGAAGGCAAGGTGAAAAAGCTGTACTCATCAGAAACTTTGCGCGAGATGATTCAGTTGCAGAAAGCTGTTCGATTGTCGATTCATAAAAACGGAAATCTGAAGCAGTACGGTCAAGTTCCGGATGGGCTTCAGTTGCTGGTCTTCGAAGAAGACGAAGCAATTAATAGTTTTGACAGACTGATTTCGTTGCTTGAGCTTTTCAGAGCGACCATGACTCAGTTGTGTGAAATGGGAGTTGCTTCAACTGCAAGTCCGAATTTCCAAATTTAGTCCACTAATCATTCAAAGAGCAATCAGCGCAGATTGATCTGCTCAGACGTATTTGACTTCGATTCTGGCGTGCCATTGGTCCGCTAATCGATGTTATGTTTCATCTAGAAGCCAATACTGGTTCGACTGAGAATCCACCCATCGGTCGTTAGTCCATTCGTATGCAATGGTGTTCCAGTCACCAGAGCGCTGCAGCGCAAAGTGTTTCTTACATAGCTGGTAGAAGGAGAAGCGAGGCATGACTTTAACCTCGCTGCAAGATATTTGTTCATCGTCATATTTCACTTCGCGCTGTATCGTAATTACTTTGTCCGCTTGTAATTCCGCGGTTTCTTTCATAGATACGCGTTTGTGTTTCCGTTGAGATTTACTCATAACTTCAATTGGCATCGACCGATAACGTTTTTTATGTTTCAGTCATCATTTAAGCCATAGCCCATTTCGACTGCTAGCTGCTTTGCGATATCTATCTCAACTAACTGATGACACAGTTCTCGGGGTGTTCATTTGATAAAAGAGGTGTTTGACAGCGGAATCTTGAATTTCTAAAAGTGCGGTCAGCTCTTTAACCGTCAAATCCTTTTGGATTTTGATGCATTTTTTGGGTTCGTTATTGTCTTGGATAGCTGGAGTCATGGATCGTTTTACTTTCTCAATCAAGTTCAGTTTCTTGAAGTTGTGCTAGCTCGATTTCGTAATCGCGTTTACGCTCTAGTGCCAGTTGCTCCAGTTCGGTATATCCCTTCTTCTTAGACATTGCAGCCCTTTTTGTCCACATCTCTATCTTTTTTTTTATTTCCTGCAATTTGGAGTCTTCTGGAATTGGCATTCTTGTGTCCGAGTTTCTGATATTAGTGATTATGTTTCCGTCCGTGAACCCTGAAACTGTCACTGGGCGCCACTTTCAGAATTCGCTCCCTGAATCACCGACTTTTGGGGTACACCGCAGGCGGTGATCTCATCACTGCACACGTATAACAACAATTCCGTTCCACCAAGGTGTAAGTGCCATCCACTCTCTTTGACACCGAGCGCATGTGAAGTGCAAACCGGGCGCGTAGCTATCCGAGTAGCGAGTCTCTTCCACATAGACGCCTGAATGACAATGCCAGCAAAATGGAATTCGCATAACACCGTAACCAATGCCCAGGCACAGACAAGCCAATCCGGTAATCAAGGCGAGATGAGTCCAACTACCTTTTCTTGAGCTGATTAACATATTTGTCCTCCTGGTTATTCCAGTCTGACATAGCCAGTCTCGACCGAGGTAGTGTAGATGAACTTTGCTCTGATTAATCTGGGACAACGGTTCATTTGAAGGGAAATTCAAGCAGTTGCGCATAGTGCCAGTTGGCATTATAATTATAGGCATCTGGCGAACTGGCGTTATTATGGACAGAGAAAGAGTAATTAGAGCCCTTATGTCGACGGAGACTTTGCCGCAAGCCGTCAATTCTGAAGTTGAAATGCTGGATGTCTTGAATGCGGGATTACCCGTCGAAACTCTCAGAGCCATGGAAGCTCAAGGCATCGTCGATGACAACGAACTGAAGATGTTCATAGCACCGCGAACATTGGCTCGAAGAAAGGAAAAGGAGCGTCTGAGCCCGGAAGAGTCAGACCTGCTCGCCCGATTGGCCAGAATCCACGACTTTGCCGTTGAAGTTTTGGGCAATCATGATAAGGCGCGGAAGTGGCTTCGCACGCCAAATAGAGCTTTGAAAGACCATGTCCCACTTGAATTATTGAGAACAGACTATGGTGCCCGAATCGTTGAATCGATTCTTGGACGAATTGAGCACGGCATCTTCTCATAATGTTCGTTTACCGAATTTGTAGAGCACCATATACGGCACTAGACGGTGAAGGAGCCAAGGTATATGGCGGTAGGTGGAATTCGCCTGGAAAGCCAGCTCTTTACACCGCCAGTCATTTATCACTGGCTGCGCTGGAATTACTGGTTCATCTCGATTTTGATAATTTGCCGCTGGACTTAGTTTGGCTGAAAATCGAAATTCCGGGCACGGTATCGTTGCTAAAATTTCCGGATCCAGTGGCACCGAATGAGCGTGAAGCTGCTCTATATGGAGATGCGTGGCTTACTGCCAAGCGGTCTCTGGGTTTAATAGTGCCCAGCGCTGTACTGTCAGTTGAACTGAACGTAATTATAAATCCTCTCCACAGCGAGGCTTCACACCTTCGCATAGTGAAAACTGCCTCGTTTGAGTTTGACGATCGACTTTTCAAACGATAGAGAAGGAGCCGAAACGTGGCATCCAGCACATGCTCCTTTGTCTGAATCAGGCAGAACAACCCCTTCTGATTGACAGCTGAATACTCACCTAGGGACTCAACGGAATGGAACCAGAGCACACGTCGCCTTCTTCGGCGCCGGTAATCCATTCGTTCAGCTGCTGCGTGCGGTCTTTCGTCAATTCGATCATCTTTCGCCATTTGAATGCTTCAGAACCGCCGCTCAAAGCATAAGCATCTGAATCGGCGTTTCTATAAGCGATCCATGCCACTTCTGCGTCCGTCAAATTCTTCTTGAATGTAGGTCCCGTCTTGCCTTTAGCCGCAGAGCCTGTTTTGACTTTGACGTAGACATCATTTAATTTCTTGTCGACTTTAGCGTATTCAGATTTCAGTGCGGCAAGGTCGGCTTTGGGTGCGGGCTTCGTCCAGTCATTCAGTTCGTTCAGGCGATGCTTGTACATCTCTTCGCGAATGTTTCCTATGCAAGTGCCCTCGATGCTGCCATACAGCGACCGGTAGTCTTCCCCTTTCGGAACTGGAAACCGCTCGTCTATGTGTGCCTGAATGAAGTTCTCGTAAAAATCTTGCGCTTCATCCATTTTTGTTTTGAAGCCGGCTATTTTTGCGTATTTTGAAGAAAGAGCGCGCAGAGACTTGTCAGCTCGTTTTTTGATCACTGTAGCGGAATTGTTGGCTTGTTCGTTCATCTCGAGCTGAGTTTGACCGTGTGCCTGCGCGACACTGAAAAATGTCAGACAGATAAGTGACGCAACTTTGCTTTTCACGGTCAATCACCCCTCGCTAACTTCAGGCAATCGAAGCTTTCACCTTGGCGCCAAAGTGGTCTGTGAGTCGACGTAAAGTTGGTGAAATATCGTCTTCTGAGATGACTGCGTCAATCAAGAACAAGCCGTCGCTTCTCTCTGCATCTTTCAATGCTTTCTGGAATTCGGCTCTGGTAGTCGCTTGCACACCTTTTCCGCCCACTGCTTTGGCGATGCCACCATAATCCCAGCGTGCCAGGTCATAGTAGTCACGCTTTTGATCGATGTGTCGCAACATCGCGTAGCTGGCGTTGTTGAAGACGATGACGATTGGATTCAGCCCCAATTTAGCAGCCGTGCTGATTTCCATTCCGGTCATCTGGAATCCGCCGTCGCCGACAAGAATAATTGAACGGCGCTTCGGATTGGCGACTTGTGCGCCGATTCCTGCCGGCACTCCAAATCCCATGCTCGAGTAATATCCTGGAGCAATGAAAATATCTGTCTTCAGGCTCATTCCGGCGTACAGGCAGTCGCCGACGTCAGAGACGACAGAGTAACTTTCGCCCATCACACCGTTCAAATCTTCGATCATTCCGGCAACAGTCAACTCTTTCGTGCCTGCTGGTGGATAGATATCTTCTGTTGGAATCGATGGAATGGTGAACTTCATCGCTGGTTTGACCTTGCTTGTTGCGCGGGCGAGCAATTCATTAACAAGCGAGCGCAGGTCAACGCCCCGATAAGTGTGATAGCCGACAGTCACTTCTTTAGCGGTCGACTGGATCAAGTGCTCTGTGTCCAACTTGGCAGTGTAACCGGCTGTTTCCATTTCAGTCAGCACGGTGCCAAGCGAGACGATGCAGTCGGACGATTCTACATATTCTCGAACTTTTGGGTTGCCGAACTGCCCAAAATAATTGCCGATGAAATTCGGGTGTGTTTCAGGAAACGATGCTTTGCCCAGAATCGAAGTGACGACTGGAATGTTGAGAGCTTCAGCCAGTGCGATAACTTTGTCTTTAAGATGGAAGCGGCGAATTTCCACGCCAACAAACATGACTGGTTTTTTAGCATCTTTCAAACGTTCGATAATGTCTGCAATCGCTTCATGCACCGCAGGTGATGCTGCATCCAGGGAATCTGGTGCCTTTTCCGAGACGTTGATTTCATAGTTGACCATATCACGAGGAATCTCGATGTAGCCTGGTCTGGACTGCTTCTGGGTGGTTTCGAAAACTCTGTCGATATCATCTTGCGCAGTGATCGGATTGGAAAGAAGTGCCTGTGACTCGGTAACTTCAGCGAAGACGTTGTATTGCGTATCAAATGATTTGACACAATGGTGGAGTTGAGGCTTCTGTGAGCGGTAGCGGGTTTCGGGGCTGCCGCTGACGACGATAACAGGCGACTCTTCGGCGTAAGCCAACCCGATTGGATTGATCATGTTCAACCCGCCGGCACCATATGTGACCATGGCGATGCCCAGCCCTTTCAGCCGCGCGTACGCATCAGCCGCATATCCGACCGACGGTTCGTGCGTCATCACCACTGTCTTAATGCCGAGCTTCTGCTGAGCTGCGTACAAAGGAAGAATGAAATCACCCGGAATACCAAAAGTGCAGTCAACGCCGCTGTCTTTGATCTTTTTGAAAAGGTATTCCGCCAGTTTTGTCTTTTCCATCATTACCACCTGAGAGCCTGTTGAAAACGCCGATCAGATCGGCATTAGCGAGGAATTGTATCGCAATAATGGCATCAGCGGCTGATCGGACAGCGCTTTTCAACGCGGGAACTTCAAAGTATGCGCTTCTGCTGATTTGATCGGGCGTGATTATTTGCAAGGGAAAAGGGGATAATGTGCCATAGGTAATTCGGTGGACGATGGCCAGGCAGAAGAAGAAAGACAAGGCTCCCGCTCAATCAGCGCCTTTTGAAGCGAAGGTTGTTTACCAGCGTGCTCGCTGGAAGCATGGCATGCGCATCTTCGGAATTGTATTGATGCTGGTTTTGAACGTTTCGCTCGTCATGAGCGACGTCGAGCGTGCCAACAAAGCCGCGCACTTTTCATTGCCGCACGAACTGATTACTTACCTGGCGCTTTTCTTATTGAACACAACGGTGCTCATGCCCTTGCTTTTCGAAGTGGATAAGGTCGAAGTTTTCAACGACTATCTTCTTCTCAAAGCGATTTTCTGGACGGCGAGACTGAAGTGGGATGACATCCAGTACTTTAAAACGCCACCGATGCTGAAATTCGCGATTTTGAAGAGTCAGCGGTGCTTTTATCTGCTCAACAAGCGGGATCTCAAAAACTTTGCAGAGCTGGCGGCGTCCATTTTGAAGCACGAAAGCGAATTCAAATTAAAAGAGAAAACCTGATACCTATATACTGATTGGGATGTATCCTAGCTTAAGCCCCAAAGGCTTTATCTAGAGCGCCGTTTCGGCAAGGATTTCAAAATGGCAGTGAAGGTTATGGCTAAGAAAATTCGAGTACTGATTGGAAAACCCGGTCTAGATGGCCATGACCGTGGCGCGAAAGTGGTGGCGCGAGCCCTTCGAGACGCTGGTATGGAAGTTGTATATACAGGGCTGCACCGTTCGCCTGAAGAAATCGTCGAAACGGCGATTCAAGAAGACGTGGATGCTATCGGCTTGAGCGTTCTCTCGGGTGCTCACATGACCCTTTTTCCAAGAGTGGTCGAATTGCTTAAAGAGCAGGGCATCGACGATATCGTCGTGTTCGGCGGCGGCGTCATTCCAGATGAAGACCGTGAAATTTTGCTGGCTAAGGGTATTTCCGAGATATTCGTTCCAGGCGGCGGCACCCAGAAGACCATAAAGTTCCTGAAAGAGCGCTTCGGCGGCGATCAGAATTAGCTTTATTAAATGTACAGAAAAGTGTCAGAAAATCCTGGGACATGGGTATACATAACTACGAGTAGCATTACTTGTTAAAATTGAAACTCTTACATTAAAAAAGTAAGATTATCTCTTGAAAAGTATGTTATATTATCGGCACTCACCAAGTTCTACTCACAGGGACTTCGAAAATAAATGGGAAAACACAATCCTGTCGAAAATATCGATGGCGACAAGAATATGAGCCTTGAGCCGACCACAACGCACCTTGCAATGTGGAAGGAAGTAGGTTCGATCTTGGGCGGCAATTTCAAAGACATTGCGGCTGAGAAATTCCAGCTATTTAGCAGAGCTGAAGCCAATGCGACAATTGGCCAATATGCGATGTCTAAAGGTTGGAGTCCAGAAGACGACGTCTACGAACTCGCCTGAGCGATCGGTACAAATCAATTTTCCCAGGGTTCGAAAGAGCCCTATTTGTGCTTTTTAGATCTTTTTAGACCCAACTTCTTTAGACTGATACAATGGTCTAGATAGTCATGTTTGGACTAATTTACTAAAAACGATAAGAGGCTTAAATGTCCTCCAGACCACCGCAGTACAGGAAAGGCGACGTTGTCTTAGTATCCTTTCCTTACACCACAGACGAAGGACAGACGCAGACAAAGCGGCGTCCCGCTGTGATCATTTCCAATGACTACAACAATCAGCGACTCGATGACGTTCTGCTGGTGCCCCTGACGAGCAATACCACTCGCGCCGGTCGTGAACCAACGCAGGTCGTTGTCGCGATGAATACGCCTGAGGGCAAGGAAGCTGGTTTGCGTCTGGACAGCGTCATTGACTGCACCGTTATCGCCACTATTCCTAAAACTTTGCTGGTCAGCAAAATCGGTCAGTTTCCCAACGAGACAATGGAGCGAGTCGACCAGTGCTTGATGATTGCAATGGCTATTGGTCGCCCAGTGCAAACTGAAAGACCGCCACTTTCTTTTGGCAGCGATCCTAACGAGCCAAAATCAGAAAGCGCATAATCCCGGTCGAATTCAGTCTCCCTATAAAACTCATCTGACCTCTTAGAAATCTTGCTAAGTGCTGGCTTAAGCACTTGAAGGCTCGATCTTTCCAGGTGATTGCGTTGGATTCGGTGCTTGTGAATCGAACGTTGAATTGGCAGGCTGGTTAGTTGCTTGTGAATCTACAGCTGAATTCGCGAGCTGGTTCTCAGCCTGTGGATCCAACGCTGAATTCGCCGGTTGTTTCGCGGCATGTGTATCCTGAGCTTGCGAATTTGCCTCTGGACCTACAGCCAGGGATTCCGCGATAACCGGACTTGCAGACGTTGCCGCTGGCTTGGCTTTTCCGCCCAGGAACCTGGGACGGCCAGTTCGTTTGAAGATTACATACATGACGGGAGACATCATCAACGCCGTCAAAAAGACCAGATCATCAAAATACAGACCCGCTGCGTGTTTCATCAGCACGCGCATGGAGCCGACAATCGTTGTCACGAATCCGGCCAGGAAATAGGCGAGGAGATTTTCTCGTGCCAGCTTTGACACGAGGAAGTAGATGATGCCGAAAGTGACAAGATAGTTGATCACATCTACGACGTAGTCTTGCCAGTATCTGTCAGGGCTGGGGAAGAGGAAGCTGACGATGACAGCGAAGATGAAGTAGTTTCGCGCCCTGCGCAGGTATTTGAGATAAATGCCGATGCATATGGCTGAAGCGAACACCAGAGTCACCCCACGTGTCACCGCATCTAGTACCGTGCTGACTGATGGATTGAAGATGTTGACCAGACCGCAAAGGGCATCGAGCGGCGCCATTGATATCGTCGGTGAGATGTGGCTGCGAATCAGACCCAGCACAATCCAGAGGACGCGTTGACCCAGCCCAACTACGAACCCGATGATGGTTGCGTCCAGCCAGATGTTCAGACTCAGCGCTTTTTCTTCAGGGTCAGCGGGCAAAAAAGTGGTGCGCAAAACTGATGCGACTGAAGTGCTCGGCAAGAGCAACCTCAGTGCACCCAACCCGAACGCAGCTATCGCCGCATACATCGCAAATGTAGATGTAGCACTGGCAAACGTGCGCACTCCTTCTCCCACGAAGAACGAGACCAGCGGCATCTTCGTATCGTAATCAGTAAACAGGTCGGGTAAGCCGTTTATCGTTTCGATCATGTTGAAGACGCCGATAACCACTCCGATGGCTATGGCGGGTTTCCAGGGTATTGCTTGCGAACGCAAAACACCTTTCGCCCACCAGATCAGAGCGACTGCAAAAATAAAGTAGATAATGTACACAACGACACTACAGATGTCTTCACGCAAGTATCTTCTGCTTCGGTCGAATTTCCATTTGTCAGGCAAAATCCAATTGTGATCGTAGCCGCTGACGCTGTCGCCTATACACTCTGAAGTCAGCTTGTAATCTGCTTCTCCGACTTTGTATTTGGGCACATCGAACTGCACGGTGTAGTCTGTGCGCGCTTCCTTCTTTTCCTGACGAGGTTCTGCCGCGAGAGTGTAAGGCAAGATCTCTTTGTGTTCTTTGTTGAGAAACGCCTCGACTTTCTCTTGTGCTTCTTTTTCAGAGAGATTCGCACCTGGCTCCTCATCGGGTTCAGTTAAGCCGAGCGAAAGCACCTTGCCTCGCGAGTCGATCAGGACTAGATACTCTTTTTGCACGAGATGCTTGAAGAAGCGGATGCGCCAGATCAAAGGGCGCTCCGGAATTTCGCTCAATTCGATAAGACGTTTGGGAGCCTTCTCGAAAACGTATTGCATTTCGTTATCGTCCAGCCCCTTAACCAGAGATGCGGAATCTGAGTATCCATCAAGATGCACATCATGAGCTTCCAAGTATTCTTTGGCTTTGGCGATTGCTTCGTTTCTTGGTATCGTCAATAGTGCACTTTGACCGACTGCCGGGACGTAGTAAAAAAATTGAATGGCAGTAAACGCAGTCGCAAGAATTGCCAGCGTCAGTCTCAGCGGTGTTTTCAGTCGTTTGTATGGATAAGTTCGAGGCGCCAGTTCTTCAGCTACTACCACGGCAGGCGGCAGCTCGACAGGTGTGAGAGCCTTGTTGCTGAGCGCTTCTTCATCGGTAACTTCACCGCGACGAGCGCGGAGCACCACGGCAATCACTGCCAGCGCGACAAACGGCGTCAGTGCCAGAAGCGCGCTCATTCGAATTGCAGAAATCGATGACGAGAAGAGCGGTTCCAGCCCCAGGAACGTGTCGATCAAATTGTGCGAAAAGATGCATGGAAACACTCCAAAGAAGCGCAGGATGGTTCCATAAAAGAATCCAACTACTGTCAGCTCAACGCCGCGGGCATATGGTGGCTCCTGCGGATAGTTGCTGTGCATAAAAGCCCAGGCGGCAGCTTGCAGCAAATTAGCTACCCAGAAGTTTTTCACCAGGCGCTGGAATGCAATCAAGCCAATGACGCGGTAAGTGAATTCTTCGGTCAGGGAGGCCGTGAATCCTACATGCATGGCTGAGAAGAACGGAAAAACCGAACTCAGCGACTCTTCGTTTTGCACTTCCAGCGGGCACCACAGACCCAGTGGTCGCCCGGCCAGGTAGAAAAGCACAATCCAGCCAAGGTGGGTTCCAAATGCCGATGTACCGCTGATGATCCCATTTAAGGTGGTCCTGGTTCGCAAACCAATCGAAGTGAATATCTTCTCCAGCCCCATCTTTTCTGGGAAGAAGCGACGGTACAGAGCTTCTGCTGAGGCTGTAAGAATAAAAATTTGGACGAACGTTTGTACTGCACTGGTCAAAAGACCCATGGCTAAATTGAGTTGAAAGCCGTGAATCGGCATGCTCGTGTCGTAGCTGTGCCACTGGCTGGGAAGCCCGTTCAGGTTCTCAAAAATTCCCAGCATGGCGTAAACCGAGGCAATAATAAGGGAGAATCGCCACTTGATCAGGTTGTTTGCGAAAGCCCAGATGAAGATGAAGAACGAACCTGTGTTCAATGCTACATAGAAGATGCTGGCTGCATCAGCGAGTGCATCATTATACGAACGCAGCTTGCTGAATTTTCGTGTCCAGACATCCGGAACGTGCAGGTAGTGGTTGTAAGCGGTGACTTTGTCTCCACTTACGTAAACGTGTGTTCTCAGCTTGGCGCCACGCCATTCCTGCCTGGTGTCTTCCCAGGTAAAGTTATGGTCGGTTCGATGCGGTTGTTCGACCGAAGCCTGCTCGATCAGTTTGTATCCGTCCAAACTTGACTGGGCAACGCTGGTGATAAAGTTTTTTGCCAACTCCAGCGCCTTGTCGTGCTTGATGCTGGGCAACTCTCGATCGTTTTCCAGGCTGTGGTCGAAAGCGCTCAGGTGACCGTCAGGGCTGATCCAGCACCCGAATTCTTCCTGCTTGAGAGGCTTGCAAAAGCGCGTTGTCCAGTACCAGATCGGTATTGTGTCTTTCATCAACGCATTAGCCTGCGTCGATCCCAGTTCGTACTCGAGAAAAGTTTTTCCGTCATCGTCATACGCGAAAGTTGTGGATTCAATTGGTTTGCTTTCGGCGTAACCGAGCTTCTTTGCCCAGTCTTCCGCCAATTGCGTGACTTGTGTTTTTGATAATTTGATGTTGATACTTGCAGATGGGAATACTTGAGATGATTTCAGCAAGTAAAAGCAAAAGCCGATAATTCCGACGAGCGCCAGGCACCATAGGTAGTGGCGTTTCTTCACGGGTTAAACTCCGTCAAACCGTAAGCCACAATGAACGCCACGGCGTATTCTCGCTCATGGCTCAAAGTTACTTCGATATGTGTCAAACCTAACTGCCTCGCCAGAGCCTCTGCGCGTCCGTGCAGGCGGATTCCGGGTTCACCGGACCGCTTTTTCGTAACTTCGACGTCCTTCCAGCCGATTCCGTTCCATCCCGTGCCCAGCACTTTCGACATCGCTTCTTTTGCGGCGAATCTGGCGGCAAAGCGCTGCGCTGCTCCATGCTTTCGGCCGAACACATAGCGTGCTTCGTTGTCAGTCAGGATACGTTCTGCAAATCGCGCCCCGAATCTTTTGTAAGTGTTTTCGATGCGATTTACTGAACAGACATCAGTTCCGATTTTCAGTTGAAAAGGAAGGGTTTCCATAAAACAACCTTTCACTGCTGGCTGATTAATTCAGCATAGCTCATTCTCTGAAATCAAAGCAGAACAATTATTTGCCGCTTTTGCTCAGTTCAGCTCTTGTGCCCGCTGAGCTTATCCAAGTCCCTGGTCGACTCCACGAGTTCCATATAGAAATACTAACTCCGGAGCCGGAAGCGCTTCATGAATTTGAGTGACAGTTCTGTTCAAGATTGGATGCACGAAATTAGGTGCGATCTCCAAAAGCGGTACCAGTGCATAAGCGCGCTCGGCAATATACTGATGCGGAACGTGCAAATAAGGTGTTTCCAAAACTTCATCACCAAAGAACAGAATGTCGAGGTCAATAATTCTGATTCGCAATCCGTCGTTTTTACGGCTCGAAATTGATTCTTTGCTGTGCATTTCCGCGAGACGTTTTTCGATGTCTTTGCAAACGTCGAGCAGCTCTTCCGCGCTTAGTGTCGTGTCGACAGCTGCAACAGCGTTGACGAACCACTCTTTGTACTCGCGGTTGACCGGCTCTGTCTCATAAAGACTCGAGCATTCGATAACCTTGATGCCACGAATGTCTTTGAGCAATTGCATCGCTTGCTGCACGTAGCCAACGCGGTCGCCAACGTTCGACCCCAATCCAATGAAGGCTCGGCTCTGGCGCGGATTGCCTCTTAATTTGCGTGGCTCGGGCAATGCAATACTCTCTTCTGCTGCCAATCGGTGATCGCGCGCTCATTATATCGAGTTGAGCAATTCTGTACGAGTCTTGACTTGCGTCTTTTGACAGACGGCGAGTTTGGTGATTGATTTTATTGATCGACGTCTGGTTGATCGCGCCTGTGCGCGGATTATTATCGATCGATGCCTGGTTGATCGCCTGTGCTGCGGATTTCCTATCGATCGAGTCCCGGTTGATTGATTCTCGTGATTGTTAACCCGGGACGCTTTACGGGTTTTGCAGGGTTTCTTTGCGTTGCTGCATGAGGCGTTTGATGCCAGATTGCGCAGGAGGAGCGTCAGTTGACGGCGGCGGCAGTGGCACTTGTGGAGACTCAGGCATGACGGGCTTTTGTGTGGGCGGTGGTGCTCCAACCGTTTTCAGCACTTTTCCCAGAATTGGCGCAGTCTCTGATTGTTGTTGCTGCGAGTGGCGGGGCGGAAACTGTTGTGGGGCGCCAGGTGCGCCTGAAGGAGCTGTTGCCGGTGGTCCTGCTGCGGAACCTGGTGCTGAACTTGATGCGGTACCTGGTGTCGAAGCTCCGTAACCTGGCATAGAAGCTGCGGCTGGCGCTGCGGGAACCTGGGCACCGGGGGCGCGCGACGGAACGACAGTTCCTGATTGTCCAGCACCGGATGCTTGTGCAACTGCTCCTGGGGGAGTGCTGCTCGACGGCACGACACCACCAGCGTTGTATGCCTGATAGCGACCTGACATATTCCACTTTCCGGTTGTGGCGCTTTTCGCCATCGCCCGCATCTGCTCGCCCTCTGCGTCTCGATGCACGCGAAAGAGCAAATTGGCATAATTTCCAAGCAAGTTGATTACTTCGGGGTGCTTAGCACCGAGTGCCTTTGTCTGCACGTTGAGAGCTTTCTTGTAGAGCGTCTCAGCTTGCTCGAACTTATCTTGCATGTGATAAAGCATGGCAAGATTGTTTGCAAGAATGCCTACATCTGGATGGTTTGGCCCGATCGTATTTTCGTAGATTTGCAAAGTCCGCTCGCAAAGCGGTTCTGCTTGTGAGTATTTGCGCTGTTTAAAAAGCAATTCGGCCAGACATTCAAGTGTAATTGTCAATCTGGGATCATTGGGCGGAAATGATTCAGCATCTTGCAAA
This sequence comes from Drouetiella sp., assembly GCA_036702955.1. GTDB lineage: Bacteria > Cyanobacteriota > Vampirovibrionia > Obscuribacterales > Obscuribacteraceae > PALSA-1081. The sequence goes on along the minus strand of DATNPY010000050.1, from coordinate 18,627 downwards.
GCGGCGTACCAGAGCGATTCGGCATGCTCTAACTTGTTCTGCTGAACGGCTCGCTCAGCTTGTTCTTTGTAACTGAGCCATCTCGCTTCCACGGCAAATCCTCTGGCTCGAAAAACGTTGTTTTCTGCTGGGGTAATAAGGTATTGGCTGCCCTGACCTTACTACTATAGCAAGCGGCCTTTAGTTAGGGAACTTGTTTGTTCCTTTGGTGGAAATCGGCATTGGCGCAAGGATAGCGTCCATAACTTTCTGGGTATTACTGAGCGACTTGAATAAATATTCGGGATTTGAACGTTCGAGTTCTTCCCATGATGTTTTTCCGGTGTTCACGGCGATGCATTTTGCACTGTAGCCTTTTGCACACAGTACATCGTTGACGCTATCGCCGATAATGACTACCTCATCGGGCTGAAAATGAATCTTGAAGAGTTGCAGGGCTCGTTCGACGGCGACCGCCGGCAAATCGAGTCGATTGGCCGAGTCTGAACCATATGCACCGAGTTCGAAGTGCTTATTCAAGTCGAAATGATCGAGTTTCATGCGGGCACCACGTTCCACATTTCCAGTCAACAGCCCCAAATACATGTCTGGATGTGCAGCGATTGCTTCGAGCAGCAAATAGACGCCGTCGTGAACTATGTAATACTGCGAGGCGACGATTTCTTCCTGAAGAAGATCCAGATATTGGTCTATCACTTTTGGAATTGCGTCACTGATTTCGTGCATCGGCATTTTCGATGCGGTCATAATTTCGGTCAAAATTTGCGGGTCCGTTTTGCCTGACATGGGGATGTTCATGTGCTGCGGATCAATCTGGTAGTGTTCGTTGAGAACGCGAGAAATAGCGCGTCTTCCCGCTCCATCAGATGAGATCATTGTCTCGTCGATATCGAACAGCACCAGTCTTTGCACGTTGTGAACTCCCTTGCGAGCCGATTCCCTTGTTTTGGCAAGGAGAAATCTTAGCACGCGGGGCTTTGCCGTGGCGGGCGCTATTGTCGTGGGCATAGCTGTGGGCGATTCCGTGGCGTCTGGTCGCAATGACCGAGCCATGATCAAGCATGGACGTGCGGACGCCATGGCGTGCTGGTATTGCTGTGTTCGAACAGCTAATTGCGGATTTTGTTGATCTTCGAAAGTTTGTTATCTGTGTCTGATTCGCGATTCACAACTGGTGTGATAATCGGCAGAGATGGTGCCACTGATGGTGCAGTCGGTGTCGGAGGTGGTGGCGGCGTAAAGATGACGCCTTCTCCAAGGTCGATAGCTGTGGGTTCTAGCTCGAACAGGCGCACTTGATCTCTGCCGCTGTTCTTTGCGACATAGAGAGCTTTGTCTGCGTTTTCGATCAGCTCTGCCATCTCCATTGCATGTTTAGGGAATGACGCAACTCCAATCGAGGTTGTGATGCGACCCAGCCCCGGCACTGGTGTGTTACGAATTTGACTGCAGAGACGATCGGCGATCAATGCTGCTTCCAACAAAGTAGTTTCAGGCAGAATGATGGCAAATTCTTCCCCACCATATCTGGCTGCTGTGTCGCCTGAACGCAGCAAGGTTTTAAGGATGGCGCCAATCTGGCGTATTGCCGCGTCTCCAACAGGGTGACCATACTTATCGTTGATCATCTTCAACTTATCGAGGTCGATCATCAGAAGCGAGCAAGAAGTATTTTTTCTCTTCGCCAATCTGATCTCTTCGCAGAGTCGATTCTTGAAGTAGATGTGGTTGTAGAGCCCGGTCAGACCATCTGTGATTGCTTGATGTTTGACTTGCGCAAACAAATGAGCGTGCGTGATCGCAATTGCGACCTGGTCGGCGATTGCTGCTACCAGCTGAACTTCGCTTGAATCCCAGGTTCTGGCAGTGTCGCACTGATGAACCATGAGCAAGCCCACCAGTCTGTTTTCGTGCAGAAGTGGTGCGGCAATCATGGATTGTGAGCTGACGACATCGAGGAAATCTTTGAACGGCAATGTTCTGCTGTCTTCAAAGACGTTATTGATCACCGCAATTGGTGCCTCGCGCAAAGTCGTGCCGGCAGGTGTTGGAGAGCCCCACTGGTCTTCTGGTGCGGGTGCGTCCATGATCTCATCGAGATTTATACCGAGCAACGTGTTATTGCCTGGCAGGATGCGATTCAGTCCAATATTTGGATGGAAATCAATGGCATCAGAATACATGTTGACGCCTTTGATGTCAGTCATGTTTGGCAGGTGGAACTCGTGAGTGACGACCAGCGGTCCTTCGGTGCGTGGCTGCGCAATCTGGATGCGGTCGGCACCGAGCGCCTTTCCGAGTTCTTGCGTAACCGTATTGAGGATGGTGTCGAGGTCGAGTGAACTGCGCACGGAACGACTGATGTGATTAATCAGCAGTTCTTGCTCCGCCATCGTCTTGGTGCGGTTGTACAAACGCGCGTGTTCCATTGCCAGTGTGACATGGCGAGTTACTGCTTCAACCAGCTCCAGTTCGTGATCTGACCAGACTCTCAATGTGTCGCACTGGTGGACGAGAATCAATCCAAGCGCACCACTTTTGGTTGTGATCGGACAGGCGATCAGAGATTTGATCGACCGCCAGTCATCAGGCGAATCTTTCGAGTTTTCAAACAGCGGGGTGGGGCCTCTATCGTCGAGAACGTCCAGGGATAAAATTGAACCCTGCTCGATAATCATCTGCATAACACTGTCTTTGGTGATGCGGATTGATTTGTTGTGCAGCGAGGTGCCGCCGAACTTCTCGTCCCACCAGACGTGGTTGAAGACCAGTTCATCATCTGAGATATCGGCTGTGTCTTTAGTGTCCAGCAAAGCCAGGCAGCATCGGCTGGCAGACAGAGCTTGCCCGAGTTCGCGCACAGTCGTGTTGAGGATTTCATTGATATCGAGCGATTGGCGAATTGATTCAGACAGCTTCTCGATCATCGCTTTCTGATCTTGTCCAACTTCCAGCTGCGTGGCCATCTGGTTGAAAGCACGCGCCAGCAATCCCAGCTCATCTTTCGCCGGTACATGCACGCGCTTGGTCAGGTCGCCCCGACCGATAGCCAGTGCTTCTCGTACAAGCAGGTTGATTGTGCTGGTGAAGTGGTTTGTGACAAGGAATGCCAATCCTACCGAAATGCCGATTGCGCAACCTGCCAGACAGGTCATAATGAACAACCAGTCGTGTGCTGCACCATATATGGAGTCAGTCGGTACGCCGACAACTACCAGCCAGCCAGTTTCTGGAACTCTATCGAACGCGTAAGCACGGGCTGTCGGGTCGGCAATTCCTACTGCCTCGAATGTTCCTCGGGTGGTTTTGGACGCAGCCGTGACGCTCTTCGCGTGCGAGAAATCCTTTCCTTCCCAGTAGTCATTTTGTAGAGTGCGTGCGACTACACGTTTTGAATCGTCGACGACCGCTACTATGTTGCCGTTGTTCTCTCCCAATCCAAGGAACAGATTCAGAACAGCTTTTGGATCGATAGATGCGACAAGCACGCCCTGCAGTTCGCCGTTAGCAGTTACAGGTGCACCTACAAGGATGGCTGCTTTTCCGCTGATCGGAGCGTGTTCGTACCCTGAGACGATTGGACTTTTCGTTTTCTCGACTTTCGATATAAATGGAATGCTCGAAATGCGCACAGCAGTTTTTTGTGTGTTCGGAACAGCCGATGTGCTCAGCACAGGCTCTCCGTTGGCGCTGAACAAAGTGATTTCAGTCCAGAACGGCTGCGCTTGCAGCGCAGTGGAGAATACCTTTTTCGACGTTTCGATATTCATCTGCTGGACAGCGTGAATGGATGCGATGGCTCGCACGGTGCTCAGCTGCGCTTTCGTCCACTGACCGAGAGTGCGCACTGAGATAGCGGCCTGGAATGTCGTCGCTCTCTGCGCTTCCTGCTTGAGCGTTCTATATTCTTTCCAGAGAGAGAAGCTGCCTATGGCCAGCAGCGGTGCGGCTACTCCAAGGCAAAGGAGTAGCATTCTGGTTCGAATATTGAATCGAGTCGGAAATTCTACATGCACAGAAAAATTCTCAATTGCCCAGCTGTGACTGTGTTGCCTTTATCTTGAAAACCGGACGCCACGAGAATTATAATTGTTCTCTAACAGAACGAAAGGCCTTAATGCGATTAGTAACGACTATTTCGCCGTCAAGGGTGGGATTTCACGCATTAGAATCTGTTAGTACTTTGACTTAATCTTCTGCCGTGTCTTCGTTCTTCGACCGTAACTAGCCATTCGTAGGCCTTCTCAACGTCCAGTGGCACTTTGTTTTCGAGATCGAGAGTGAGCCCAAGGTGCATGGCGAGAAGAATCTCTTCGCCTGCTTGTTCTTTCTTTCCCTGCGCCAGAAATACGTCGACTTTCACCATGCGCGCAACAAGGCAGGCATCGTCGAACTCCAGAGCTCTTTCTGAAAGGTTGAGAGCGCCTATCACGTCACCTTCTGCGAAGGCTGCACAGGCTGCGGCTGCCAGCAAACTACCTTTGAGGTCACCGTCCACACCAGGATGGTCTGATGTGTACGTGAATGCCTTACGTGCGGCTTTGTAATCGCGACGGCGATAGAGAATCAGCGACTCGAGAAAGTTTGCGTAGAGTGATTGCCCAAAATTGTCGCGCAGGCGCTTCAGCTGTTTTTTAGCTTGCCTTCTCAAACCTGCTTTGTCATACAGAAGTCCAACTTTGCACACCAGTCTCGGACTGTCTGGATAGGTGCGCATGTTTGATAGCGCTTCGCGCAATTCTTCATTGGTGGAAGGTCTTGAGAGTTCTGAGAACCAAGGGCGCACTTTGGAGTAACGCATGAAGAGAACAAAAATGGCTGCTAACGCCACATGTATCGCAACTAAAGGTAATCTCTGATCGATGGCACCACTTTCAAATGCCAGCTGCCAGCGCACTCCGCCCAATCCAGAGATGGAAAGCAGCGGATCGGCGATGAAATTCAGTGTTAACAGAAACACTGATGTGTAGCCAATTATCGTCGCGAAAAATGGATGCGGCTTGAAAAACAAAGCCGGTAAGAGGCAGAGCGCCAGGATGCTTGTCGCCACTGAGCCAGAAAACAGAACCGGGATCAGGTACTCCGTGTGCAGCCCGGCTGGCACGATGTGATACCAGAGCAATCCGTAGTTGAGCGATTTGACCCAACCACCGAGAAGGTCGCAAGCCGTTGAAGTCGTGCGCATGTCGACCAAAAGCGCTAGCGGGTAGATGAGGAAAATTACGACGCGCCAGGCAAAGGCTCTGTCTTCGTCGTTCAAATCTTCTTTGGTCAATCTATCGCGCTCGGACCAGAGCCGCCAGATAGTGTTCAGGCCCACCAGAGCAGTGACGCCGGTAACGCTCCACAGGTAGATGTTGTTCATGTTCACGTTGTTAATCAGGTCGCCAGAGGGTTTTCAATTCGCCAGGAAGGTTTTCGATCAGGTCGCCAGAGAGACGGTGGATTCGTTCGATAGGTTCAGTTCGGGTTGCCGGTATGGCTCGATTTGGCTTGTCATTATAGAGATGTGTCACATGACAAGCCTGAGAGAAAATTATTCCGCAGGGTCAGAAAGCTTTATTGCCAAATCGATTTCCTTCTGAACCAGCTCGCCGAGCCTGGAATCTAACCATCTGGCGTTTTCTAAATCACCCAGTTCATCGAGGGCCATCATGTGAAGACCGGCTTTATTAAGTATGTGGGCGCGGTAAAACCTGGGGTCGCCAAATTCTGGAGTCAGTTTAATTGCTGCGGTGAAGGCGTCTAGCGGCTTTTTCCATTGTTCAGGCGGCACAGGACCATTTTTTGCTCTCGTAAGAATCAGTCGCTCTTCCAGCTGACCAATTGCCATAAGTGAGCGTGCCTGCAAAACAGGTGAGGCGTGGGGGTTGTGACTCAATTCACTTAGAATCGCCTGGGCCCGTTCAATTTTGCTGCGTTCAACTTCAACCCATGCTTTTAGATAGATAGGATCGGCGAACTCAGGACTCATTTTTAGCGCCGTGTCTGCTGCCTCGTCGGCAAAACGGAGCAGACCAGCTGAGTAGTAATGCCAGCCCAGGTCGAGATAGAGGTCGGCTCGCGGTGCGGCCTTTATGTCGTCGAGCAGAAGTTGACGTGTGTTTTCCCAGTTTGGTCGAGTTCGAGCGGCGAACCAGAGTGCTGGGGCTCTGCCGACAAAAGCGTATAAAAGAGCGATGACGATAATGGCGTGCGTCGTCGCGATGTATGGAATCCATGACGTGACGCTGCTTGAGTAGATAAGCTGCCAGTCGCCGTACATGCCAAGGGCAGACATCATCGCATAGACGATTGCTGTTCCTGCTATCGACCACAAAGCCACATAAGTCAGCAGCGCCACTACAGGCGGTGAGGTCGTAAAAAGAGAAATTATGAAAGCGAGCAATCCAATTGCAATTTGAACGCCGCTGCCTGCAAGCAGAATTACGAGCTCCTGCTCCGCTGTGAAAAATCCCGATGGGCGCACATAACCCCAGAGCACGCCATAGTGGAATTCAGCGATTTTGCCGCCGCACATCAATGTTGCTACAGCATGACCACACTCATGGAAAAAAACGACGATCGGCATGATCACGAACATCGTAATTTGCATGAGCAGATGTCTGTCGGCCGTGGTCAAGTCTACGTCCCAGAGGCTATGCCTCTGTTCCCACGCCATTTTCAGCGTGTAGATCGTAAGCGGCACGACGATGATAATGACGAAATCTTGTGTAAAGATGACTGATGGATCAAGCTCCATCGGCTCAACGACCAAATATCTTCAGTAACCCGATGGAAAGGAAATACAATCCAATCAGCGCTGCCATAACCATTAGCATCGACATGGCGGTCGGGTCAGGGGTGACAATTGCGGCGATGACGGTGATTCCTGCTACCGCGTATTTCCAGATGCCCAAGAGCATTCTCGAATTGACGATGCCGGTAAAGGAGAGCGCAAAAATCAAAATCGGCAGCTGAAAACACAATCCCATATATAAGAGGATGGAGCTGACCAGAGAGATATAAAAGTCCAGTCGTTGATTGATCGGGCTCACACCGACGCCAAACGAGTTGAAAAAGTGCAGCATGGGTGGGAGGAGGAGGTAGTAGGCGAAGGCTGCACCGCACAGGAAAAGGACCGGGCTGCCGATGACAATTGGAGTCATGACGGCGCGTTCTCGTCTGGTCAAGCCTGGCGCGATGAAACGCGATAGCTCGAACAAAATAAACGGCGACGATGCTATCAACGCCGCGTAACATGCCACTTTGAAGAAGACGAGTACAGGCTCTTCAAGAGAAAGTGCCTGAAATTTGATGTCACCGGCGGGTTTTTCAAGGAATGTGAGAATATCTTTCGTCACAAACAGCATGGCTATAAGTGCGACACCGATATATGCGATCGATCTGATGATGCGAGTGCGCAGTTCGTCGAGGTGTTCGACAACAGTCATCAAGCCTTCTTGCGGCTCTTCTGCTTCGATTGCCTGGTTAGCTGAATCCAGGTGCTCTTCCAACTTTTCAGTCCCACTCATTGTCATTCTAGAAACCCATGCGACATTTTACCGCTTCACGGCGCTGCGCTGTCGAGCGCATTCAAATAGAACCACGGCGGAGCTAACAGCCACATTAAGAGATTCAGTGTCACCAGCCATAGGAATGGTGACAATCTCGTCAGCGAGCTGAGCCGCCTGACTGCTTAATCCGTTGCCTTCGTTGCCGAACAGGAATGCCAGCCCATCAGTTAAATCCAGTTGCCAGAATGGTTTCTCGGCTGCCGGTTCAAGGGCTACAACCTTGATCTTTTCTTCTTTTAACCGTTTCACTACTTCATCCATTTTCATGCCGACGATCACCGGTAGTTTGAAAAGTGCTCCCATCGCGCTTCTTACTACTTTCGGATTGAAGGCGTCAACACTGCCGGCGGTGGCGACAAGGCCCGTAGCTCCAAACGCCAGAGCGGCGCGAATCATCGTGCCTAGATTGCCGGGATCTTGCACCGATTCTGCCACCGCAATTAGTGTCTTAGTTCCCTGCAGGCAGTCTGCGAAGGTGTGAGTGGCGATTCTTCCGACGCTGACAATGCCGCACGGGGTGGAGGTTGTGATCAAATCTCGGAATAGTTTGTCTTCGACGACCGTGAGTTGTTCGATATTGGCGCTGTCGTTAGCCGAAAAACCGGCGTTCAAATAAGAGGCGCTGACAATCACATCCTGGATGGAGATGCCCTTTGCTTGCGCCTCTGCCAGCAGTTTAGGCCCTTCCAGAAGGAAGAGCCCATGTTCCTCTCGGCCAGAGCGTTGCTGCAAACTCCGCACTTTTTTCAGTAAAGAGTTCGAGGCGCTGCTGATCGAATTGATCTTCATCGCTGCCTGCTGTTGTTGCTATGCGGAGCCATACTCTGCTTAGTGAGCAGCGTAGGTCTTCTCGCGAGCTTTGTCTGCTTCTTTCTTCTTGGCTAGATGAGCCTGGCGGTCTGCATGCGCCTTTTTGTCTGACTCAATCTTTTCAGCCAGAGTTTTGTCGACGAGCTTCTTAGCCTGAGATGCGAGCGCTGCAAAAGCTTCTTTGTCGTTTACAGCCACTTCGGCGAGCACTTTACGATTGAGGGTGACGCCGAGCTTTTCGTTAGCCCAGATAAACTTGCTGTAGCTGAGTCCGTTTGCGCGGCACGCAGCATTGATTCTGGCGATCCAGAGGCTTCTAAAATCGCGTTTTTTCTTGCGTCTGTCAGCAAAGGAATTTCGCCATGCTCTCATCACTGCCTGTTGTGCGGCGATGAAGAGTTTTGATTTTGATCCGCGGAATCCTTTGGCGTACTTGAGGATTTTTTTGTGGCGTTTTTGAAGAACGTTGCCACGTTTGACTCTAGACATTACATCTCCTTCTTCTGATGAAACGAGTCGTGTGATTTACTGCCGGATTTATATTCAGATTTCTGAAAGTCTTATTCGTCATCGGAGAGGAGCTTCCTTAGACAGAATCAGACGCCGGCACCGACGCTGAACCAGGCGAACCCGGCTTAGCGAAGGTATTTAGGGTAAGGAAAAAGTTCCTTTACGTTGTCTTCTTGTGTTTTGTCAAGTGGTGCCCAGCCGCGCAGATTGCGCTTGACGCTTGGTGACATCCACTCGTTGATGTGGCGCTTGCCAGCTTGCTTGCGCAAGATCTTACCGGTGCCGGTGATCTTGAAGCGGCGGGCAGCAGCCTTGTTGGTCTTCATCTTTGGCATGAATTTGCTCCAGGCTACTCATGAGTGGGTTGCGACTATTGTCATGAACAATAGCGACGCATTACTGCCCCTGCCGATTAGACGGGGACGAAGCATATATAGTAGCACTTTGGATGCCGGTTCCCTGTGCTTTCTCCATGTTTCCTCAATGTTTCGCAGCACAAGCCCGCAAATGCTTCTTTACTACCTTAATATAAGCTAAGCTAAAATTTGAGTGTTGCAGGATGTTTGCGCGAAGTGCCGGTGTTCCGGTTTGCGCGTTTGGGTACGAAGTCTGATGCTGCACCTTCTGAAAACGTTCTTTTCGAAAACTCTGGCTGGTCGGGGGCGAAGTCCTGATTCTGCCAGAGTCCTGGCAAGGCGCGAAGAATTAATTTCTCTAAGTTTGAAGGGATTCGATGGTCTACCCGCAGTCGATGAGCCGTTTAAGCTCAGTTGGTCGATAGCACACGACACAGATTTTGAAGAGATTCTTCTTTACGAATTCACCACGAGTAGTGGCGAGTGCTTGCACCGTGAACTTGCTAGCTTCGGTGACCGATCGCGTGCTCAATTGTTGATCGATTGGATGCTCGCAAAATATGCAACTCGGATTCTACAGATCCGTCTGGCTCCAGGCGTGGGAGTTTATGCGAGCGGTAATAATTCCTCCTCGTTTGATGCACTTTTAAAACACTTGTGTGCTCAGGGTTTCACCTGTCAGCAAAATGATTTGACGCTGTTAAAGCGCGATGGTGCGACAAGAGAGATTTTCGAGCCTGAAACTATATTGGAGAGGACGCCCACTGCTTAGCAACGCATTGCGGTGCTGGTCATATACTGAGCTTTTCGCTTGCAGCTTGTGAGCAGAAGAATAGATCAACGATGAAGGCGCGGTGAGCTGGAAAAGGCTATTCTTCATCTGATGAATCGATCTGCTCGTCGCCGTCTTCCGACAGTTGTTTTTCAGGACGCTCCTGCTCCTCATCCTCGTTGTCCTCATCCTCGTTCTCCTGTTCTTCCTTCGGCTGTTGCTGCTGCCTGAGTGTCTCCTCAAAGTACTGCGGTAGCGGCTTGTCACTTAGATCTGTGATCAGATCAAGTTCATAGTAGTCCCACTTTTGATTTGGCGAAAGTTCAAAACCACGCATCCAAATTGTGTTGTCGTCGTCGTCGACATCCAGACTTTCGGGTGCGACGCTGCGGCGCTCTCCGTCGTATAGAAAATGAGCCACCTGTTCGTTGTCGATCATTTCTTTCAGGAGAATAAGATTGGAAGGTTCCCTTTCATCAACGACTTCGAACTGGGCGAGTTGTGGTTGTAAGATATTCATGAATTTGTCTGCAAGATCTGGTTGGGTCAGGCGAACAAAAGCTATATAACCCTTTATTTGTCTGACGAATCTGTATGGGTTCACGCCGTGTGTTTCGCAATGCTCCTCTAAACCCCAGCGCTTCATGTAATACAAATCGCGGCGGATTTTTCGCACGATAGTTTTGGGCGGATTTAGCTTTTCATTGACCACAACTCCGGTCACCCACTGCCTCGTCGAGCGTCTCAAAATACGGGTCTTGCGGTCGTTGCAGGCAAACCCGCTTGACCTTATTGCTTCGAAAATATCAGGTAGCAAATCCATCAGGCCATTGTCACCAGAGATGGTTATGTCATCCACGTAACGGGAGTAACCAAATTCGGTGCGCGGGAGTTTCTTTGTCACTGCGGCGATGATGGCGTCGTCAACCACGAGTCCTGCAAGGTTAGCCAGTGCAGAACTGGTCGGAGCGCCCGTTGGCAGTACTCCTTTGAACGTTGATAGTTGCGCAAGAAGTGTCGCTGTACTCTCGTCGAATTTGAATATTTTCGAGTAGATTTCTTTGACAGTAGGAAATTTTATCGTGCTGAAAAAATCGGTGAGGTCTAAGTTGACGACAAGCTTTTTTCCAACATGTACTGCCGCATTCGTGGCTATCGAACGTCCTCTTATTCCACCATGCAAGTGTGATGGCATCTTGTGTCTGCTCAAAATGTGCTGGTGAATTGAGCGCTGGATACGTTTCAAGCTTCCGAGTGACGCGTTGAAATAGCGTACACCGCCGGATTTTTTCAGGCGCTTATACGAGTGATACCTTTTCTCGTCTTCAGCGCCGTCTGCTAAATCTAGAACGAATTGAAGCGGTAACTCCAATTCGTCGCATAGATCGGTGATAGTCAGGCTTTTGTGTGCTTCAAACATAGTCACCGAAAGTGATCATGTGTGTGTCCAATACCGTATACACGCAGTCAAGACGGGCGACTCGCCAGTCAGAATTCATAATCACTAAACAGATTCTAGAACGATGTTGACGCGGTCAACATTAAAACGGCAGTCCCCAGATGCTCGGTCTGAGCACTCCAACGATGAAGCAAACAGGACAGAAAATAAAGCCTACAAAGCATTTCAGGTCGCTGATTATATGAGTGACATCGCCCATTAGCGGTGCTTTGATAATCTCAACCACAGCCATTGCCAGCACCCTGTATGGGGAAAGTGAAAGTCCAATCAACAGTCCAAACACAACAATGGTGCCGACTTTATGTCCGAGTCTATGATCCAGGATCCCCGCAAGCCACTTGCCTGCAACTAAACCGAGCATGAAACTGAGGATGCAGCTGATGAACGGAACTTGAATAAACAGCATGATCCAGCCGCCAGCAAAGCCAATCGCTGTGCAAATCCCCAGCGTTTTAGCGACCAGCCATGGCGATGGACCTGACGGGGCGCCCTTGAGCGGAATGCCCATACACTTACGGCATCGATTTCCAACCGGGCATTGGGTCATGCAGTTGGTGCAGATTGGCGCATCGCATTCGACGCACTTTAGTCGCGACTCTGTGTGGTCACATTTACCTGGCACATCAGTTCCTCAAGACAAAAAGACCGCTGTCATCACTTGTGGTGCTTCAGCGGTCTGTCTGATTACCTCATTGAGCTTCGAATTAGCTGCCTGCTGTGGTGTCACCGTTTGAGTCAGCAGCTGGTTTGGCGCCGCCGCCTCGAGATGGCAGTGGAGAGAGAATCATCAAGACGCTCTTGCCTTCCATTTTAGGCTCTCTATCCATCATAGCGAGATCCTTCAACTCTTCGGCGAATTTTTGCATCAACTTCATGGCCATGTCTTTGTGCTGCATTTCGCGTCCACGCAGTATGGTCAGAACCTTTATTTTGTCGCCGTCGTTGAGGAATTTTTGAGCGTTGCGGAGCTTGACCTGGTAATCATGCTCTTCAATTTTGTAGCGCATCTTGATCTCTTTGACATCGACAACGTGATGCTTTCGCTTCGTCTCACGAGCTTTCTTTTCTTGCTCGAATTTGAAGCGGCCGTAATCCATAATCTTGGCTACGGGCGGATTGGCATCTGGTTGGACTACGTATAAGTCCAGTCCTCGTTCTCTTGCCGTGCTGAGTGCTTCACGGGTGGGAACGATGCCCAACTGGTTGCCCTCTTCATCGATCAATCTGAGTTCACGGTCACGAATCCTCTCATTCAAGAGGGGCATGTCTCGTCGTGCTTCCGGTCTTCGCGGATCGCCTTTGTCTACGCTCAATAATCACCTCATGGTTGGAACTAAAAATCTGCCGAAGGGGGGACTTGAACCCCCAAGAGATTGCTCTCACTACGACCTGAACGTAGCGTGTTTGCCATTTCACCACTTCGGCGGGTCGAATTGCACTAGCCTAGCAGATAGCTGCTCGGCGTTATTTGATTCTACAACACTATCTTACGTCAACGACATTAATGCCATAGTCAAGTGAACTCAACTGGCTGCCCCTTTTAAGAGAGGCAGCCAGTCTGAAGTTATTTGTGCAATTTGTGTACAAATTTGAGTTTAGCCGTCAGCGGTGTAAGGCATGAGGGCGATGTCTCTAGCACGCTTGATAGCGACTGTGAGAACGCGCTGGTGACGCGCGCAGTTGCCGCTGATGCGACGTGGAAGAATTTTGCCGCGCTCTGTGACGAACTTCTTCAAACGGTTGGGATCTTTGTAGTCTACGAAATCCACTTTGTCGGCGCAAAAGCCGCATGTCTTACGGCGACGTGGTGGTGAATCTTGCGATTGACGCATTTTACCTATTACCTCTTTCCTTTATTTATGCTGGATTTTCCAGGCTGCCGTTGCCGCACCTGGCTTAGAATGGAATCTCGTCTTCCGAAGCGAAGATAGCGTCGAGATCTTCCGATTTGTTAGCTTTGGGACCACCGGATTTAGCTCCGGCACGAGCGAGTTTCGGTTCAGCAGCTCCGCCAAAGTCTTCTGAACTGCTGCTCGATCCGCCAACTGCGGCAGTGAGATTTTCAACTGCAATCGCGTCGATTTCTACGTCGCGTTTGCGTGAACCATCTTGTGCCTGATAGTTGTTGATTTGCAGCCGTCCATCGACAGCAACGAGGTCGCCCTTCTTGATTTCTTGAGCGCATCGCTCAGCGAGATCTCTCCAGGTGACAATTTTGACGGCAGCAGTCTCTGTTGCACCATCTGCACGCGGTGCGGATTCGACCGCAATCGCGAATTCAGTCACTGCAACGTTTGTGGAGGGGGTGAAGCGCTTTTCGGGCGCTCTGATCACTCTTCCAGAAACTACGATTTTGCTTAAGCTCATGAAAATCCCTGATGTGTAGTGGGTTACAGAGTCTTGGCGGACTCTTTCTCGTGAATAACGATAAGGGAGCGAATGATGTCTTCTGAAAGGGTCATCATGCGCTTGATTCCCAGAATCGCTTCTGGTTTGGCGTGGAAAATGGTGAGAACGAAGTATCCATCGCGCATTTTGTCGACTTCATATGCAAGTCTGCGGCGGCCTTTCTTATCGGTTGTTTCGATAGTGGCGCCGGTTCCTTTGATGAACTCTTCTACGGCGAGGACGACTCTGTCTACAGCGTCTTCATCGAGGTTGGGCCTGATGATGTAGACAACTTCGTATGGTTTGATTACGTTGCTGGCCAATGGTTTTCCCCTCTGGTCGTCTGTCCTGCAAAGCAGGCAAGGGACGGATGTATTACAAATTCGCAACCAATTGCCGGACTGGAAGTCAGGCAGGGTGCAGAACATTCGGCAAATTCTACCACGGGATCCAAATAGGAGTGCCATTTGCGTAGTCTCAACATAGCCAACGCAACGGACTTGCAATAAACTTTCATCGTTAAGGTTGTTTCACCTGGCGCTTTTAAATGAATCGAAGGAAGCTCTCATCACTCGTAATCGCGGTCTGTAGTGCGTTTAGCGCTTCTCTGTCGGGTGTCATGGCTCAGGGAATCCTGGCTGAGCCGTCAGCTGGCGAGAACCCCATGCCGTTCACACCACAGGTTCCTGGCATCGCTCCCGGCTTCTCGCTGCCTCCTATGAGCAGCTATAACTTGCCGATCCCTGCAGGCATGCGACCGGTCCAGGCATTCACCCCTGACTTTTTCAAGCAAGTGAGCGCCACCCGTCTGGGGGCCGGAACTGTTTTAACTGGAATTCTGGAAGACGACCTCTCCAGCGCCAAAAATCAGGTCGGGGACGTATTTTCTATACGTCTGGAAAACGGCTTTTCCTCAAATGGTCAGGTAATCATCCCGCCGCAATCGAAAGTACTCGGCTCGATTATTTCGGTTAAGTCCGCCAGGATGCAGAAGTTTGGTGCTCCTGGTCAGATGGATGTCAGTCTGCAAGCTATTGTCTTTCCAGATGGGCGCTCGGCTCGCATTTATGGATTTGTCGAACACAATCCTGCTATGGATCTCAAACATAAAGATGGCACTGGCCATGCGCTTTCTGGACCTTATCACACGATAAAAGCCTCTGCTCTTTCAGTCTTTGCAGGGATAAATCAGAAAACCGGACTGCCGATCCAAATGCCTAACATGCGACAGGGGCTGGATTTCACTCTCGCCAAGGGTGAACTGCTGCCTGTGCGTCTCAATCGCACCTGCGATCTATCAAATATGGCTGCACCACCCGTGATACCGGGTACGGCCATGGCACCGGCGACGCTTCCTAATTTTACGCCATCAGCAGATGGCATGCCTCCAACCGCTCCACAGATCGGCCAGGCGGCGACGGCTGGATTGTTGCCGGGACTGGCTCCTAATGAAGATTCGCATTTTGGACTTTCCTCTCCAGTCAAGCCCATGCCGCAATCTGATCTGCCTGATCCGTTTTAGTTCATCGAATAAACACCCTGTATAACGCTTCACCTCAATCTTCGGGCCATCGCATTCAACGATAAAACCGTAAATCGGAGTATGAATCGTATGGACGCTGCACCGTATCTGGTATCAGCTGAAATTTGCCTGTTTATTAACAAGTTCTCAGCCTGTTGGAAGTGATATTCATCTTGGAGCGGGTAAGTAGAGATAATCCCTGCAAATCCTTAGATTCATGACTTCATCTTCTTCGACATCGAACGGTGAGGTTCCAGTCACCGATACGGCATCGCTTGCTTTCGTGCAACGCTGGTTTAAGCAAATCCGCGAGGCACTGCGAGTGATGGCAGGAACACCTCGCGTGCTGAAATTGGTCTGGAATTCTCATCCGAAATTCACAGTTATTTTGCTTGCCGCGAACGTGCTGCTCGGGCTGGCTCCTATGGCTGAGATGTGGACGGTCAAGTCGATAATCGACACGGTCGCGCAGTGTGTGAGCGCGGGTTTTGTCTTAACCACGAAGCAAGTCACTATTTTCTGGTTACTGGCGATTTTGGCTGCAATCAGGCTCGTCAGCAATTCTATGGAACCAACTGTGCGACTGGTTCAGGAACAGCTTGGCGATCACCTGGTGCGCGATATTAATCTGTTGATTTTGCGCAAGGCGAACAGTCTGGTCGACATATCGATTTTTGAACATCCAACTTTCCATGACAAATTGACGCGGGCGCAGAATGAAGCGAGCTACCGTCCTCTTACTATTTTGACCAATGTCACAGTCATCTCGCGCGCCTGCGTGGTCTTATTTTCGATGATATGTGTGCTGGCATCCTTCCAACCGCTGCTAGCCGTAGCTGTAATAGTGTTGGCTCTGCCAAACTTGATTTTCCAGTTCAAAATGCAGCACGAATCCTGGGCAATTCAGAATTTCGAAGTTCCGGAAGTGCGAAAAATGCGTTACTATTCGGACGTCTTGACCCGTCCCGATACTGCAAGCGAAATCAGGTTGTTCAACCTGGG
This sequence comes from Drouetiella sp., assembly GCA_036702955.1. GTDB lineage: Bacteria > Cyanobacteriota > Vampirovibrionia > Obscuribacterales > Obscuribacteraceae > PALSA-1081. The sequence goes on along the minus strand of DATNPY010000050.1, from coordinate 2,252 downwards.
CGATTTGTTTATCAAGAAATATTCGGATAAGTTTGCCGAGTTTCAGACTGCACATGCGAAGCTGCGTGCCAGACATTGGTTGTTTAATTTCATTCTCGCCAACATTGCCGCGGTCGGTCTGGTGATTTCGTATTCTTATGTGGTTTTCAGCGCGGTTCGCAACTTGATTACGCTGGGTAGTTTGTCGATGTATTTGACCGCCACAACTCAAATTGAATATCAACTCGAGTCTATGATCTGGGCTCTAGCCCAGTTGTATCAGGGTAATTTGTTTGTCAGCAATATGTTCGACTTCCTCGAAGTGCAATCGCCTGTGGTGCTCGCTCCCGCCAACATTGCCAGAGCCGTTCCAGCGAAATTAAACAGGGGAATTTGTTTTGAGAATGTTAGTTTTAAATACCCTGATAGCGAACGGATGGTCTTCGAAAATCTCAGTTTTGAGCTGAAAGCAGGGCAATCAGTCGCGCTCGTGGGAGAAAACGGCGCAGGCAAAACCACCATAGTCAAGCTGCTGTCGCGATTATATGAACCAAGCTCTGGACGCATTCTCGTAGATGGGGTCGATCTTCGGGAGTACGACCTGACCGATTGGCGGTCTAATTTGAGTGTGATTTTTCAACATTATGCTCGGTTTTGCATCAGTGCTCGCGAGAATATCGGCATCGGCAATTCTGCGTTCATCGATGATATGCAGCGCATCGGGGCAGCGGCGCAGCGCGGAAGTGCGACACAAGTAATCGATAAATTGCCTGACAAATACGAAACTACTTTAGGGAAATGGTTTTCTTCAGACAAGGGCACTGAACTTTCTGGGGGCGAGTGGCAAAAGATTGCTCTGGCACGTGCCTTCATGCGATCGGGAGAGATCAGTGCCGATTTGCTGTCTTCGGTTGGCGGTGAGGCCCAGCTTTTGATTCTAGACGAGCCTACGTCGGCACTTGATGCGCAGGCGGAATACAACATTTACCTGCAGTTTTCTGAGCTCACGCGGGGAAAAACCACTTTTCTTATCTCACACAGATTTTCCACCGTCAAAATGGCGGATTCAGTTCTGGTATTGGAAAAGGGCGCCATCATCGAGCAGGGGAGTCACGAAGAACTGATTGCAAAGAATGGCGAATACGCCCGACTCTACAATCTGCAAGCCGATCGATATAAGTGATGGATACAGTGGCCTGAAAGCCCGAAGGAAGACGGGATTAATGCCTCGTCCGGTAAGCGTGAGAAACGCTTGTCCGAACGAATTCGTGTCTGAACGGATTCATGTCTGAACGGAATCGCGTCTGAACGGATTCGTGTCCGCACGGATTCGTGTCCGCACGGATTTGTGTCCGCACGGATTCACGTCTGAACGGATTCGTGTCCGAACGACTTCGAACGGTTTTGAGATCGCTGACTCTGTTAGTCTTCGCTAGCAGGTGCTGCTGGAGCTTTTCCAAGACCTTGCTGTTGCGTTGCGGCTTTGTAGTCTGCAAGATGACGCCAGCCTTGATGCAGGATCAATTGATAGGCGTAAATCTGCTCCAACCAGCGGCGTTCGCCTTCCGGCAGATCTGGTCTTTCTAATCGGCGTTTCAAGCTGCCGGTGATTGTTCTTGTTTCTTCAATAGCTTTGCGATAGTTTCGCACGGCTGTTCGTTGAACAGCTGCCGGTGCCACCGCGCCTGGTGCTGCAATTCTTGGCTGCGCGGATTGCTGTTGCGGAGCGAACTCGCGATTTTCTCTCGGCGCACGGGCGTCGGCGCGTTCACGATGTTCTCTTGGCTCGCGTTCGCCGCCACGATCTCCACGGTCGCCACGTTCAGCACGATCGGCGCGTTCACCTCTGTCTCGTGGTGCACGTTCTTCACGAACTTGAATTTGTGGAATGGCTTCGCCGTCACCGTTGCCGGCTTGGGCTGCGTTGCCTTTGGCTGCCTGCTGTGCAAGCGGGTGCTGGATTACATTTTTGTGTCGGTCCGAACCACCTCTTCTGCGTTCTTTTCGCTTGGCGCGATAGCAGTCAAGACAGTCACGAAGTCTGGGGTTCATATGTTCGAAGACTTTGCCGCAAGTCTGGCAAGTGAGCGAATGCTTGCTGCGACCGTCGCCGAGGTCACCTTCACCACTCTCAGAATCGCCTTCAGTTTCTTCGGCAGGCGCCTCTTGTGCGGCTGGCTCGACTTCGACTTCCGGCTCGACTTTTGCGACGCGGCGTGCAGTTTTGCGTACTTTCGGCGCTTCTTCCTCGTCGTCTTCTTCGACAACTGGAG
>DATNPY010000043.1:0-43132 GCA_036702955.1 Drouetiella sp. | reverse complement strand
GTTCTAACAGTCTGCGACTCGAACTTATCCGCGTTTTTTACTGAGCCTGGTTGCCCAAAAATCAGGTGCACGAGAGGATGTTTCTGACCGAGAATTGCGTTCAATTGACGCGCCGCCAGATCCAGATGCCTGACTGTGCCGCGCACTTCTCCCAGGGTACCGCGCATATCTGTGCCAAAACCTGGTTTGCTCAACATCCGATCGGCTTTATCCATCGTCTGATTGACGTTTGCGATGATTTGCTTGATGTCAGTGCGCAGGTTTTGGTCGCCGGTAATTTTCTGCACCGACTCAACTGACTGTTGAATGTGAATTGTGGATTGATTGAGCCGATCCATCGCTTCCAGCAAATCCGCTCTCAGCGGCTTGTTTGCCAGAGTTTCGTTAAGTTCATGCATAGTTTTATTGATGCTGACTGCAGTTTCTCTGACGTGCAAAGCGGTTTCTTTGAGATCCGACGAGAGTTCAGGGTTATCGAGCAAACGATTGACACGCCTGGTAGTGCCACGCATTTCGTTAGCGAGATCGCCGATTTTATTTTCCACTTCCACTGCATTTTTTGCCGCAGGTGAAAGTCTTTTGGTTAGCTCTGTCACGCTGTCTGCGGCTCGCGCGAACTGCTCCATATGCTGGTTGACGCGCTCATGCGCTTCTTTAAAATCGAAGTCTTCAAATTGTTTCGCCACCTTACTGACGACAACCTCGACACGAACCGGGTCGTTGCCTTCTACAACAGACTTTTCATCAAGCGCCGGTAGTTTTTCGTCGGCGTTCTCTTGAGGCAACGTGATTTCGACATATTTTGCCCCGACGACGCCGTTTGAAAGAATGTCAAAGTGAGAGCCAACGGGAATGACAGTTGACTTGGTGATTTTTATCTTGACGACAACTTTATCTTTGCCCTCAAGCTTCAAATCTTCTACGTCGCCAACTTTGACGCCGTTGACGTTGACGACGGCGTTGGAAATCAGGCCTGCCACATTGTGAAAAGTGACGGAGAATCGCTGTGGGGGATGCAGGGGCGTGTAGTTCTTCAACCACATCCAGCCACCCAGAAGCAGCAAAACGGCAACCAGAACGAAAACACCCGCGAATCCGTCAGAGTTTGTATTAGAGGGAGTGTCAAACTCGCTGGCGCGCTCATCACTTAATTTTTGAGTCATGGCACGTACATCGCATAGGTGAAAGCCAGGTTGAAAAACATCGCGGCAATAAACATAGCCGTAACTGCATTGGAACAGATTTCGGAACGTCCGCCCTTTCCAAATCTACCGAAAACACAACCTGCAAAAACCCCGATTGTGGGATTTACCAGTATTAATTTGAAGAAATAACAGAACAGGTCTTTGTCCTTAATCGCAGGTTTGGCTGCCGACAGGTAATCGTGTGTGGAGCTTACACCGAGGTAAGGAGCAAAGAATGCAGAAGTGAGAAAGCCAATCACAAGTCCGTAAGCACCCAGTGGAATTGACATAGATAGCGCTGCCAGATACTTCGGCAGAGCGAATTGAGTGACAAACTCTCGCGAACCGCCTCTGAAATCTCGCGCTTCCCCGCTCAGTCTGGCTGCAACTCGCGCGCACCAGGAGACGCTGACAGTGAGCGGGCCCAGCTCCCGCAGCAGTCCAATCGAGATGACCATGCCAGCCATGTCTTGGGCGCTGAATCGTTGCAACTCGATGATGGTTTGAATGGAAAGAGCCAGTGAAACAAACACGGCTGACAGCCCAACAAGCGGCATCGATTCGATACCCATCCAGCGCAAGCTAGAACGATAGTGACTGAACTGAATCGACAATAAATTGGCCGGATAAAGCATCTGCGCAGCCAGCTTCGCAGCCTGCCCAAACGGCGCAAACCAGCCCAGAAGGACGTCATTTTTTTGATATCGCGGCGCTAGACGCTGCATCCCTCTCTCCCCAGAGTTTTTAGTCTGACGCGGCGAGCGGCAGAAAAGTGCCTAGATGGTATCAGGAAGTTGCGCTGCTCAGCAATTAACCCGGTCGTTGCTTTTCTGTTTAGTCTGGTCGATCTTCGCAATCAAGCCGGTCGTGCTCTTTCCCGGAACCAGATTGATTATTTTCATCTGCCCGCCAAACGACTCCACAACCGGTGTTTCAGCAAGATCTTTCGGATTGTAGTCGCCACCTTTGGCATGAAAGTTCGGTTGAACTTCTGTAAGGAACTCTACCGGCGTATCTTCTGAAAATAAGGTCACATAGTCAACGCATTCCAGGCTGGCGAGTATTTCGGCACGATCGTTTTGACTGTTCAGCGGTCGCGTCGGTCCCTTCAGACGGCGAACTGAATCATCCGTATTCACCCCAACAATGAGCAGGTCGCCAAGCCGCCTGGCTTCAGCCAGATAACGCACATGCCCGACGTGCAAAATATCGAAGCAACCATTGGTGGTGACAATGATTTTCTTCTGCTCTTTCTGAGCGCGCACAACTTGCTTCAGCTCTTCGCGTGTGACAACGAGTCCCATCAGTTACTTCTTCTGCGTCTTCAACGCAGCCAGACGCTGCTTTGCGTCAGCACTGTATTCAGCCGTTGAGGAAATTTTCAAAGCCTGATTGTATTGCGACACTGCGTCATCTAATTGATGCTTCTGCTGAAGAATCAAACCCATTCTGTAATATGCTTCGCCCAGACGATAATCGTTGGTGACTGCGTCTTTGTAGGCCTCAAGAGCGCGATCGTAGTCTTTCTGAATTTCGAATGCCGTGCCCAGATTGTAGTGAGCGGTGGCAAGCTTAGGGTCGAGGTCAACTGCAGTTTGCCAGTTCTTGATCGCTCCAGGCAGGTCCTTTTCGGCTCGCAGAGCGGCTCCAATACCATTGTATGTAATAGCGTCCTTAGGATTGATCGCGAGAGCTTTGTGGAATTCACCAAGCGCTCCGGCGTAATTATGCTGTTGGTTGTAGATCAATCCCAGGTTGCTGTGCGCTTCTGCAAGAGTTGGATTGGCTGCCAGAGCACCTTTGTAGTCATTGATGGCTTCCGTCAACTTACCGGAAAGATGATTACGCACAGCGGAGTTGTACAACTTCAGCGAGAGAGCCGGACCAGAAGCCTGCTCGGTCTGAGCAGCTTCGCCGGCGGTTGTAGCAGGTGCTGCATCATCAGCAGAAGCCGGTGATGCGGTTTTCGGCGCCGGCTTCGAAACCGCCTCAGGCAACTCAAGCGGGCGTGTCTCGATTTGCTCTGTTTTCACTGAAGTATCGACTGACTGCGCCACTGTCTCTACAGGTCGAGCCTCGGATGCCACCGCTTGTGGTACCGTCGCAGCGACCGGTGTTGTCTCGGCGATTGTCACCGGGGTCGTCTCGGAGCCAGCCACTGGTGCTGTTTCTGCCGCCGATATTGGAGTTGTTTCTGCAAGACCTGCGGTTGCCGCTCTGGCAACCGTTGCAGGCGCTGTATCTGCGACCACTGCAGGAGTTGTTTCCGCCACCGCTACCGGCGCAGCTTGCGGTGCAGCCGCAGGAGCTGCTTCTACGTCTCTGAGCTGGGCAACAGGAGTGACTGATGGCGTCTCAACTTCTCTGACCGCAGCAACAGGAGTAGTCGGTGCGCCCATCTCTTTTGCGGCAATCTTTTTGACAAAGGCTTCTTCAGGATCTTCTTTCACCGCAAGTGCAGGTGCACTGGGGCTGGCAGCCGCACCATCGCCCATCGATTTCGTCTCGGCTACTTTCGAAACAAGTTCATTTTCAACCGGTGAATTCCAGTCCCAACCGGAGGCGCTGGTACTACTTTTAGTGGCACCGAGCGGTACTGTCGTAGCATCGATTTTCTGCTCACCTTTGAGCGCCACGGTCTCACCATCTGCGCTGACCACTGGTTGTCCTGCAGCGACAGCTGGAGCTGCCGCGAATTGAGTGGTGGTGACGGTGCTTGCTACGGCTTGCGCGGGAACTGCGGGAGCGACAGGAGCTGCAGGAGTGACTTGAGCTAAAGAGGCTGCACCCGCTGCCACAGGAGCCGCATCGTCTTCCAGAGGTATCGGGGCTGATTGAGCTACCGGGGCGGCGGCGGCACGTGCAGCTCCAGACCGATGACTGACTGGCGCAGCCGATGGTATCGGAGCTCCCCCGGTGCTGACAGCACTGAGCACGTTCTCACTGGCTGCACTCGAAGTCGAGTCAGGTGTAATATTTGACCGGTTGCCATTCTTGCCGGTTGGCTTCTTAGGCACCACCAGATTCTTCACTTCTTCGCCGAGATTTATAGTGACCGAATTTTCCTCGACCTTAACAACACGCGGAGTGACCTTCAAATCTTCAGGCAGCTCGAGCACAACTCTTGCAGTAGGTTTGGCGGCGTTGGGCAAAATCGTGTAGCGGATGCCGTTAATCACCGGCAAAATTTTGCCCATCGCCGTCGTCATTTCTTCAGTGGTCGGAATTTTCGCCCGGTCAATTGTCGTATCAGCGAAGTCGACCACAACGCGATGGTTTGGTCCCGGCAAGTCTAAAACGTTGGGAATGGAGGGAAAGGCGCCCGGCTCAGAGGCAAACTGCACAACCAACTGTCGAGCGTTGTCGAGCCCGATTCGTTCGATTGGCAGCGGTTTGGTGCCGGCAGCCGTTGCCGCCAGTGGCGAGATAGTGGTGGCTAAAGCGATACCAGTTAAAACAAGCGAAACCGAGCTAAAGCTCATCGCACTTTTGCTTCCTGATTTTTTCGTACCAGTCATGTAGCGCACTCCATTGAAAAAACATATACTCCGGCGCAGGTGCAGACTCGAACAGAAGTCTCTGCGCAGAGCTTCCCTCAGGCGCATTTTACTAAACGAGAGCGCCCAGGGACAGGCATCGCCACTCATCTACGTGATTTTAGCTAGTAAACTAATTCACAGATTCGAGAAAGATTTTCCAGCCCGAGAGGGCTCTGCAGCTATAATTGCTACGTTTCAGCCCTTCGCCTGCTGAAATTTCTTGTTGCTGTTGGTGATTATTTAGAGATACATTGTAAACATGAAACCTTTTAGATGCAAAGCGAAGTACCGCTATATCACCTCAGTTCATGTCAAGAAGCCAGCCCTGACGCTCATCCTGGCACTCTCAGTGCTTGGTGCCTTTGCCGGTGGTGCTGACGCCAGAAAGACCGACGAGATTCCCGATTATCTGTTCATAGGCAAAAAGGTACCAAATAAGATCCCCATGCCTGCTGCTCCGCAGCCAGATCGCACAAAAATAGTGCCACCACCGGGAGAGCAACAATATTTTCCGATTCGCGAAGATGGGCAACCGTACGTGCTCAATGTTGACCGCACCGTAAACCTCACTGACGCCCTCAATCGCGTCTATTACAATCCCAAATGGCGGGGTGAGGAATGGACACCATTCGACCAGGTCGACACGATCGAACGAGCCTGTCGATTGATGGGAACCTGGCGTGAATACGACGAAGCCAACATCTATCGAGTCTTCACTCCTGTAAATAAGTTCTTCGAAAAATACTCAGGATTTGGACCATGAACAAAACCAGACTCGACCATATTGCAGTTGCCGTGCGGAGCCTGGAGGAAGCACTGCGGTTCTATAAAGACTCGTTCGGTCTGGAATGCATCGAAATCGAGGAAGTACTCGAACAGGGAGTGCGAGTCGCCAAACTCGACCTTGGCAACACCCATCTGGAATTACTCGAACCGCTATCGCCTGATTCACCCGTCGGTAAATTTCTCGCCAGCCGCGGACCCGGACTCCACCACATCTGTGTCGGTGTAGACAATATCGTCAACAAACTCGACTGCCTGAAAAACGCAGGCACAAAGCTGATTGACGAGCAGCCGAAGCTGGGAGCAAGCGGCGCCCGCATCGCCTTTGTTCATCCTAAAAGCACGGGCGGAGTGCTTCTCGAGCTCTCCCAACCCTTTCAAGACAGCGTCAACAAGCATTGATTCGCGCCTCTTCGCAACAAATTTGACCGACTCTTAACCGAAACATTGATATATGTGGGCGTTTTGAGTCATACTTTCCATTTCAGTGAGAAAGTATTCGCCTACACCTAGAAGGAGGCAGCGGCACTATGCCAGTCATGCAAGAACTATCAAAAATTGAAGAGGCACTGGGAAGCAAAGCTTCTTATTATTTGCAACACGAGTGCAAAACTGTCTCCAAAGACCTGTTGCACATCCCGGGACCTAACTTCGTAGATGATATCTTCGTTCAGAGCGACCGCAGCCCACGCGTCATGCGCGCTTTGCAGGATATCTTCAGCACAGGCAGATTGGCCAACACAGGCTACGTTTCGATTCTTCCTGTCGACCAGGGCATCGAGCACTCAGCCGGCGCTTCGTTTGCCAAAAATCCAATCTATTTTGATTCGGAAAACATCGTCAAACTGGCTATAGAAGGCGGCTGCAACGCTGTTGCTTCGACATTCGGCGTGCTTGGCTCAGTAGCGAGAAAGTACGCACACAAGATCCCTTTCATCGTCAAACTCAATCACAACGAGTTTTTGAGCTATCCAAACCGCTATGACCAGATCATGTTCGGCGCCGTTGAACAAGCCTGGGAAATGGGTGCCACCGCAGTCGGCGCCACCATCTACTTCGGTTCGGAAGAATCAGCCCGTCAGATTCAAGAAGTGGCTCATGCCTTTCATGAAGCGCACCAGTTGGGAATGGCGACCATTCTCTGGTGCTACTTGAGAAACCCGGCCTTCAAGACAGCCGAAACCGACTACCACGTATCAGCTGACCTGACCGGTCAGGCCAACCATCTGGGCGTCACCATCGAAGCCGACATCATCAAGCAAAAACTGCCTGAAAACAACGGTGGCTACAACGCTCTCAAGTTCGGTAAGACTGACCCACTCGTCTACTCGCAATTGACCTCAGACCACCCAATCGACCTGACCCGCTACCAGGTAGTTAACTGCTACATGGGACGTCAGGGACTGATCAACTCAGGCGGCGCTTCCGGCAAGCACGACTTCCAGGAAGCCGTTACAACAGCCGTCATCAACAAGCGCGCTGGTGGAATGGGCTTGATCTCCGGTCGCAAAGCGTTCCAGAGACCGATGAAGGAAGGCGTACAACTTTTGAATGCCATCCAGGACGTCTATCTCTGCAAAGACGTCACTGTCGCCTAGTCAACGCTTCATAAGCAGCAAGACTAAAAACTATTCTTCGCGCTTCACCTTCAAAGTGTGGCGCGAAGTTGTTTTTGGGGCTCGCCGTTCAAAAGTGCTCTTCCTAACACCACAGACGGTGAACAGTGCACAATCAAAAGCACGGTCTGAGACCGTGCTTTCACATTCATTAGCCGTTATACGGACCAACCGGGTGGGTGAATCTCAACTATTCATTCATATCCACGCCCGACAAGCTTGACCAGAATCTAGCCGCCGACTGTCTTCTTAGCAGAGTCATGCACCTCGACCTTTGCAGTCTTGGTAGCTGTGACTTTGGAATTATCATAGGCATCTACAGTGGCACTGTCGCTAGCAGTAACGGTCGTGTTTCCGTAGGATTTGACTGAGCTGCTGTCTTTGGCCACTACAGTTACGTCGCCAAGCGCCATTACCGAAGCGTTGCCATAACATTCAACTTTGCAATGACCAGCTGCAAAAACCGTGCAGTTGTCGTAAACCTTGATGGTGGCGTTTCCGGCACCAGTGATGTTGCAGTTGCCGTGACCCATGATCACTGACTGACCATCAGCTTGCACATAGGCGTTACCAGCCGCATCGATGTCGGCTTTGTTGTGCGCAAAAGTGCGGCTGTTGTCAAAAGACTTGGCTTTCACATCGGCGTTGGCGTACACCGTGGCGTGTCCGTAAGCGATGACGGTGCATGTGTCATAAGCGTTGACAACAGTCTGGTCGTGAGCCTCGACGCTCGCTCCGCCGTAAGCATCAACGTGTGCAGTTTCACGAACGATCGCGGTACCGCCGTGCACTTCATTTTGTCCATAGAAGAAAAGTGACGTCTTTTCGATGGCCAGGGCGCCCAGCGCTGTCGACAAAGACAAAAGGGCTGGCAGTACTACGTATTTCAATTTCATCGCACTTTCCTTTCCGGGCTCGGCCGGTCACAAACTATGGCGGTGCGCGCAAGCTTATCACATCTATATCCCCACGCCATCCCCGCGGCGCTCTAGACGAAGCATAGTTAAGTCGAGCTCAACGCCTGCGCCCGAACAAGATCACAAGAGGAGCCAGGCAAAGATAATTAAAAGAGGCACATTTCCTCTCAACGGTGAACGCCGCGTTATATGCTTAGCAACTGGTGACCCGCTGTTCCTGCGCCATCAAAGCCCGCCCATGAGCAAATATCTAACAGACATAAGGCTGGGAGACCTTCTGGCGAAAACCGGCATTGTCTCGGCCAAACAAGTCAATGACGCGGTCAAAACTGCCGGCAACAAAAATCTCCACTTCGGTCAAATTCTCGTTCTTTCCGGCTGCCTCAAATTGAGCGACCTATCTGCTGGAATCGAGGCACAATCAGCAATCCGAGACAGATCGATCGATAGTGCAGCCGCCGGCAAAGCACTGGAGAAAGCTTGTAGAGAAGGAATGACATTCGCAGAGGCGCTGCAGGCCGTTGGTGCAGACTCAGCCCCGGTTCCGACGAATCGGCTGGGCGGGTTGATCATAGATTCAGGCTTGCTGACTGCGCAACAGTGCAAGAGTGCACTCGACAAAAGCTTGTCTACGGGTCTGCCGCTGGGCCGCATTTTAGTGACCAACAATCTGCTCACAGAAGATTTGCTGGATTACCTCCTTGAAATACAGTTGCGCATCAGAGATGACTTACTGACGCGCGAACAGGCTCTGACTCTGATCGCCGCCGGTCCCGACACTTTGATCGAGCAACATAGCGCCGCGCCCCATACAAAAATCATCAGACTGGGAGAATTATTGGTGCGAGCCAAAATTCTCACACGCACCGACGTTATGAATGTCCTTGAAGTAGGGCTGCATACAAACGGAAAAATCGGGCAGCTCCTGGTCGGATTTGGCTTTATAAGCCCGCCTTTACTTGAATGTGCATTGAACCTCCAGCAAATGGTCGAAAACAAGTTCATCTGCACCGAAGCGGCAGCAAAGTGTTTGCAGTATGTCGAAGCTCATAACACCTCGATTTCAGAAGCCCTCGTGCAATTGGAAGTTTTACAGTTGCCGAAGATAACATCGCAAGGTCGTGCAGATATGACGCTGGGCAGCGGCAGCCACAGTGCAATAAACAAATTTTTTAAGACATTCGACACGCCCGTAGCGTCAGACTCAACGTTTGGCGAAGCAGATCAAAGGTCTTGGAATGCACTCGATATGCGCACTCGACGCTTGATTCGTTCACTTCGTTCAATCAGCGAGAGCAAACCGTCGCCCGCTCTGGGCACCGCATATGGTGAACTGGTCAGAGCATACAGACGCCTGGCCGTAAAGCACCTGCAATATGACAACTACCTGGAGGCAGAATGGCTTTACGAGCGCGTTCTGGCTTTAAAAGAAAGAATGTTCGGGCGCACCCACAGAAGTCTGGCATACGATTTGAAAAATCTTGCACAGGTTCAGGTAGCGCAAAACAAACTCAATAATGCTGAACGAACCGTGCAACGGGCGATCTTCCTGCTCGAACAGAGCCGACCTTACGACGGTGCACTGCTTGGCACGTGCCTGAACATGCTCGCTACGATCTACTACGACCAGGGCTTCCACAAAGATGCCGAACCGCTTCTGACCAGAGCTCTGACCCTGAAAGAGATGCACTTCGGGCAGGAACATCCTGAACTTGCAGATACGTTGAGAGACTACGCAAAATTGCTTGCAAAAACAGAGCGCAACTTTGAAGCTGAGAAAGTCTACTTTCAGGCCCGCTCAATTCTGAAACGCCAACGCACTAACGAGCGCGCCACTTTAGCGAGCTAGACCCAGAACTGCTCGAGTCAGCTATAAAGTTTGTATGTCCGGTGTGCTGTAGTGGCGGGGTGTTCGCCCTGGAAGCAGCGGGCGCGACTAGACTGGTGGATTGTTCGCGTTAAGAGTGAACCAATACATGTTTTCTCCTATCTTCAAACAATCGCCTTCCTCCAGCGGCATCCCTGTCTTCAATGGCTTTCCGTTGATTGTCGTCCAGACAGTGATGGGAAATATTCCTATCTTTGACCTGGCTTTAAATGAGCCTGTCTCGATTTTCGCCTGATACTTTCCATCAGACTCGGTTATGCAAACCTGAATAGGCTCTGGATACGGATGCTCGAGAACAACGTCGCTGCTTCTATCTGAACCAATCGTGGCCGGGCACGAAATGGCAAACATCTGGTTTTTCTCGCTGAAAACCAGATATACGTTCGAACTCATCTTTTAAGAGTCTAGCGTCGAGGTCTGTTATTGCGTAGTTCGATTGGCACAGGCACCATTTTGGCAGGAAACAGCCGCTGCATGAGCAGGTTCAGGAAGTTTGCGATATGGCTCATTGGAATACCTTACTAAAAATGCCTCACCCTTTAGTTGTACCCAATAAACCCCGACTTTCTGATATTAATTCTATTGATAACCCCCAAATTTTAATCCAGAACTCCAACTACAGCTTTTAATATCCTGCCTGAATCCAGGAATTAGAACTGCAACTCGACGCAATCTTACATTTTGTAGTGAGCAAACTTCCTCAACTCAAAACCCAGTGATAAGCTGATGATCGGTAGGTTCAAGCAACGAATTTCAGATCTTGGCCAAACAAAACTTTCCTAAAAACCTGGTCAAAAACAGACTGGCAACAGTTGAGTTGGCTTTATCAAAACTCAGCGCCGACTACGAAGAAACAACGTATCGTAAAAGCGCGGTGGTCGCAGACTGCATCAAAAATGCTCGCGAAGAACTCGACGCCGCTTTCGAAAAACTGTTTGAAGACGAGTATCAGCGCGCCTTCGAGCTGGCGGGAATCGCCTGGCTGCATACAGACTTCGGCAGGCAAATCATAGATGCCGAAGCAATTGAGCACATTCTCGGTGAAAGCGATTATCTGGAGCTTGGCGACATCGGCATATCCTGGCAGGAAAAAGCCAGACAACACTTCGCGTTCTTAGAACAGGAGCTTCAGCGGGTTCGGGCTGAAATAACCGCCAGTCGAGGCATGACAAACTGATGCCATTCCAGCTTCCCGAGCAGTTTTCCAATTGGCTGGAACGACGTAACGCCAGGGCGAAAATCGAACAATTGATGTCCACCATCAGTGAGCTGAACAACGTCACTCAAGGCAAAGACGACGCCGTTAAAAACCTGCTGCAAAAACATTTATTGAAAGCAGAGGAGGAATATCAGTCAGCTCTGACGGAATACAAAGGCGACATCGAAGAATGCAAACGTCGCACCGAATTTGGGCTTTTCCGACTGGACCTGGTCAAGCAACAGTTGAGCGTTGCCCAGGAGAAAAAATTCCTTCCCAATTTTGAAGAGAACACTCCTGAACACAGTGCCCTGATGCTATCGGGCGCAATTGCAAGAACCAAAATGGCTGTTGAATACAGCAATTGTGTTGTGGGTGAAGCGATTCGCATGAATCTTGTCGGCTGCGTCACGATGTTCAACGACGCAGTCGATATGCTGCGCACAAGTCAACCCGAGATGTCGCAACGCACCTCCGAAGGCGGGCTGCTCATGCTCTATTTGCTGGAGCGGCAGATTGAGCTCGATAATCGTCAGTCGATTGTCGACCTGAAAAACATTCCGAAATTTACAAGCAAAGAATCAAAGCGCATCAAAGATGCAGTCGACCGTGTCTGCAATTTGAAAGAGACTCTGCTTGAGTCTCCACGCCCCGTCTCCTTGCGCATCACAAAGCATCTAGACGGCGCAGTGGAGAATTTTTACACAGCCGTGCAAGCTTTTGTCGATGACGAAATCGAGCTGGTCGAGAAATTAACCACGACCATGAATATGCAAGTCGCACTTTCCGAGAAGCTTTTCCACAGCGATAGTGCCAAAGAGAAATCGGCTGAAGACGCCGCCGACGAAGAGCATGATCTGGTAGCACAACGGGTCAACGAGTTTAAAACCAGAATTATGAAACTGCAGCGGCTGATACAAAATCGCAGCGAAAACGACATTCACGCCACTAAGAGGCTGGATGCTGTCTTGAGATTTTACGAGCAGTCGATGATGGCATTGCGTGACTGCAATCTCGCCGAGGCTGAAAGAACAAATACAGGTGCGATTCTCGACCTCGATTTCGCGCGCCAACTCTTATTTTCGAAAGGCAAGCCAACTTACAAAGAGCTTCAGTAATGAGAGAAAACTGGTCGAGAGCCGAACAACAGCTCAAGTTGCACGACAGCGAGCTGCAAAAACTTCTTGAGCCAGCCTTTCCCGGAGCGCGGATTTTGCACAGCCAGCTTGCAAGCGGCGGTCTCGCCAATACAAATATTCGCGTCGTCATGCACGATCAGAAAGCACCAGTAATGGTGCGGTTGTGGACCAGAGACGGCAGTCAGGCCGAAAAAGAATTCCGCATCAACAGTGCCATTCATGATCAGGTGCCCACTCCGGATTTTTTCCACTTTTCCAGCACGAACCCGGTCAACGGAGTTCCTTACGCAATCATGCAATGGTTCGATGCACCCCGCTTCGAGCTGGTCTGGAATAAGCTTTCCGGCAAAGAGATGCTGCAACTGGCTGGCTCGCTCGGGCAGGTCATGCAAGCTATTCATAGCTTCAAGTTCCCGCAGACCGGCATGCTGGACAGCAAACTGAAAGTCGCAGAGCCGCTGCAAATCGGCGCCTCCGGTATGCTCGCCTTTACCAGAGAATGTTTGATTGAGAAAAACGGCGCCACCCATCTAAGTGACGATTTCACAGAAAGAATCTTCAACTTCGTAGCCGAGTGCGGTCCCCTCCTGGACGAATGGAAGGCAAAGCCTTGCTTGACTCACTCAGATTTTGGCGGCTCGAATATTCTCGTTCACGATGTCGGCAGAGGTTGGGAAGTCGCCGCCGTTCTCGACTGGGAATTTGCATTCAGCGGCACCCCGCTTTTTGATTTCGGCAACTTGCTCAGGCCGCCGCTCGGTTCAATGGAAAATTTTGCCAGAGCGCTGGTCGAGTCCTATCGAAAAAACGGCGGCGAACTTCCGGATGACTGGCAAAGATTAATTCGTCTCGTTGATCTTTCTGCCTGGTTCGATTTTCTGGCTCGCCCCAACGTCACGGCTGAAGTCGTTACGGACGCGAAGTCTGTAATCGCAGACACAATCGACCTTTTCGAACAGATCTGAGCGCGCGGGCAGCGCTCTGCCCCGCAGCATCGAAGCGGTGTGACGACAAGGTTGTAGCAGGGGCTTGCGGTTTTCCACATTGTCAGGAGGAACAAAAACTAGTTTAGTAATCTTGTCTCGCAAATATTTCAACTCTGCTCAGTAAAGTTTGAAGAGACACCAGAGCCATCTCACCTGCAAGCGTGAGTGGACAGATTTTAAAGAAGGGCTCGTTCAGCATGGCTCCTCCACAAACACCCAGCGATTCAACTACTGCCGCTATTCCTGCTCAACCAGGGCCCGACGCTTCAGCAAAGCTGTTCGAAGCTACCCACAAGTTTTTGGGCACCGCGCCAGAGCAGAACAAGACGGAACCGTCCAACAGTCTCGGTCACATAGTCAGTGACGTGGCAGGCACCCTTACCAGCGGTGTCGCAGGCGCTGTAACTTACTCTCTTCTCAGTCACACATCATACGGTCGTGTCGTTGCCCTGGCGGGCTCGGCACTGGCAGGGAGCCTGACGAACTATGGAGTGAAGGCAGGACTGCAAGAAGTTCTCTGTGACAAATCAGAACGCGACACATCCTGGAAAGACCTGGCCTGGGGCGCAGCAAACGGATTATCAGGAAGCATCGGAGCAATCGCCGAAACCGGAGCGAGCAAAGCGTACGCGGAGCGCGTCGGTCTCAAAGCTCTGGGGCAGGTGGAGGACGCGGCAAAGCTACGTGAAGCTGGCTTCCGCATGTTCGAGAGCGACCTGGGCTACAAGTTCAGAGCCAACATTATGCGAGGCGTGGTCGGAGGCGGTGCCGGTACATTCGCATACAGCCTTCCGCACAGCATGTCGAACCACTGGGGCGAGATCACTAAAGGTGACCCCAGCGCGATCACAGGTGTACTTAAAGATGTCGCAGTCGACACCGCAATCGGTGGTGCGACAGGCGGAGTGCTGAGCGGCACCTTCACTGCCATCATCAATCGCGCCGACGTCGCCGGTTATGCGCGCGCAAAGTTCATGCCGAGCGACATCGAGCCGACTCGTTTGAACATCGGTCACGTCAACGATGTCCACAGCTCGCTCGTCAACGACAGGGGCGGTCACCCATGGGCGAGAATGGCCACTGAGGCAGATCGAATTTCCGCCGAAGCAGAAAAGAAAGGCATTACAACCCATTTCATCAATGCAGGCGACGAGTTTGGCGGCACTGAGATCGACGCTTCCACTTTCAACGGTCTGGTGGAAAACACAACTCTCGAGAAAGCTATGCATCCTACCGCTCGCACGATGGGCAACCACGCCGTCGATAAAGCTGCGAGCATCACGGAATGGCTGCGAAACGCGAAGCTCATAGAAAACGAAACTGGAGCAGTCAACACGGTTGTGTCCAACGTTTCGTTCGACAAAGCAGAACTAGCTAAGTATGCAAAAGTCTTCAGCGATGCCGGACTTGACCCGGCAATCTTGCAGGGCGACATCGTCGGCACCGGCAAAGATTCAATCGTTAAACCATATCTGGTGCGCACGATAACTGGACCGAACGGACCGGAGCGTGTGGGTTACATTGGTCTGGTCACAGAAGAAATCGACCCGATGGGACTGCAGGTCAATCCGGGACTATCCCGTGAAACGACCACTTTGACCGAGCGCTACATTGATTCAGCGCGAAAGGCTATCGATTCGCTGAAAGCCGACCCTGCCAATGCCGACGTCAACAAAATTATTCTCGTCTCTCATCTCGGTCGCGGTCAGGACGTGCAACTTGCCAAAGAAGTTGAAGGTCTGAGCGCCATCATCGGAGCCCACTCACACGATGCACAGCCTGTGCCTCACTGGGTAAAGGGCAACAACGGTTGGAACGTTCCTGTAGTACAAGCCGGCAACGACATGAAGTGGCTTGGACAACTGGAGCTGGCGTTCAAGCCGAATTCCGGTCAGGTCGATAAGTACTTGAGCAGCGGACGTTTGATTCCGCTCACCGAAAAAGTCGCTGAAAAACCTGAAATTGTCGAATATCTGCAGCAGCAGCCTTTCTACGCAAGAGTAACCGGCTTGCGTGGCGCCGAAGGCTACGGCAACGTTTCAACAGGTGGCGAATTCTCAGTCGAATCAGTGCGCGCCAAACAAACCACACTGGGCACCCTCGTTTCAGACGGGCTGCATGCCGGCATCAACGACCACCTTGCCACCAATGGATCTGATGTGCGCCTGAACGCATTCTTGAAACACTCTGGAGACATCCGCAAAACCATTCCTGGGGGGACAGATCTCTCAGGCTGGCACTTTGCCAATTTGTTCTGCAACGGTGAGAACTCCTCTGAGTTGACTGTTGCCACCATGAACGGTGAAGCGATTCGCCGCGCGCTGGAATTTGGCGTTCAAGATATGCCGGCGCCCGAAGTGGCTGGAAGTGGCACCTTTGGTCGCATCAAGAGCTTCGCTGGAAATCTGTTCAAAACAGCTTCAGAAGAACGCCCAGATTATTCGGGCAACTTCGTGCAAACAAGCGGCATGCGCTATCACATCGATTTAACTCAACCCGCTATCAGAGCCGAAAACGGCCAGCTGGCTGAAGCTGGTGGTCGCATCAAGAATATCGAAATCTGGAAGCCGGGCACAGGCAATCAGCCAGGTTCGTGGCAGAAGCTTGATGCCGGAGAGCAATACCAGATCGGCACACTTTTCCACCCTATCGACAAATGGGCTAAGTCGGGAATTTATGATGACATGCTGGGGATTACTTCAGACACCACCGGGGACGCGTTGAAACAAGCTCGCGTAAATGGTCTGCACACCTTGTTCGGCACAGAAACAGGCGTAAATACTCCCAAGTTTGTCGATGAGAGCGGCGTGGTCAAACGCGGACTGGGCTTGAGTCAACCACGCTTGATGGTCGACTATTTAAGTGGAAAAACCAGACTCGACTCAGGAGTGTTGTCACACCAGATTCAGCTCGGCGCCGACGGTGCTCCAATTGCCGACCCTGCCAATCTGGGACGCATCGACGGTCGCATCGTAGACGTGACTCCACAACCTAAGGGCGCAAGCTGGACTGCAATAGGAGCGATGTCCCTCACCGACTGGAGAAACAACTCTTTCGGGGCGACCGCATCATCGTTGAAATACGCCGACTTGAGAGATAGACAGAATTCGCCAGCCAGTCAGTTTGCTTACAACGACACTCAGTACACTCCGTAGCAATCAGCCTGACCGCTGGCTCATTAAGTAGCCATAACCGATAGCTAGCGCGAGATTTCTGTCTTTTGTGAAGCGCAAATTGCCGCAGGCCAGTGGAAGCTAACTGAAATCCAAATTTGACCTGGCGAAGATGAGCAAGGTTTCTGCTTTACATCGATTGAATCCCACCTCTGTGGAGCATTAGGTTAAAGAGTCACTTTTTTTCTTCACCTTCGTCAGCAGATCAACTCAACACCCTCTACAAATCATGACTATCACGATAAGTCAAAAGGTCTCTTCGACCTGAGGGTGAAGTTGTACCTGCTGCCGAAGCACAACGCGAACGACGAGCTTCTGCCATCGTTCGCATCATCGACCTGACCGAAGAATCAGGTTGTCTTCAACCGTCAAATTCCTGAAATTGCTCACACTGACATTGCCTGCGTGGGGCGACGTTTGTGTGGGCAACCGCGGAAATTGAGAGAGGAACTAACGTATGGATATCCTTCGCGGTATTGGATGGTTGCTTGGAAAGATCGTCATGGTCTTCCTCGCCATCGTTTTCATCGGCCCTTACGAGGGCGCCAAGTGGCTTTACAAGCGCGTCTACAACGACTCGCTCGACTACATCGGCTTCAGCCTGTTCGGACTGATCGGCTCCATCTACGGCGCCATCTCCGGATATAACCTGGTACACAGTTTCGGCTACGGCTTGCTGGCATCTGGAGTGGGAGGCTTCATCAGCTTCCTGGCCGCCGCCGGCTACGTCACACCGATTCTCTGGATGATCTTCCTGCGTCCCGTGGTGAAGATGTTCGAGAAGCTGTGGAAGGCAATCAACAACTTCGCTCGCAAGAACTTCGAAGGCGTCGCCTCGGGCCTGGTCGACTTCGCTCGTGCCCTGCCCGGCGCTGACTCGGGTTGGTCGAAACTGCTTGCGCCGGAACGCAAGGCTTCCTTCTTCCAGCGCGTTCTGGAAGTGCTCACTTACCCCAGTGCCGTCGCCGCAAGCGGCTGGGCTGGCTACGTGAGCTACAAGTGGGTGGCTGCTTTCGGAGCCGGCATCCCCATCTTCACTGGTGTCGCCACTGGTGCCGGTGCGGTCGTTGGCGTGCTCGTCTTCGCCCTGCTTGCCGATGTGGTCTGCAAGTGGCTGCGCTACGGCAAGGTGCCGGCGCTTGGTCTGACGCTCAGCGTCGCCGCCATCGCTGGTGGTGCTCCGGTCGTGGCGGGCTACCTCGGCCTGAGCCTCGTCACCACTCTCATCGCCACCGCCGTGGGCATCGTGCTCTGCACAGCCTACGCCTTCCCGTGGTTCGTGCTTCTGTTCAGCGATCGGCTGCTCGCCTGGGTGCGTGACACATTCAAGCCCCTGGTCGAGTCGGTCTACGACGAGAAGGAAACGGGCTCACGGCATCTGTTCCAGCAAGGCACGAACATCGCACTGACGGCTGCTGCCGGCTGGGGCGCCGCCTGGCTGTGCAGCGCCATCGCTCTGCCGCTTGTCGCGACGGCTGCATCCGTCGTGGTCGTCCTGGCGTTGACCTACACCCTGGCGGGCAAGGCCCTCGACTGGGACGGCGGCAACGTCGTCATCGGTGGGTTGCTGGCTGCCGGCACGGGCGTTGCGGCCGGCTTCGGCTGGCACAACGCCGGCTTCATCTACGGCAACTACGGTGCAGTCATCTCCGGCGTGCTGGCGGCGCTGCCTGTCTTCTTCGTGCTCTTCCCGGTCGTCTACGCGGGTTACCGCTGGGTGAGCAAGTTGCCTGTGGTTTCCATTCTCACGAACGGACTGGGCAAGGCTCTGCACGCAGGTCATGAGCGCGTCTGGAAGCGTTTCGACAAGCTCGTCGATCGCTGCGAGAAGGTCTATCGCTTCGCCTACAACGACGAGCGCCCGTACGACAAGCTCGTCTTGCACATCACCAACCTGCTTGTGACGGCGGCTGCGGGCTTCGGTCTGCACTTCCTGCTCACGAGTTTCGCGGTCGGTCACCCCTGGCTTGCCATCACGGCAACAGCTGCGGGCACGGCCATCACCTACATCGCCGGTGGTCAGTATCTCGTCAAGGCTGGTCTCGAGCTGGTCGGTGCTATCTCGTCGCTGATCGCGGCAGTGGTGCTGGGCGGACTCGTGGTCGGCGCGCAACCTCTGGGCTACGGCTTTGCGGTGCCCTTCGGCTTCGTCGTCGCGGCGTTGACGTACCTGATCGTCTACCCGCTCGCCTTTATCGGCGTTCGATACGTCGCGGACCCGCTCCTGACCGGCTGGCTCCTGCCTGTCCTGGACGGCGTCCACTCCTGGTGCTGGAACACGTTCTTCACCGTTTTCAAGGCGGTGCGCGACTTCCTCGCTCCGATCGTCAAGTTCCTTTTCGGCTGGCTCAAGCCTGTCTGGCTGTGGTTCATCGGTCTCCTCGTCGGCGCATGGAAGCTGGCTCAGGATGCCTGGAACAGCATGTTCGGACGGAAGTAACCGGCATCTGAAAAGGAAGACAGAATTCACTCGACTGTCAGAATCAGCTCATTCAAGAACCATCTCAAAACGGATGGCCTGATTTCAGTAGTCCACTGAACTGTCGGGAAGCAGCTTGGGGTCGCAAGACCTCAAGCTGTTTTCTTTCTCCTAAGTTCCTACTTTGTATAGTATGCACCACGACTGGTGCACGACCGACGACCGCTAACGCTGTCGATTTGCTCAGGAGCAATGCCGTCTATGCAAGGCATCCTGTGAACTCCAGGACAGCCAATGTATGCAAGGCATCCGGTGATCTCCAGGACAGTCATGTACTCAGGGAACAAACGAGAATCCGCGATGTCAATGGATCTATAGAGGCGCAGCCAGAGAAGGATGGCTGAGCCTTTAGCATTCACTCATCTCTTCTGGAAAACAAATCACATATGCAAAAAATCTCCTTGCCCAAAGCGCTTGGTGCGTTTTTGTACCTCGCGCTCTGCGCCGTTTTTGCACAGTTCTTCGCTCTTCAAAACATAACCACAACCTTGCCTGACTACGCTTACGCGGCAGGGTTTCCTCAGCCAGAAACTCAATCAAGCAGCGCCTTGAATGCGAGCAACTACCTGGCTGACGTCACTCAACAGGGCAACTTTACCTGGCCTCTGAATCAAATGCCGCTGCGAGTCTATATCGAAGATGGCACGGGAACTCCCGGCTATATTGACGGATATCAAGACTACATTCGTCGCGCTTTCAACGAGTGGCAATCAATCACCAACTCCGCATTGACCTGGGTCGAAGTCAACTCTCCAGTCGAAGCAAACATCATCTGCTCCTGGACTGCTGAAGCCCGTCCTAAAGGCGGCGGAGTAGAAGCCGGCGAAACACAAACGACAATTCAGCGCAGCCCGTTTTTTCCCGATGGGCGCATCGTGAGAGCACACGTAGTGGTGCTCACCTGCCTGTTCGGTCGCCCATTTTCAAACGCCGACATATACAAAACTTGCCTGCATGAAATCGGTCACGCACTTGGATTGCAAGGACATTCCAGCACCGCCAGCGATATCATGTTTCCTGTCTTGAATGCAAATCAGACGCCCTTCTTGAAAGAGCGAGATCGAAACACGATCATGGCACTTTACGAACGAATTAACGACCGTTCCACTATCGCCATGAGACCCACGCCGCGCCGGCAACCTTATGGCGGAGGCGGCTATCCACCCATGACGCCCGTAAATAGAGGCTGGTCAAGAGGATTTATCTTCGGCAACTTCCCCTTCAGGTAGGGCTCGAATCCACTCAAGGAACGAAATGCTGGAAAAGCGCGCAAACCGTACAGGTATCACGCGCGGTGCTCTAAATTTTCAAACCGCCTAGGCTCCCGGGCTATCCGGCAGCTTCAAATCGGTCTGACTGGGTTTCCAAGATAACTGACAAATGCCGTTAGTGCATTGATTGGAGCTACCGGGCTGTTGTGCGCCGACTTTTGTTCTAGGTCTGATTGAGAGCGCCGGCTGATTTGCGTTTGAAGATTGTTTGGGTTGCCGCGCAGAGCGATTACCAAGGGATCCCGAATTCATGACAGACTCCTACTAGCCTCATCGAAGAGGGTTACGGCGGACTGGGGGCAGAGCGAAGCGTACTAAGTCGATTCTTCTTTCTAGTTCGTGCCATAAGACGTTGTCATAACGGCACTATAAATCCCAGAGTGGCTGCGGACATATTAACAGCGTAACGAAATAAGTAAACCCAATATCGGGCAGTTATCAGAGATTTATTTGCAAATTTCAAATCGAAATATTTTGCTAAAGATAAGCCCCATAAGGAAAAACAGCGAAGACTGGCATTTTAAGCCGATCTGTAGGGGGAGAACTTTTGCCTCACATCTGATTCAATATGGTTAGGCTATTTTCCGTAGCCGCAACGCCCCAATCTGGTTGTTACAATCCGTGATATCACCAAGAGCCGGAACTGACCCATTGATTTGCTGTCCGCTGTGTTCAAGCACTGTGAAGATCACCGAAATCGGTGGTCGAGATCGCATCGTCTGTATCTCATGTGAGTTCGTTCACTGGGACAATCCAAAACCAGTGACCGCGACGCTTGTACCGATGAACGGCGGAATCGTGCTGGTAAAGCGCAAGTTCGAGCCTTACATCGGAGACTGGTGCCTGCCCGGTGGATTCATCGAAGGGCATGAAGATCCTGACGAATCTGCGGCACGGGAAGTTTTTGAAGAGACCGGTTTAAACATACACAACCAGAAGCTGCTCAAAGCAACAGCCCCAGGTCGCGGCATCAACGTAATTATTCTCTTTTACGCCGCCGAATCTGCCACCGGCGAAATGGTGCCTGGTGACGACGCCAGTGACGTCGGCGCATTCAAACAAGACGAACTACCTGCCAATATAGCCTTCGAATGGCACAGGCGCATGATCGCCAAGTTTTTTGAAATGAACGGAAAAATGATCCAGCCGGTCTGAAGCACCAGATTCAGTGCTCAACCTTCTCGTTTTTCTCTTTCGCTGGAATTTTTGCCACCAGAATTTCTTGTAATTCATCGGCGGCGTTCATATTAGAACCCACCAGATATGACATTTTTGGGGTGTTTATCGTATACCCTTCCGGCAAAAATGGTGAGGACGGTTTGATACCACGCAAGTCACTCCAGAGATAGCCTCTCTCGAAAAACAAGTTTTTCACTAGCAGTTTGTCTGGTGTGATCTGAATTCTCAGGGGCATCAAAGCGATAACGACCGTGCGCCACAAAAGCACCGCCGTGGCGACGACAGCAAAACTCAAGAGAAGCCACCAATCGGAGCTGCTTTTGACATGCAAGGTGCCGAAAAACGTCCAGATGATGGCAATGAAAACGAAACCATAAACTACCTGCGCGAGCTGCCACATCGCTGAAACCTTGTCGTGCTGGAACAATTTGGTTGTGCCGCGTGAAGCAGGGCCTCCGGCTGGCAAGCAACTTCTTATTGTGTCGACTAGTTCATCGCAATTTCTCAGCATGACAGGAAATGAAATTTCGCCGTCGCGGGTTTCTATTACATATCGCAGCCAGTTCCAGCTAGACCGGCGCGATAAGCCTCGCACTGTCGTCCACTCACAAAACTGCTTCTTGAAAAGTGAAACACATGTGATACCAGATGAGTCAAGACGAACCTGCCAGGTAATAAACCCATAGAAAGGCAGCAAACACAT
This sequence comes from Drouetiella sp., assembly GCA_036702955.1. GTDB lineage: Bacteria > Cyanobacteriota > Vampirovibrionia > Obscuribacterales > Obscuribacteraceae > PALSA-1081. The sequence continues at coordinate 21,077 of DATNPY010000043.1, read as the reverse complement.
CCCCAGAACTGCGAGCGTTACGAACACCGCTCGTCCTGGTATTGACAATTGCATAAACTTGCCAAGAGAAAATAGCACTACAGGTAATGCCATGAAGACTACGAACAAAGTGATTTCGGAGAGCATGCGCACGAAAACCATTGCTTTGAGTCGATATGTCTTAGTCATACAGCAGTGCTTTTCGCCTTAGTGTGTGCGCGAGCTTGCGTGGCTAGCTTACCTATTATCCACGTAGCATCGAAATCTTTATGATTACTTTTGCTCTTGAGATTGAAGATGCGACCTCAATCGAGTTAGGTTCAACGCGTCTTTACATTTACCGTCCAGGTCCTCCAAAACCTTTTCGCTTCAAGCCACTCTGCATTCGAGCTGTCACAAAGTCGGTCATCGATCGACTGTTTTACTTTAGACATCGACCGGATGTTCGAGCAGATCAAACTTTGAGAGGTATCTCATATGTCTGGAAGAATCAAAACTCGTCTCGAACGAGATTCCATGGGAACCATGCGGGTACCTGCTGAAGCCTATTACGGCGCCAGTACGCAACGCGCGGTTCAAAACTTTCCTATCAGCGGTCTGCGTTTCTCGCGATCGTTCATTCGGGCGCTCGCTTTGATCAAGTTGTGCGCAGCCCAGGTCAACAAACGGCAGGGAGCCATCGATGCCAGTCAGGCAGCCGCGATCGGCAAAGCCGCACGCGAAGTTGCCAGCGGAAAATTCGACCACAACTTCGTGGTCGACGTCTTTCAGACCGGCTCGGGTACATCGACGAACATGAACGCCAACGAAGTGATCGCCACTCGCGCCCGTGAGATTCTCGGTGGCAAAAGGGTCGATCGCAATCTCATCCACCCCAACGACCACGTCAACCACGGTCAATCGTCCAACGACGTCATTCCTACCGCCACGCACATCGCTGCACTGATCGACATTCACGGGCAACTTCTGCCGGCCCTGAGGCTGCTGCATGATTGCCTGGTGCGCAAAGCGACTGAGTTCATGCCGGTGATCAAGACAGGCAGAACGCACCTGCAAGACGCCACGCCGATCACGCTGGGGCAGGAGTTCATGGGCTATGCCGGGCAAATCGAGCGAGCTATCGCGCGCGTTGAACACGCCTGCGAACGACTCTCCCAGGTCGCGCTCGGCGGCACCGCAGTTGGTACCGGCATCAACACGCATCCTCAGTTTGCGGCGCAGGTTTGCTTCAAGCTCTCGAAGCAGCTCGGCTTCCCGATTCGCGAGACCGACAACCACTTCCAGGCGCAAAGCACCTTGGACGAGGTCGTCGAAGTCAGCGGCATTCTCAAGACCGTGGCCGTCAGTCTGATCAAAATAGCCAACGACATTCGCTGGCTGGGCAGCGGTCCACGCGCCGGTTTCGGCGAAATCGCGCTGCCTGAAGTGCAGCCGGGCAGCTCAATCATGCCAGGCAAAGTCAACCCGGTCATCGCCGAATCGCTTCTGCAAGTGGCGGCTCAGGTGATCGGCAACGACGCCACGATTACCTATGCAGGGCAATCGGGCGTCTTCGAGCTGAACGTCATGCAACCGGTGGCAGCGTACAACCTGCTGCAGTCGATCACGCTTCTCGCTTCGGCTTGCGACAATTTCAGAGAGCGCTGCCTGGAAGACATCACGGCGACTGGAAGGGGTCCCGAGCTCGTTCGCACCGGGTTGATGCTGGCAACTGCGCTTGTGCCTGCCATCGGATACGATACCGCCGCAAGCATTGCCCACGAGGCTGCGCAGACCGGCGAATCAATCCTCACAGTGGCACTGCGCCGCACATCTCTGCCTCAAGAGCAGCTGGAAACGCTTCTCGATCCTTTCAAAATGATCGGGCAGCGCTGAATCAGGCTAGTGGATTAGCAAGTTTTTTGAGATAGAGTGGGCAGATTGACAGTCTGCCTGCTCTACTCTCAACATATATTCCCTGGCACTTTCAGTTTTTTTTTGGCCTTTTTCAGCACTTTTCAACCCGTTCTCATGGCTTTTTCAGCTTTTTCAGCGATGACTGGAACCATTGAACAGGCGAAGAAGGAAACTGAATTCATCGCAGGAGCAAAACTTGAAAGATCAAAAGCTGGGTAAGAATGAAGCTTGCCCGAACAAGAAGATTGTGCCGACAATGAGGCTGAATATGCCCGTGATCACACTGGTAGCTATAAAAAGTGGTCTGATTTTCGTAAAGTTGGAAAAACTAGCACTAGCGACCAGAGCAATCAGTATGTTTGATACAAGCAAACCTGTTATGAAAGAAAGCAAAATGGTGACACCAAGAAACTGATTAGCAGCGCCTCCCACTGCCGCAATGACAAGCACCTGCGTGCCAGTCTCGGCGCCGAAGCCATGAAGAGCACCAATACCAAATGCAGTGGCGCCATTGTATCGCCGATTGTGATCGGATTCAGTTGTCTTATCGCCCTTTAAACGGCTACAAAGTTTCCGCACTTTCGCTGCGATAAACATCCATCGGCTTTGCCATACGAATTCGGCAGGGGAAGACGACTGAAACTCTTTCAGTGAATAGAAGATCCACAAGCCCAAAAGCAAAAGTGTAACTCCAACTGCCTTTTCCATGAAGGGATCTATCCATGAGGGCAACACTGAAGCGAAAATGAGAGCCGCCAGGCCAAGCAGCAAAACAATCATGCCATGCCCAAACGAATAGCACCAGGCGAGCTTAAGGGCAACGTCGGAGCGTCCACCAACGGCACGGATAGCGCCACCATCAGCGGTGGCTGAAAGATTTGCCGTTCCAACGATATCGGCAATGGCTGCGATGTGGTCCCAGTCGACACCGTGGTGGAGTCCCAGAGCGAAGGCATTTCCTATGACTATCGGGATGGTCAAATCCATTCAAATACTCAACTTTTTAGAGGGTTGCTCAGGTCAACAAAGAGAGCAGCAGCAGCACTGTCCCATGAGGCGGGAAAACCTCTTACATCGTGCTGGACGAGATCAAACTGTTGCAAAAAATCAGTCGCCGTCACAACCCGGTCGCCTGCCGTGTTACGCATTTTCATCAAGCGCCCTCCACTAGCCTGGTTGAAAACAGGCATCAACAAAAAACCGTCCTCCTTTTTTAGAAGCGCAACGGTTTCTATTCCGGCAAAGAATTTTTCGTACAGATGGCAGTCTACATACAAGTTGCCATTTTTAATGGAAATTGTTTCTGTCATCTGGCTCATCCCAACTTATTCTCCAGCGCAGAGCCAGACGCTTGCATTTTTTGATTTGATTGACTGGAAGAAGGAATCAAATCTTCCAGAATTGTTTTTACAACCCTGTCAGCTGCTGCCTTTACAACATCTGTCAGCTCAAGACCAAAGTCTAAATTAGCCGCTTCGATAAGAAACACCTGCACGTCTTTCGGGAACTCCTCTTTAAAAATTTGACGCCCGGCGTAGAGCGCATGGTCCCAGCGGAAGTCATGCAGTCCAAAAGAGGGAGTGTGTTTCAACTCCAATTCTTTGCCGGGTATTTGAAAAACCGCTCCCGGCTCTGCACCATTGCGACTCGCGTCGATGATAATCAAGGAACTGCTACCGCGAGCTTGAAACATGACATCCATGCCACCTGTGCCAGCGTCAAAGATTCTCACATTGTCGCTGGCAGCCGCGGGCAGTCTGGTTTTCAACTGCCGTACCACATAAATACCAGCGCCGTCGTCACCCCGATTCGTATTTCCGCAACCGATAATGCTTAACACATAAACCTCGTTCAATTTTGCACGCGCTGGTGAGCAGGCAACAGTATTATTTCAAATGCGCCACAATCTGCACCACCAGTCGGGTTCAGCGGGCAGGTCGATTTCGGGCAAATGGCACCATTTGCGGTGGCTCAGGTAATACATGCACTCCAGACAACGCATGTCGCCGACAGGATGATCGAGATACCCAGAGACAACGAGCTTTTGTTCGAGATCAGACGTGGGTATCTCAGCCAATTGCGCCACGATAACATCAAACTGCTTGTTATCCTCGGGCACGGGTTCGGTAATCGTCTTTAAGCCGCCCTTAAGGAGCCTGGTGATACGTTCCAACAATTCTCTGTCAGATGCTTCCGTCACCGCAAAACCTCTCGAACAAACGCCGGCTAAAATCAAATTTTGCCGGCGCTTTGCATTTGAAAATGAACCTGTGGACCTCTGCCTGTCAATCAGGCGGTGCGGAACCGGGCTAATTCTTCTCCTGTTTTGGCGTCATGAGCATGCACGGTACAGACCAAACACGAGTCGTACGAACGAGCAACATGACCAACTTCCACAGGGTCAGAAATATCTTTGATCGGTGTGCCGACCAGAGCTTCTTCGATCGGACCACGGACGCCGGCAGAATTTCTCGGACCTACGTTCCAGGTTGTCGGTGCGATGATCTGATAGTTTTTGATTTTCCCATCTTTAACATCGATCCAATGACACAAAGCACCTCGAATCGCCTCTGTAGCGCCCCATCCCTGGCCGTCTTTCTCCTTCGGCTTAATGTACCAGGGGTCGTTGAGTTTGAACTCACGCAGGCAATGCTCGATGTGGCGATAGATTGCCTTGAATTCATGCATCCTGGCGAAGTGTCGCAAAAGGACACTGGCGCCACCCATTTTCTTGTACATGTCTAGCACAAGCCCATCGCGATGCTGCCAGCTCTCGGTGTGACTGCCGCCGTACACAAGCTGTCTGGCGAGTGGACCGGCTTCAAGGCGACCCAGATCCTGGTGCGATACAGCGGTTGCCCAGGAATACTTACCATCGAAATCAGGTGCGTTCTTCGCGATCGGCTTGGTGACGCGGTCAAACGGGTGCGTAGCGCCGGTTTCTTCATACCAGGCATGCTGCATATCTTCGCGGCAGAAACCCTGCTCCATCAGTCTGTGAGTATCGGTAGCCGCATCATAGGTGCCGCTCGGCATCCACATAGCAGCATTTCGTCCGGCGATAGTCGGTTTCTGATACTTGTCTTCGTGCGGCAAATAGCCCCAGGTGACATAGCGTCCGCAACCGGCGCCAAACTTATCAAGCCCGGTGTCTATGCCCATCTTCCAGAACATTCCGAGATCTGAATTGGCATGCTCTGGCTTTTCGTCGAGCCAATTCAAAAAGTCTTCGTAAGTTTTGATCTCCTCGTAACGTTCCATCGAGCAGCCAAGCCAAACCGGCTCGATCCAGTTCTTGCGGAAATGTTCAAGAATGCCCCATGAACGGGTTACGTCAGTCAAAGTCGGAGCACACATGACGCCGCCTGGCACCATGTAACTGGAGTGCGGCCATTGACCGCCGAACAACGCGTAGATCTCGACAGGTCGTGCCGATAGCGTCACACCTATTTCATAATTGACACCGGTAAATGGAGAATAGCGGCGCACTGCCTCTTCAAAATACTTACTGTCTTTGTAGTTCTTATTCACCATGTCGATCATGAAAAGAGCATAGTGATGCCTGGGCAGGCTTTGCAAACTCTCCGAGAGCTGTCCGATATTTCGGGCGAGAATGGCATTACGAGGCACTTCTGTGGCCCACGCTGTGTCAAGCGCCCAGGCGGCGCACGTCAGGTGTGAAGCGCCGCAAATCCCACAAGCACGGGGTGTGACGACTAGACCAGCCTGAGGATCTTTGCCGCGAAGAATCACTTCGAATCCGCGAAACAATTCAGCTTGAGTCCAGGCGTTTACTACCACGCCATCCTCAATGTCGACTCGCACGTCTAAGTCGCCTTCGACACGCCCTACTGGAGAGATGTCTAGTGTTTGGGTCGTTCCCGCCATTTGTTATTCCTCGCGTCGTGAGATCAAACTACGAACATATCTTCCTCAGCCCATTTCGGCGCTGCGGCTTTAGCTGCTCCCGTGTATTTGATATAAGAGTTTTTCTCCACTCCTGTTGGCAGTTCTTTCGGCACACCCATAACGGTCTGCGTTTTAAAAACAGTGCCGGGTGCAAGATCGTGGAAAGGAAATTCAGGCTCGGTGCAGCCAAGACAAGGCATACCGGCTCTTGTTTTTGACGACTGCCTGTTCCACAAAATGCGATTGCAAGGCGAATGAGTCATCGGTCCACGGCAGCCAAGGTCATAGAAGAGACAACCATTCCTCTGTCCAAATTGTGTTGTCGAAACTTTGTAAGCAAAGTGCATATTGCGCGTGCATCCAGTCTGCGTAAAACTCTGGAAGAACGTTTTGGGACGTTGATATTCATCGAGGGAAAGATCACCCGCGCGCCCTGTCGCCACCGCGACAAGGATCTGTGTCACCCAGTCTGGATGCGCCGGACATCCAGGTATGTTGATCACGGGCAAACCCGACTTAGCTTTGAAACCTTTGCCCAGTGCGCCACCCTGGTTCTTTTTCAAGAACTGCAGTCCTTGCGAATCGGAGGGATTCGGGGCCATCGCAGGTATTCCACCCCAGGTAGCACAGTCGCCGATCGCCACGACGAAATCGGCAGCAGCCGAGAGTTCTTTCACCCACTCTTTCATCGGTCGGCCAGCGAAGCGGTTCCAGGTGCCTGTACCATCAGGCGCGTTCACCACAGTGCCTTCGAAGACAAATATGTCTAGTTTGGTTTTACCCGACACGCAATCTTTCAGGAGTTGCTGGAGATTGTTACCTAATTCGACACCCAGAGAGGGATGCCAGAGAATGTTTATGCCGAAGTCTGTCACCAGATCGCATGCACTCGGTTCTTCGGCGTTCAGAAACGACATCGTGTTGCCAGAGCAAGCGCCGCCTTGTAACCACAATAGATTCGCCATTCGAGCTTCTCCCGTTCTGATCAGGTGATGAAAAAAGGACGATGAGCCTCAGTACCAAAAGCTTTGTGAACCTTTTGATTCTTCCACGAAAAATATTTATGCGCCACGGTCTACATCCAGTCAAATTTGCAAATTAATCTGATTTAGAGCCAGCAAACAGTGGCTAATTGCAAACATGCGCAAACCTGAAAGCCGTAGCTGAACGGCAACACGACAAATTCAGGCACAACTTTACAGCAGACTTCCAGTGACAAAAAAATTTTTCTCGTGTCCCCTTTGTCCAGGGCCCGACAGACACCGAAGCGGACTGTCCGAGTTCGACGAGAGGCGTATGGGTACGTGGGGTACGTGGGACACCTGGCATGACCGGGCACCACATCACACGGCGCACATGCATGGTGTGAAGTGCTATGGCGTGCCCCACTGACTGAGCATCGACACTTATATCAGCACCTGAGAGAGATCACCCGATCGAGCTATCTGGAAATCGCTTTCGGTTAAGTCAGCGTGGTGTATTGTAATTGTTGAAGGTATCAACTTCCGACGTCCGTCTATGTTTAACGGTCTGAACAAGCACACGGGAGTGACAGGTGAACCAAACAAAATCGCATCATCATTACAGACAAGCGCTTGACGCACTGAACGACCCTGACGCTACCACTATCGAGAAAGTGGAGATGTTGACGGAGATCGCCATGGAGCTACAGACACGCCCGCGGCATCCAGAACAACTGCTAGAAGCAATCGACCTGTACAGCCGAGCACTGGAGTACTGCCCTCCGTCCGAACCACTCCTGGCAGCACGAGTGCGCGCCCGCAAAGCAACCGCACTGTATATGGTACCAAGCGAAAACAGCGAGTTGCTCGTTCAAGCTCGAGAAGAACTCGACGCAGCACTTTTGGAGCTGTCTTCGCACGGCTCCAGAGAAGAAATAGCTGAAGCGCAGATGAACCTGGGTCTGATCTATCAAGCCCTTGCGCAAGAACACAAAGCGAAAATAACAGATGCTATAGCTTTCTACCAGCAAGCACTGCAAACGTTTACGAGAGAAAATTACCCGGCGGAATATGCAATTATTCACAACAATTTAGCCACTGCCTTCCTCTCAATACCGATGTCAGACGAAAGAGGGAAGCTGCGCGAAGCGCTGGCCGTACAATCATTCGAAGCAGCTTTAGATGTAATCACCCTCGAAGACAGCCCAAGTGAATATGCGATGCTGCAAAACAATCTCGGCAATGCTTTACAGTATGCGTCTTCCAGCCACGCTTTAGAAAACAACCTTCGCGCTCTGGAAGCTTACGATGAAGCTCTGAAGGTAAGAACAGAGCAAACTACGCCTTTGCCTTACGCCACCACAATATCCAACAAAGCTAACTGTCTGCGCAACCTTCCCGATGATCCTGAGCATCCTGAAAAAGGAAACCAGCAGCGCCTCGTGCAAGCGCGTCAACTGTACCTGGATGCCACGCGGATTTTTACAGCCTATGGTGACAAGGCACGAACTGAACTTCTCAACAACACAGTAATGGAAATCGAACGCGAATTAAGCGATTTACGCTCTCACCGCGGTCAAGATGCATTTGGAAGCTCGCCTATCTGACGGAGGAAAAAAATGGAATCTTTTGGGCAGAGCCTGGCCTCAGGCGAAATCAACATTGCAACGGGATTGGTGTGGCTACTGGTCGCGCTGATCTGCGGGGCCGGCGCGGGCGCCCTCAGCGCTTTGAAATTGGCAGGCAAAGACATCGGCAACGAACTGGCACTGATGATGGGCAGTGTATTCGGTCCCCTGGCTGCAATTCCAGGAATATTGCTCGGGCTGATTGTGCTCAAACTTATATAGGAGAGGCGGCTGTATGTGGGACGCATTTTCAAACGCTTTCGGACTGTTCATCAGAGGAAAACTGTTCCGCGATTTCAACCAGGTGGTCAAGCAAACCCTGATTGGCGTCGCCGTTGCGGGGGTCCTCATGGTGATTCTCGCCAAAATCGGATTGCCTCTATTCGTTGTCGTGCCACTTGTTAGTATCGTCGCTGGTGCCTTGCAACCCTGGTTGTTCAAAGACCTCAAATACGCCTGAAGGGAGTGGCTGAATGACAGGTTCTGTGACGGAAGCGTTGACACTGGAAAAATTGCTGCAAGACATCGATGCGCTCGAGGTTATCGTCGGCACCTGGGACGAACGTGAGCGACGCGTAGTTCAGGCTCTGAGGAAAGCGATCGATGACCTCAATAAAGAAGCATTGGCCCGTCTGATTCGAGGCTTGAAACAAAATCCAGAGGCATTAGCGGCTCTCAAAGAAGTGATGGCAGACGATGTCGTCTATTCGGTTTTAAGGCACCACGAACTGGTCAAGCCATCGCTGCAAGAGCGCATCGAACAGGCGCTGGAATCAGTGAGACCAATGTTGCAAGGTCATGGTGGCAATGTGGAGCTGGTTGCAGTCGAACTGCCCAACAAAGCCGTAGTCAGATTGATTGGGGCATGCAGCAACTGCCCGGCGTCGGAGTTGACCTTGAGCGAAGGTGTGGAAAAAGCAATCAAAGAAAGCTGTCCAGAAATCACAGAGATAGTCAAAGCCAGGGGGATATGCACTTCCGACAACCAGACCGTAAACTTCATCAGCCCGTTTGCGATGGGCAAGGAAAAACAATGGTTTTTTGCAGCCAATCTCGATGAATTGCCCGAAAACCAATTGATGGTGAAAGAAATCGAGGATCGTTCCGTTATTCTGATCCGCCTGGAAAGCAAGGTCGTCTGCTACCAGAATGCATGCGCACATCTGGGCATGCCGCTCGATCAGGGCGACTTGAAAAAAGGCATTCTGACATGCCCTTACCACACATTTGAATACCTCGTGGAAAGTGGCGAATGCCTGACAGTGCCGGAAATACAACTACATACGCACGCAGTACGCGTAATAGACAACAAAGTCGAGGTCAGCCTTTCGTGACAGTCAAGCGCGTCAGCCTTAAAGTCTCACCGCAGGCGGCTTTGAGGGTGCCGCCGGCACGAGACATACCTTTTTGTGAACTGGTTCAGGCCGAACCACTAGTGGTGCTCGGCAACGATCGAAACCCGGAGATTTTGTCGCAAGCAATACTTCCCAGTGCAAATTCGTGCTTCGGTCCACGCGGAGCGTGCCTTACTTCGCAAACCGGTCCCCTGTGGATATGTGACATGGGACATCATCGTCTGCTGGGCTGGCGAACCTTGCCAGAAAGCGATAAAACCCCGGCCGACTGGTGCATCGGACAAAAAAATTTCAGCGCGGAAGGCCGGAATGGCAAAGGTGATATCGGTCCTGATACCGTCAACGTGCCTACCGGCATTTGTGTGATGGAAGGCGGATTGGTTGTAGCTGACACGTGGAACCACCGGATCCTTGTCTGGAAGTCGGTGCCTCGCGACAACAACACCCCAGCTGACATTGTGCTCGGACAAAAGAGCTTCAGTGAGAACCTTGCAAATCGGGGAGCCGATTCACCAACTGCGCAGACTCTGCACTGGCCCTGCGGTGTGCAATATCAAGACGGAAAACTCCTCGTTGCCGACACTGGAAACAGGCGCGTCTTGATCTGGACCAAACCAGTCTTAACCAGCGAGCAACCGGCAGATATCGTCCTCGGACAGGTCGATTTCGTAACCAGAGACGAAAATGCGGGATCCGATGCCAGCGCTATGAGCATGCGCTGGCCACATGCAATTGCATTCTGGAAAAACCGTTTGTGCGTCACAGACGCCGGCAATAACCGTATTCTGGTCTGGAACGAATTTCCTTATGAAAACGGTCTGGCAGCGCATGATGTGCTGGGACAATCAAATTCCACAAGCGTTGATTTCAACCAATCGTTTTACTGGCCGCGCGCTAACACTTTGAATATGCCTTACGGAGTTACGTCGCACCAGGACTGGTTGATAGTCGCAGACACTGCCAACTCACGACTTGTCGCCTGGCGAGAGGAGCAACCGGCAACAGAGAACTACAAAGCCCTCGACACCACGGAAAGTACCACACTCAGCACCACGAACAGTACCACACTCACTAATGCAGCACTATTCGGACAGAGGGATTTCCACGAAAAAGGTGACAACAGATGGCAACCGGCATCTGTCAACAGCCTGTGCTGGCCGTATGGTGTGCAATGTACAGGGTCTCTGCTGACCATCTCTGACTCCGGAAACAATCGCGTATCGATCTGGAGATTGGCAATATGAAGTGGACAAGATCGGCTGCTGTGCCTGGACGCAGAACACTGCACTCAAAACACGCCATAGAATTCGCTGCATACATCCCAGCCGGGAGCCTGAAGTTATGACAACGGGCTCCAAAATTGAGAATCAAACGCTGGTAGGATGGTCGCTTCGTGTGCGCGGAACGGTTCAGGGCGTTGGTTTTCGCCCCACTGTCTACAAGTTGGCGACGTCACTTGGTATTGTCGGTAGAGTCTTTAACGATGGAGAGGGCGTGCTCATCGAGGCATGGTCAACGGGCTCGACGCTCGAAACTTTCAAGATGGAAATCAGCCAAAACGCTCCTCCGCTGGCTAAAATTGACTCGATCGAACATGTGTTGATTGACCGCGCCGAAATCCCTCTTAATTTCACAATTTCTGAGACAGAAAGCCGCTCGGCTAACACTCAAATAGCAGCAGATGCAGCCACCTGCCCAGCGTGCCTGGATGACATTTTCAGCCCTTTCAGCAGGCGATTCCGCTACCCCTTCACAAATTGCACGCACTGCGGACCGCGTCTATCGATAATCGAGTCGATTCCGTATGATCGCGCCAGCACTACAATGGCGAAATTTACAATGTGCCCGCAGTGTCAGGCGGAATATGACGATCCCGCGGACCGTCGCTTTCATGCGCAACCAAATGCCTGTTATGTCTGTGGACCCAGAGCCTGGCTCGAACGCAGCGACGAACGGGTCGTTTGCCTGGAAAGTATGACGCAATTAGACTGGGTAGACGCCGCCACCACACTCATCCAGCGCGATGAAATCGTTGCAATCAAGGGAATAGGCGGCTTCCACCTGGCTTGCGATGCGACCAGTGAGCAGGCAGTTAGCAAACTCCGTTCGCGAAAAAACCGATATCACAAACCGTTCGCTTTAATGGCTCGAGACCTGGACGTTGTGGCTCAATATTGCTTACTTGGCGATGCCGAAAAAAAATTGTTGCAAAGTTCAGAAGCACCAATTGTGGTGCTAAACAGAAAGGAAACGAGCCCTGCAACAAAACAAGTAGCACAAGGCGTAGCTCCAGGGCAAAACACTCTCGGCTTCATGCTGCCTTACACCCCACTGCATCACCTGTTGATGAAAAGATTGAATACCCCAATCGTTCTCACTTCCGGAAACCTGTCGCAAGAACCGCAGTGCATAGCCAATGAAGACGCAAAAGAGAGACTATCCAACGTCGCAGACTACTTCTTAATCCACGACCGTGACATTGCCAATCGGCTTGACGACTCGGTTATACGCGTTGTTTCAAATCGCCCTCAATATCTCAGGCGCGCGAGAGGCGCAACACCAGCACCACTCGATTTACCACGGGGATTCGAACGTGCACCTGATGTTCTGGCTCTGGGTGGTGAGCTGAAAAACACATTTTGCTTGCTCAAAAATTCAAAAGCAATTATCTCGCAGCATATCGGTGACCTGGAAGATGCTCGAACTTTTGGAGACTACACACATAATCTCGACTTGTATCTAAAAGGTTTTCAACACAAAACAAACCACATCGCAGTCGACCTGCACCCTGAGTATCTTTCGAGCAAATTTGGACGCAGCCTGGCCGCAGAGAAAAGCATCGAACTGACCGAGGTGCAACACCACCACGCCCACGTCGCCGCCTGTCTGGCTGAAAATGGCTGGTCTCTTGATTCTGGCCCAGTGCTCGGAGTAGCGCTGGATGGGCTTGGCTTCGGTAGCGACGGGTCCTTCTGGGGCGGTGAATTTTTGCTTGCCGATTACACTTCCTTCGAGAGGCTGGGCACATTTAAGCCGGTGGCACTGCTGGGCGGAAGCAAGGCAATGTTAGAGCCGTGGCGCAACACTTACTCGCACATTCTGGCGGAAATGGGTTGGCCTTCTTACTTGATGAACTACGAAGAGCTTGAGCTGACTCAGTTTCTACTTTCCAAACCCTTAGCCACCTTCGATAGTATGTTGAACTCAAAAGTGATGTCGCCACTAGCCTCATCGTGCGGCAGGTTGTTTGACGCAGTGGCAGCAGCAGTCGGGATTTGCCGGGAGTCTGCAAGCTACGAAGGACAAGCCGCTATCGAACTGGAATCTATTGTCGATAAACAAGCCTTGCTTTCTGAGACAGAACAATTGGCTTACCCATTTGCCATACCTCGACTTGGGGGCAAAGGCATTCCCTACATTGAGCCTCTCGCGGTGTGGCAAGCCATACTCGGAGATCTCTATTTGAAAGCCAGCCCGTCGGTAATATCCGCCAGATTTCATAGAGGTCTGGCCAAAGCAATAGTGCACATGATCAACAAGCTTTGCACTAAAGACGACGAGATCTGGTTAAATACAATCGTTCTTACAGGCGGAGTATTTCAAAACCGCATCCTCAGTGAACTGGTTGAAACGAGTCTCAAGTTCTCCGGATACAACGTACTGACGCACCATCAGGTGCCTGCAAATGACGGTGGCATTTCACTCGGACAGGCACTAATAACGGCGGCACAAACTTTAAACGACAAAAAGGAGCGGCAACATGTGTCTTGGCATACCTGGGCAAATAGTTGAAATCATTGATGCTCAAAAGAAGCTGGCGAAGGTGGATGTGTCAGGCGTCAAAAGACAGGTAAGTCTTGCTTGCATAGTAGATGAAACCCATCCAGTAGAATCTTGTGTCGGGGACTGGGTTCTGGTTCATGTCGGTTTTGCCATGAGTCGCATCGACGAGGAAGAAGCAAAAAAGACACTCGCATTATTGATGGAATTGGGAGAAGCGCAGAAAGAAATAGCCTCTATGAGCGAGATGCCGAGTTGAGAATTGGAGAGATGCCGAGCTGAAATTAGAGATGCCAGTTGAAGAGACGGCGAGTTGTTGAAGATGAGCGATACGAGCAAAAATCTGGAAGCCTTATACCCGTTTCTTTACGGCAAGACTAAAGAACATGGCTCGGAAACAGCCATGCTTTTGGAATCTATCAAGCAAAAGGTCGAGGAAAGCGTGGGGGCAAAAAAAGATTTTTTCGCCCAAAATGCAGCCGCGATTATAGAGATGAGCACCGCTATTGCTGCCATCTATCAGAAAAAAAATCAGCTGTTCACCATGGGCAACGGTGGTTCGAGCTGCGATGCCCTGCACTTCGCAGTAGAGTTTCAGCATCCTGTTACCGCAGGGCGGCCGGCACTACCCTGCACAAGCCTCACCGTCAACACCGCCATGATCACAGCTGTCGCCAATGATGTCGGTGTAGACAGTCTCTTCAGTCGCCAGATCGAAGCACTGGGGCGTCCGGGAGACGGGTTGATTGGATTTTCCACGAGCGGAAATTCAAAAAACTTGCTGGAAGCCTTCCGCAAAGCCAGACAGGTTGGAATGATAACTTTCGGCATGTCAGGCGGCTCCGGTGGTGAAATGCTCTCCTCGAAACTGGTCGATCACTGTCTGGTTGTTCGCACAGATTCAATTCATCGCGTGCAAGAAGTGCACGTCACCCTATATCACATAATCTGGGATCTGGTGCACACACTACTGGCAGACTCACGAGGGCTGATTGCTCAAAAGGAGCAGCAACAATGAAATACGTTGACGAATTTAGAGATCCAGCTCTTGCAAAAAGGCTTGTCGAAGAAATCAACAAACTAGTGCTGGAAATAGATTTCGCTAAAGAGCGCCCGATTCAACTTATGGAATTTTGCGGTGGGCACACCCACACAATTTTTCGATATGGAATTGAACAACTGCTGCCCAAATGCATTGAACTGGTACACGGGCCAGGCTGCCCTGTCTGCGTTTTACCGATGGGAAGAGTAGATGATTGCGTCGCCCTGGCGGAACGAAAAGAAGTGATCTTCACCACATTCGGTGACGCCATGCGAGTGCCAGGGTCGAAAAAGAGCTTGCTGCAGGCGAAAGCCGACGGCGCAGATGTGCGTATGGTCTACTCGCCGCTCGACGCCCTTCAACTTGCCCACAAAAACAAGGAGAGAGAAGTTATTTTCTTTGCTCTCGGTTTTGAAACTACGATGCCGAGCACGGCGCTCACTGTTTTGCAGGCCGAAGAAGATGGGCTGGAAAATTTCTCACTCTTTTGCAATCACATCACAACTGTTCCAACAATCAAAGCAATTTTAGATTCCCCCGGCATGCAGTTAGATGGGTTCGTTGCACCGGGGCACGTCAGCATGGTAGTAGGGGAGCAACCATTTCACTTCGTGGCAGAACGATACAAAAAGCCGATAGTAATAACTGGTTTCGAACCGCTGGATATACTGCAATCAATTTGGCTCTTAATCAAGCAGATTGCAGAGAAACGTTGTGTTGTAGAAAATCAATATGCCCGCGTTGTTCAAAAATCAGGCAATTCACCGGGCCTTGACGCGATCGCCAGGGTTTTCGAACTGCGAGAATATTTTGAATGGCGCGGACTGGGCTCCATCGATCACTCAGGTGTGAAAATCAGGGACGATTATGCGCGCTTTGATGCAGAAAGGAAATTTCCAATTCCCAACATTAAGATTGCAGACCCTAAATCATGCCAGTGCGGCGAAGTTTTGAAAGGCGTCATCAAACCCTGGCAGTGTAAAGTCTTCGGCACACAATGTACTCCGGAAACGCCCATGGGAGCGCTCATGGTGTCATCGGAAGGTGCATGTGCGGCGTATTACAACTTCGGCAACTTACCTGAACTGATGGCGATGAAAAAGAAAACTGAGAAGGAGGAGGCGGTATTGTGACCTCTTCAACACCAGAAGTGCGTAAACGGCTGGGAGAGCTGAAAGCCGAGACTATCAATATGGCTCACGGCAGTGGCGGAAAAGCTATGCGCGACTTGATCGAAGATGTGTTCTTGCGCAGTTTCGACAATCCGCAATTGATGCCCATGGAAGATCAAGCTAGCCTGGCTTTAGCGCCTCTATTAGCGTCTGGAGACAGACTTGCTTTCACGACCGATTCTTATGTTGTTGATCCAATCTTTTTCAACGGTGCTGATATCGGCAAACTGGCAGTTTGCGGCACGGTCAATGATCTCGCAGTCGGTGGCGCCATCCCGTTGTTTCTAACATGCGGGATTATCATCGAAGAAGGTTTTCCGGTGGCAGACTTGCGTCGCATTGCTGCATCGATGAAAGCGGCAGCCGACCAAGCAGGTGTAAAAATTGTCACAGGCGATACCAAAGTCGTTGACCGGGGTGCTGCCGACAAAGTCTTCATCAACACTGCCGGCATCGGCGTCATACCACAGGCTTATCAAATCAGCTCCTACAGCGCAAAACCTGGCGACGTCGTCATCATTAACGGTGCAATTGGAGACCACGGCGCTGCTATCGTAGGAGCCCGCGGCGACCTGGCAATAGAAAACAACATCCAGAGCGATTGCCAACCGCTGAACGGTCTTATACAAGAGCTTCTCAGGCAGTGCCCAGACGTTCACTGCATGCGCGATGCCACCAGAGGAGGTGCAGCTTCAGTTTTAAATGAATTTGCAATTAATAGCAACGTCTGCATCAAAATCGACGAATCAAAAATTCCTGTTCGCCCTGAAGTGAGAGGAATGTGCGAAATCCTCGGACTGGATCCTCTTTACCTGGCTAACGAAGGCAAAGTAATTGCAATTTTGCCTGAAGCATCGGCAGAGAGCGCACTTAAAGCCATGCGTATGCACGAATCTGGTCGCGAGAGCGAGGTGATTGGCCGCGTCATAGCTGCGCCACAGGCGACTGTAATCTTGCGCACCACATTTGGTGGCGAGCGCATCGTAGATATGCTGGTCGGCGATCAGCTTCCGAGGATTTGCTGATGCACGAACTTGGCATTACGCAAAACATTGTTGCTATCGTGACTGAACGAGCAGGCAACCTCAAGGTCAATCGAGTCAAGCTTGAGATTGGCAAGCTATCTGCAATAGTGCCGGATGCCATTCGATTTTGCTTCGATTTGTGCGCCAAAGACACACTATTAGATGGAGCGATTTTGGAAATCGTTGAAATTGATGGTCTGGGAAAATGCGAGAGCTGCGGAGCTGCCGTTCCGCTGTCGGTTCTGGCCGGATTGTGTAACTGTGGTAGTCGGGACATCATTTGCATCGCAGGAAAAGAATTGAAAATCAAAGAAATGGAGGTGGCGTGATGTGCACAACATGCGGATGTTCGGATGATGCAAAACCACAGGTAATCAATCTCCAGACGGGGCGGTCACAATCGTTGCTGCCGGAACATTCGCACGAGCACGAACATTCGCACAGCCACGAACATCCGCACAGCCACGAACATCCGCACGACCACGAACATCCGCACGACCACGAACATCCGCACAGCCACGAACATCCGCACAGCCACGAACATCCGCACGACCACGCACATTCGCACGACCATGAACATCCGCACAGCCACGAACATCCGCACAGCCATGAACATCCGCACGACCACGAACATTCGCACAGCCACGAACATTCGCACAGCCATGAACATTCGCACAGCCATGAACATACTCCACAAAAGTCCAAAATCATTCAACTGGAAGAGCAAATCCTGGCTAAAAATGACAAACTCGCCGAACGAAATCGGGGCTGGTTCCAGGGGTCCAAAATCCTTGCGCTAAACCTTGTGGCATCTCCTGGGGCGGGCAAAACGGCGCTCCTTGAACGAACTATTCAAGACCTGAAAAATAAAGTAACGATCTCCGTGATTGAAGGAGATCAAGCCACTGTCAATGATGCCAAACGCATCCAAAATACCGGCGCAAAAGTCGTACAGATCAATACAGGCGCAGGCTGCCATCTAGACGCAGAGATGCTGGCGCTAGGGCTGAAACAGTTGCAGCCAGAAAACAATTCGATTCTGTTCATCGAAAACGTAGGTAACCTGGTCTGTCCAGCACTGTTTGATCTTGGTGAAGATTGCAAGATAGCTATTCTTTCAGTCACAGAAGGCGAAGACAAACCGGTCAAATATCCTCACATGTTTCAGGCAGCAAAAGTATTGCTGTTAAACAAAGTAGACCTCTTACCGCATTTGAATTTCGATATCGAAGCTTGCAAAAAATATGCGCTTTCTGTAAATCCCAAAATCAGAATTCTCGAAGTATCAGCCGCACGAGGAGATGGACTCGACGACTGGTATAAGTGGCTGCAGGAATATCAGCTCTCCTCCAGGAATTGACGGAATCGTGATTGTTTGCCTGTGAAACTTACTGGTTGTGTCAGGATTTTTGTGTTCGACGTACGCAGGCAGCCACGATAGCCGCGGCTAGGCCCGATGCCGCGCCAACGCCAAGTGCCCAGCGTGGACCCAGGTGACCCGCTACCCAACCAACGATCGGTGCGCCGATCGGCGTGCATCCGAGTGCGATGGCCAGGCGCAGTGCCATGACCCGCCCCCGCATGGTGGGCTCCGTCGTGAGCTGCATAAGGCTATTGGTGGCGTTGGTGAAGGTCAAGGAGGCAACGCCGATGACGATGAGCGCACCAGCAAACAACCAATAGTTCGGGGCGATCGCAGCCAGCGAGCAACCGAGTCCAAAAATCGCCGCACTGGTCATCAGGGATGTAAATCGTGGACGATCGCCACCGGCGGCAATCAGCGCTCCTGAGACGGTACCGATAGCCATGATGGATGACAGCAGTCCATATCCACGTGCATCTGAGTGGAAGACGCTGACGGCCATAGTTGAAATGAAGATCGGGAAATTCAATCCGAACGTACCGATCAGAAACAACATGGACAAGATTGCTTTCAGGTCTGGTCGGGACCACACATAGCGCAATCCCTCGGCCAGACTACCTTCGGTTCGGTCTGCGCGTGCCCTCACATGCAAACCGGACATGCGCAGCAGAAACAGCGAGGCCAGCACTGCGATGAAGCTTGCCCCATTGAGCAGGAAGGCCCAGCCGGTGCCAACAGAAGCAATGATCAGTCCGGCCGCCGCAGGCCCAATCATGCGCGCAGCGTTGAACGAGGTCGAGTTGAGCGCAACTGCATTTGGCAAATCCACATCGCCGACCAGTTCTGTCACAAATGTCTGGCGTACGGGTGCATCGAATGCTGCGGTGCAGCCTGACAGAAAGGCGAATACGTAGACATGCCAGAGTTGAACGCTGCCCGCGACGGTAAGAAGGCCCAGCGCCAAAGCAAGAATTCCCATTGCCGCCTGGGTCGCGATCAGGAGCTTGCGCTGGTTGTAGTGATCGGCCGCGAAGCCGGTCCAGGGCAGAAGCAGGAGTTGTGGGCCAAACTGGAACGCCATAACCGCGCCCAGTGCCGACGCATCATGACGGGTAAGTTGGGTAAGGACCAGCCAGTCCTGGGCCGTGCGCTGCATCCATGTCCCAACATTGGAAACTAGCGCCCCGGCTGCCCAGATGCGGTAGTTGGAATTCCCGAGCGAACGGAAGATGCCCGCTGCCAATGCACTCACGAATGCTCCGGTGTGTTTCCGCCGTGAAAGCGGCCAAATAGCCGTGCGGAAAACAGCCCCATCGTCAGCATGCCAACTCCAAGCGAAACGGCATCGCTCACGTTCTTCAAATCGAAATCACCGATGCGACAAACAAGCGCGTAACCGATTACCAGATTGAAAAAACCCCAGAGTACGTTCACCGTTGATGAGGACAGCCCTTGCCCTGGCGGTTTTGCGAATGGACTCTGGAACGGCTCACCCATTACACCAGCGACGAAGTGCGGCACAGCATTGGCGAGAAAGGCACCGCCGAAGAAGTAGGAGCCGAGGTGAAGCCATTCCATATTCAAGCGCTCCTCATTGCCAATAGATCGATGATGTCTTGAGTGGTGCCCGTTTCACCGAGTTTCGGAAAAACGTTTTCAATGCTGTAGACATGCGCCTCGGAACGCGAGTCCGTCATTGCGTCGATAGCCAGGGTAACATTGAAACCATGCTCATACGCCTGACGAGCCGTCGCCTCGACGCCCGTTCCTGTGGCGACGCCGCTAATAACGACCTGAGTGACGCCCAGCCTCTTTAGCTGGTTTTCTAAATCGGTGTTGGAAAACGCGCCCCAGGTTCGCTTCGTCACGACGATATCGCTCTGCTGCTGGTCGAGTTCGGGAATGAAGTCAGTCCATCCGGCAGGAAATGATGCACTGTGACGCGGTCGCTCGGTACGGCCCGGCGCGACGCCGGCGACATTTACAAGAACCACCGGCAGACCGCGCTGGCGAAACGCACTGAGCAGTGCCCGCGAACGATCCACGACCCCGTCTATGGGATGAATAAAAGGGAAGCCGACGATGCCTTTTTGCAGGTCAACGATGATGAGGGCGGTATTAGGGTCGAGCGTAGTAAGGGCCATGGTGTTTCCTCGAGACGGACTAGTGTTGCGTTGGCTCAGAACTCGGCGAGCCGCTCCAGCAGCTTCACTGCAGCTGCGAGTTCGCCTTGCTCCCGGGGCGATAGTTGCGCCTGCAGGGCACGTACCAGCCAGTCTTCTTTGGCGGTCCGGCTCTCTTTGAGGATCTTCCGAAAACGAGGCGTCAGGTCGACGAGGGTTTGCCGACCATCGGCAGGGTCGGGTTTGCCGCTGACGGCCTTCATCGCCTCCAGGCTTGCCACCGTGATACGCATAGACTGCGGGCGGACGCTCTCCGCCCGCGCCAGAGCAGATACGGTAGCGGGACCATCACGGTCTAAGCGGAGAAGCACCGACTTCTGGGCGGACGTGAAGTCACCCGCATGAGCTTGTTCCCGCACCCGCCGAATCAGCTTACCCAGGCATATGCGCAATTCACCGGCCAGGGAGGACACGGATGGCGCAGTGGATTTGAGTGATGACTTGACCATTTAGAAACAATAACACGAATACAGAAAAACTGTACAGATTAACTGTACAGTTTTTCTGTACTGATAATCGCACTATGGCAACGCAGATAACCACGGTCCAGAATTTTGGTAGCCCCTTCTAAATGCGGATCGGCTTGCTAAATGGCTCTCCAGGATACATTCAAGCATCTATATTATATAGTTAAACCACCCCTCCCGGATAATTCACGGGAGTGATACCAAATTCATTTCTAAAAAGCACAAAAGCCCTGTCAGTTGGCTCAGAATCAGGTTTACCAAGACACTGTTTCAAGCAAAAAAACGGAGCTTTTGAATGCGCAAGTCTAAACCGAAT
>DATNPY010000028.1:0-23255 GCA_036702955.1 Drouetiella sp. | reverse complement strand
CTCCAACTACAGAGGCGATGGTGCGTGCATAACTTTCAGCGCTTCTTGCTTGTCTCCGAGTTGTTCGTCGATTGATGCAAGCAGTGTCTTATTTTGCAGATCGGCTGGCTTGGCGGCTAGAGCTTGAGTGAGCGCTTCTTTAGATAGCTTCAGCCAGGCAGCTTGATCTGTTGGATTTGCTTTAGCCATTGCATCAAATATTCTGGCGTATCCGCGATACTCCGAATCTAAAACAGTTTCAGTTTCTGCCAGTTGCAGAGCCAGTTTTGCTTCGGCTGGCGTCTTAGCAAGTTTGACATTTCCTGTGCGCAGCCATGCCCTTTGTCTGGCATCTAGTACAGGGGAAACTTTCGATTTCAACTCCGAAATCAACGGACGATCGTTGGTTGCTACGGCAATTTCGAATAACTGAACCAGCAATTTGTCTTTGATTTTTGGTTCGGGATTATTATCAAGTCCGCGTTTTAGCACCTCTTTGGCTTTTTCTAATTCGTTTGATTTTTTGTAAAAGCTGCCCATGACCAGCAGGGCCGAGGGATCCTTCACGCCTGCATTGTTCATTTCGTCGAGCAAAGCATTAGCAGATTTGGGATCGTTTTTGCTCAAATAGCATGAAGCGAGGCCAACTTTCGCTCTCCAAGAGGTTGGGTCGGCTGCAACCAACTGTTTGTACTTTTCCATGGCTGGTGCGAAGGCATGCATGGCGCTGATCATCGTAGCGTAAGTGTTGTCAGCCATCCCTGTGTGTTGGCATCTGACTGCCATGGTAGCCTGTTCGAGCGCAGGACCGCCGCCTCTGTAGTTGGAGTAGAGATAAGCGAGAGCCACATGCGGCAGCCAGTAATGTGGAGCCACTTTTGAAGCCTCCTCATCCAGCTTGATTGCTTGCACGAAATCGTCTTTCTTCAACTGTTCGACAGCCTGGGCGTGCAATTCGTTTGCCCTTTTTATGGCTTCATCGCTTTCTGGTGGAAATTGTGTGTTCAGGCTATCGTCGGGTATTCCAGGCCCAATGATTTTGCTCGCAAGTGGCGTGAACAGCTGGATTGGAGCGTTGCCTGGAACCGGCGCGCTCGAATGTTGCACTTCAATGTCGACTGCGGCTTTGTCTGTCGCAGAAGCGGGTTTCTCGTTCACTATTGGCGCTTCGCTCGCTCTCGCTGCGCCACAAAAGAGTGACATCGTCAGTGCCGTCGATAGAAAGATTCCTTGCCGAATTTCCAGCATTACAACAAACCTCGCGCTGATCAAAGCCCGCGCAGTAACGCGGCGTGATTGATTTTACCGTATCGACCGCGCAATTCATTCAGTCTGCTCTAAGACCGTTACAGGCTCCGCCAGTTGCTGGTAAAGGCACGTGCCGAGTAAGAACTTGGTAACAAAGAAACGCGACTATAAGGTTGCCCCATTATTGGAGAAACTTGAATGGTCAAACATCGAGATTCTGAGGTCTGCAAAGGCACTACGCTTGCCGATCAGCTCTATAACATGCATCTGGACAGTCAGCCGCGAGAGGGTCGCATTGAGACGATTTACACTCCTTCCGGGCAGGCTTTGGAGATGTTCACAAGCTTGCCTCGCCCCGCGCTGTATGGCGATAAGGAATTCCCGCACAGCCTTGGTGGCTCCGCCCTGGTGACGAAACAACATAACGGCGAGAAGCTGACTGCAGACGAGCAAAAGGCATTGGCGGGTTACAGGCAGTATCCGAATAGCGATTTGATGGGCAATTGGGCTGGACTTGAGAGGCAGGGCAAGCTGACACCTGAAATGGCGGTCGCCTTCATGCAGGCGAAGCGCGAAGCAGGTTGCCTGAAACCGGGAAAAGTGCACAATGATGGTTCACTAGAGTTTCAGTAGAAAACACCTGACCGGATAACCAAATTGTTTCAGCGTTTTGTGTCTGGCGTGGTAAGTTGATTGCGCGAAGTCTTTGCGCAGGATGACCGATGACCGCAAGCCATATCGAGCCTCCGCAGATTTACAACTTGCCGCAACCTTTTCGTGGCTTCTTTTCCAAGGCAGTTCACTTCAAGGGCTTCTTGATCATGGGGCACGAAGTTGTTAGCGATGTGGCGTTTATCGAGGCACATCGGCGAATATCTTATGCGTTGCAAAATGCGCCTGAGGTACTCGCGAATTTGCTGCATGCAAAGGCGGAATATCACATCATCGGCTTGAATCAAAAGACTTCCGATTTGCCACAGCATCGCTTTCGAGGCAGGCGCAAACCGAGACCGGGAATCTATTCTTTTGACCAGAAAGTGCGTGGACAGGGCGGTCTTTTTTCATCGTGCGGAGAGGAAAATCTTCTGCCAGATCGAGAAGGCTTTGAGCTTCGCGATGTTTGTATTCATGAATTTGCGCATGGGCTGATGGATTTCGGCTTCGATGCAGCGATTCGTGCCGCTGTCAAAGAGCAGTATATCGACTCCAAAACTCACTGGGCAGCGACGTGGGCAAAGACGAATTCAGATGAATTTTTTGCCGAGATGAGCACCTGGTATTGCGGCAGCGAAGGCGATGGCGGATTTATGGATCCCTATCCCGAGCGGGGACCCGGGTGGCTCAAGCAGTTTGACCCGAGCACATTCGCACTCTTGGATGCGGTTTATCAAGGCAGGTTTGTGCCCGAAACTTATCTACCGAACATGTATGTATCACCGAGGTTGTATGGAACTGCAACCACAGCTTTCGAGTTGCTGGGAGTCTCGCGTGATTGCATTGGTGAGGGAAATAGCCGCTTTGCCGAGCGAGTTTTCGCACATTCCGAAAGAATCAAGGATATTAGTAACCGCCTGTAGTGGCGAGGTACGGGCGCCGTCGTGTAAACAAAGTGAGGACTGAAGCTGCGAAATCGACGTGTCTTCAGGCTGCGAAAACCGAGCAACAGGCTTTGCACTTGCGGGCTGCGGCGGGCACAGTCTCCAGGCACTCAGGGCATTGCTTGGTCGGGTCGGCCGGGGTTGGTTCTGGTTCTTTCGGCAAAATCGTTTTTGTGATTGCGAAAACAACAAAGGCAATGATGGTGAAATCAATCACGGAGCCGATGAAGTGTCCATACTTGATGGCACTGACTGTGGGTTTTCCGCTCGGATCGACGCCCTTACTGAGCACGATTTGCGCCTCTCGCCAGTCACCTGCAGGCATCACTACAGAGATCGGTGGCATGAGTAAATCATCCACAACTGCGGATACAACTTTTCCTGTTGCTGCTCCGATGATAACGCCGACGGCGAGTGCAAAGGCGTTGGTTTTTAGTAAAAAGTCTTTGAAATCTTTTAGCATCGGGCGCACCTTCTAATGAGTGACCCGAGTATATCCTCTTGGAAAACTTACTACAGATTTTGCATAAATTTGGCGAGACGTTCTCTATACAAAGGTGCATCCCTCAATGTCGGATCGCCATGACCGCCACCTGAAATAACAACTATTTCTTTTGGTCCTGAGGCTGCTTCGTAAAGGCGATAAGCCTGATCTAAAGGCGTCAGATGATCCTGAGTTCCCGCTAGCAATAGTAGCGGTGAGTGATTGTTGGTGAAAGCAGTGGAGTTATCGAGATAATATCCCGGTAGATACCACATGAACGCCGGATAGTATTTGAGGAATGGCAGAATGGCGCACGCTTTCGACTTCAGTGAATAGAGTGGACATTGCAATATTACTGCGGCGCTCTTATGATGTCGGGACAGCTCGCCACTAACTATGGTGCCAATTGATTCACCGAACAGTATGATTTGCTCGGGTTTGTAGTTTTGGCTGAGCAGGTATTTGTATGCGCCCTCGCCGTCTTTGATAATTCCCTCAAGAGACGGCTCGCCTTCGCTCCGCCCGTAGCCAGAGTAGTCGTATGCGAACACGGAGCAATTGTTGGATAGAGGTTTACTTGCGATGCTAGCCCTTTGAAAGGCATTGCCGGAGTTTCCGTGACTGATCAGCGCGATTTTCTTTGCGCCGGGCGATTGATAGAACAGTCCGTGAAGAGTATTTCCATTATCCGATTTGAAGAAAACTTCTTCTGGATTAATTCCTGCAGCTGTTTGAGGCCAAACGCTTCCAATCGGGTATTTGACAGGATGAAAAATGATTTTGTTATACAGCGGGCGTCCTACAAGGGGCGCCAGACTTATGAAAATGGCGACGGGAATAATCAGGATGATGGTGCACACCCCTTTTAAAACGAATCGCCAGTTAATCGATTTCAGTTTCTGCAAAGCTGGATGCATCGAAAGTTCACCTGGGCAGGTCAGATGGGCAGCTTTCACTCAGCGTAAGTGAATCTTGCAGATGCTGCTACCTGAAAACCAACAGTTTCGCAACTGTTGGTGACATGGATATGCGTCGAGCGTGCAATTCGGGAGATGCGACTCCCGGTTGTTACTCAGCGCATGCGCCGGTCAGCACTCGCCATGAGCGCGAACCATCAGGTGACGAAGCTAGTGTGTGGGTCATGCCGTCTGAGCAGACGACAACTGTTTCATAGAGGTTGGAACGTTCGTCGAAGGTGGTTTTAATTGTTCTCACCAGGGAAAGTTCGATCACGCCTGCAATCGTCATGAATTTCAACGACGTTCCGAAGCCATCATATTCGATACTATTGGCGAGGAGCTGACCTGCGGACGTTCTTGTTTCCGACGCTTTGAAGAAGGCGCGGAATAGTCCAAGAAAAGATGACGCCAGTTCACCCTGGTAGCTGTAAGTGACTGATTCTGTTTCATCGTCGACTTCTGGTGCTGCTGCGGTGCGCATGCGAATCAATCCATCGTCTTTTATGCATCGACCTGGTGCTGCTGAAAGTCCAGGCGGCGCAATCAATAATTGCACATTGGCTGGTCGGGGGGTATTCGCGGCTTCAATCACCTTGCGTGTAATATCGGCTGACGGACCCGGTTTCCGCACCTGGTGCGAGAGCGCATGCTCGTGATCGATAGGCAGCATGAAAACATCGCCGATCTTGAGGTTATCGATATTTGCATTCATTTCTCGAACTTCATGCAGGTAGCTTTCAATTTCGCTGACGATGGGCTCGCGGTTCAAGCGCTTCTTCAGAGCCATTGTGACAATAGACCGCGCCGTGTCACCTGACCTTACTCTGTAAACGCTGGACAGGTCGGGGGTGTCCATCATCGACATGAAAGACACATTGATCACTTTCTCGAGATTCAATTTGTCCGTCGCCAGTTGCGATTCTTTAGTCTGAACGGGGCGAAAAGCTACTGGTGAGGGAAGCGATGAACTCATTATTTGACCTCGAGAGAAACGAATGGGTTTGAGCCATTCAAGTTCTGCGGCGTATCGATATAACGTTAGTAAGTAAGCAACTTAAGTTCTTTAGTTCTACTTATCAGGTGTTACCAGGTTGTTACGATTGCCGCTTTCGAGCGGCAGTAGAATTGGCGTTTCTGGATTAAATCGAAATTTTTGTCCAAAAATTCTCATGGTCGTGTAGATACAAGAGCCCTAATTCATATAGCCCATGGAGGGATTTGCCATGACCTGGAGATCCGAGCGAGGTCCGAGCGATTTCGACAATCAACAAGGCAGCGGAGCTTTTGACAGCGGTAATCGCGAACAAACGATGAACGACCGTGCCAACTTATCCAGCGCAATCTGGAAGCGAGACTCAGGATGCGGGAGTGGGGGATGTTCCTGCGGCTGCTGCCACGGTGGCACAGACCAATCTGGCTCGATCGATCCGAAGGCACTCGAAGCGGGCGTCAATCAAATGAGCAAAATACTGCAGAGACTTGGTCTGGTCATTGATGTGCCTGCCTTGTGGCCGGCGCTGTACCCGGACAACCACGGATATCCTCCGAACGATGGGCCTGGCAACGTGCCTGGTAATCCACAAGGAGACAGTCACTATCCACCCAGAGATGGATTGCCCAATCCATCCAATGATGGGAAGCCTTATCCATCCAGTGATGGGATGCCTTATCCATCCAGTGATGGAAATTCAAACCCGACAAATGACGGAAGTTCTTTCCCAAATCCCATTCCCTCTGGTGATTCGAGCAATCCCACTGATTCCACATGGCGATTTAAAACAATCACAGTAAGCAACGGCGACCAGCTCACGCTGGGCGGAATGCACGGTTTCTCTCTGGTTGACAAAGATGGAATGCCTGTTACGCCTGTCAAAACGCTTGACTCTGGCGCGATGGATGCTCCTGTGGAGCATGTTCTCAGTAACGGTGCAATTTACCGCAGTCGTGGTGGGTGGAATCATGATGAATCCATTACCTGGCCTAATGGAGACGTAGTGCGCTTTTCCGACGCTGGTAAATTCGAATCGTACGAGCCGCATCAATGAAATTCCGCATGAACTAACGGTAGATCACGCTGATTGCAAACGATCAGGTGCTGAACTGTATTCGTTGAGTGCTTAGCTGCGGACGTTTAAGGTTCATAAACTGCAAACGTTAACGTTCAGCCTCGAAAAGTAATCAAAATCCTGGTTTAGAATCCGCGCTCGTGCGGCAGGATATTGAAGAATCTATAGTGAGGCTGAACGCAATGACAACACCCAATGCTAGTGCGGGTTCGGTTAAAGATGCGACCAAGTGTCGACTGGTCACGCGCAGTGACTTTGATGGACTTGTATGCGCTGTGTTGTTGAAGCATCTCGACATGATCGACGACATTTTGTTCGTGCATCCGAAAGACATGCAGGACGGCAAAGTCGAAATCACAAATCGCGACATTACTACGAACCTTCCATATGTCGAAGGCGTGCACCTGGCTTTCGATCACCATTCCAGCGAGATGATTCGCAATAAGGGCGAAAAGGACAATTACATCATCGACCCGAAAGCGATGTCTGCAGCGCGTGTTGTCTACGATCACTTCGGCGGCGCCAAAACATTTCCAGCTAAGTGGAATGACATGATGGTGGCTGTTGATAAGGCTGACGCGGCGCAATTCAGCAAAGAAGAGATATTGCATCCTACCGATTGGGTGCTGCTCAACTATCTGATGGACCCGCGCACCGGTCTTGGACGATTCCGCAATTTCCGCATTTCCAATTACAATTTGATGATGGAATTGATCGACGCATGCAAAGACAAAGATATTTCTGAGATTATGAAGATGCCCGACGTCAAAGAGCGGGTGGACCTCTATTTTGAGCAAGAGAGCTTGTTCAAAGAGCAGGTCAATCGCTGTTCAAAGATTCACAAGAACTTGCTTGTGCTGAATTTGAAAGACGAAGAGACGATTTATGCTGGCAATCGATTCATGATTTATGCGATGCATCCCGAGACGAATATTTCCATTCATGTCTTGTGGGGTCTGAAACAGCAAAATACCGTCTTTGCGATTGGCAAGTCGATCGTTAATAGGAGTTCAAAAACGAATATTGGCGAGCTGTGCCTGAAGTATGAAGGCGGTGGTCATGAGAATGCCGGCACCTGCCAGGTCAGCAATGAGCGCGCTGACGAAGTGTTGCAAGAACTCATCAAAAAAATAAACGAAGACGGATAAGTACGCGCGCTGTGCTAAACTCGGTCGAATCTTTTAGCGGTTGCCACGATGTTAGTCAGCCGTGAGTAAGTCAGTGGCTTTTGCGCAGGCAATGTGAGGTAACAGGGCACGATGATAGAAGTGGTAGCAGTTTCAATCAATGGACATCCGTTGAAAGTAGCGGACGCGAAAAGGGTCGGTTTGAACGGTCACCGTTTGGCGATTAAGAAATTGAGCCCAGAAGATGAAGCTGACTTGCAAGGTCAGATTAAGTCTAATCGCAAGGCTGGACCAAAAGTGCCGGTAACGCTTATCTTTTCAAGCGAGAGAGAGCACAAAATCGAGGCTTTCAGCGATTCGTTCAGATTTCACGAAGACTTGTTGACTTTCGAAGAAATCGAGAATTTGCCCAAGTAGATCGGGTCTCTTCGACGAACAGATGGATTTTTGAGGAGCGGCATGCAGATGCCGCTCTTCGTTGTTCAGGCGTCGAACCACGCGCTTCTGAACCGCAATATCAGGCATCCACGAATTTTTTTAACCTCGGAGATCGGGTCTCGAAGGCAACGCACTTTTGGACTTCGTAGTTTACGCAAGCACGGACACAGCTTGGACACTAGCTGATAAGACTATCTAGGAAATCGCAGTGCAGCAAGTGGCGTTGAATGATGAGCTCACAAGCCATCGACACTAAATCGCAAGCGATGAACTGATTATTCGATTTTGAGAGAGAGGAGAGGCGGCATGTAAAATGCCGCTTTCTTCAGTATGTTTCTTTACCCTGACCGCCTGCGAGAGCTTTTGCAGAATTCTGGGAGTCGACCGATTTCAGTGCTAATACCATATTTGGTGCAGAGGCAATTTCGCGGGCGATTCGCTGCGCTAACTTCCACCCGCCGCGCGCACTGAGGTGAACTCCATCGACAAAATCGCCTCTGCCGAAATCTGGGTCGTGAGAAAGGTCTACTAGCTTTGCATTGTTGTTCTCGCATGCAGTTTTCAACCGACTGTGATAATCGCTCCAGAACGAGTCGGACAGCAGTTTCTGGTTGGTGCTATCGAGAGGCATGCCAACAACGAGGACGCTGATTCCGCGCGACCGTGCATCTGCCACCATCTTGTTGAAGCAAGAAGTCTGGTGCTCGTACATCGGTCCTGATGGCTTGCTGTAGCGCTTTTTGTAGTCACTCGAATTGTCGTAGAAAAATTCGGGCATTTCGGGGGAGACAATGCATTGACCAGGGCGAAGGTTGCTGAGCAAGTCTGTGTTGGTATTGAGCAGCGGATCCTGCTCAAAACGGTGCCATTCTTTGTCGCTGTTGTTAATATCTGGTTCGCTTGTTTCCAGATCGTTATGTGTGTGCCGAAAGGCCTTTCGGATTGGGAGTCCGGAGGTTGTGAACCAGCTGATTTTCTCAATTGGATCACTCAAAAAGTCCTGACCTATTACAGCGTTGGTAAGATATGGCGAGAACCAGCGAAACACCTCTGTAGAGGTCACTGACGCTAAATAGCCATCGATAAAGTCGCGAGGGGAAACCGTTAACACCATCACCTTGGGAGTGTTTTCGGGATTGAGAAGCACTTTCGCAATCATGTACTGATCGGAAATCATGCTTCCGACAATGCCAATGGTGAAACAATTTGACGGAAGATTTTGCTCTTTCAGATGTTTTTCCACGCTCACACATTTGTGGTCGAGCACATAATCTTGCGGCGTTCGCAAAAACTTCGCATCAGCCGCTTGCAAGCCGCCAAGTTGCGAACTGCCGAACAACAGGACATCTGGTGCCGATTTCTGATTCAGGTACGCATGCGAGAACCACCAACTGGCGACGCTCCCGCTTCTTATCGCTGAGCCCAGGTCGCCAATTGTTTCCTGTGTCAATGTTCTTTTGGCTCCCAGTCCCGTGCAGTGTAAAACCAGATTGACCAGCACGAAACAGACCGCCGACATCAGTGCGGCGCTCGAAAAGTATTTTGTGGCGGACGCGTTGCTCAAAAAATCAAAGACCTGATAACGAGGGCTAGCTCAACATTATAGGTTTGGGTATTACTGGATCCCTGAAAAAATATCAATAACCAAGTGGTCGATTTTGCCACAGGCGCGGAGATGCAAGCGTGCGGCTGAGTTCGCTGTTTGTAAGATTTTCGTGCTCAATTGACTACAGTTACGTATGAGACAAATCCCATAAACTCTCGATATATGCTTTTGGATAGAAACGGCATTGTTGAGGACGCTGGTTGCCAAGTGTGATGTGGGCGAACAGTCGAGATCCTGTAGAATTGCTTTCTTCATAGAAAGGACCGTCAAATGCCCCAGACAGCCGTAGTGTGGATACGAGATGGCGTTTTGATCGACCGTATGCCGATAAACGCAGCAGCTTTTGGTTGCGCTTCCTGGTTATCAGCTTCAGCAAAGGATCGAGGACCAGCAAGACTGGAGGATCTGATCAGCTTTGCTTTTGAAAAGTCAGGATTCTCGTGTGCAGCGAAGATGATGATGTACAACGCTCAACGCCAAAACATTATTTCAGATGTCGAGTCAGCCGCTGCCATGTACAACGTGCTGGCAACTGCTGCTGGAAATTTTGCTCAATATTTTAGTGGCACTGTCGAATTGTTTCGTGACCTCAAATGCGGTGGCATCCAGAATTTTATTTCTTCCGCTGTGGAACAGAGTGTTCTAGATGCCTGGGTGCGCGGACCTCAAGGCAGCAAGATAGCCGACTCTCTGACTGAAATTATGGGCAAACGAGAGCGATTCGCTAAAGGAAAAGACCATTTCCGTCACGTTTCAGAACTTGGTTGCCAGAGAATTTTCTACGTGGCCGATGCAATATCAGAAGTGCGGACAGCAAATGCTCATTCCCATCAATACAACATTATTCCGATCGGATTCGCAAACGAAATCAAGACGGCTCATGTTCTCAATGCTGTTGAGATGGTGAAACAAGAACTTGCAAAACTGGCGGACAGTGACAAACCTGAAGCCGCCAAGGACTTGTTGCGGCTGGAAATCGACTCGTCTAAAATTGTATGTCCAGACCCTGTACTACATCGCCAGTCGCTTGTGGCCGAGGGCGCCGTTGAAGTTATCGAGGGTTGTAGAGAAGACCTGATGCCGAACTTGCGAAAGTATTTTGATAAGGTGGTGAAGTGAAACACTATTCGACCGGACATAGTTTGAATCTTTTAGCAATCGCTCTTACTGGCGTATCGCTGATATTCGAGTGCAATAGTTCAGCATTTGCTCAGTCGCAAAAACCAACGCCAGAGGAAATTAAAGCATCCCTGGCAGGAATGTCGAAAGAGCAGATCAAGGCGAAATACATGGCTATTGCCGCTCCAAACTTGCATTTTAGTGATAAGTGGCCGGTCAACTTTCCGCTTCCGAAATATATGAACAACGTCGTCAGTACAAGATGGATAAACACGACGAAGGGTGCTCCCTCTGCTGTCGCCTCTTTAAATACTAAAGATTCACCGGAGATGGTATACAAATTCTATCTGGACTCTTGCAATCAGAATGGCTGGAAGACTAAGGCTCCGACTGCAAAGACGATGCAAGGCTCCGGCGGCAACTTTTTTATGTTAGAGGGAACGAAAGAAAATCAGATGATTCGTTTGATTTCGGCGCCGAATGCAAAGATACATGGCACCACGCTCAGTATCTCGTGGTTTAAGATTCGCCCACCGGCTGGATAGACGTAGTCCTTTCTATGTCGAATTCTTAGAGGGGTACGCAAATGCTGAGCGTGTGTATTTCAGTGTAGCGTTCGAGGCGCACCGTGCCCAGACAGCCGTTGTAACCGCTGCCCGGAGTCCAGTAGGCGTTCTCGTCGTACGTAGACCAATCGATGTCCAAAAAGTTCGAGAATGGAATGGGAATTTCCAGCGGTACTGACGAAACGTCGTCACCCATTGCAAGACCTGGCATGTTTGCGTCGTCGATCACCTTTTTTTCGGTGCCTTCTGGATCATTAGCGATCATGTTCATATCGGTGCGCAGCCAGGGCGCCATGACTTCAGCAATTTCTTCTGGTTGGCAGGTTATAGTCTTTCCGTCTTTGCTAAAGATGTAATAATCCTGGATGCCCTTCTTCAAATAGGCAATCGTTAGTGGATTGATCAGGCATTTGTGCAGGTCATCAGCGGTCAGCGGTTTGGCTGGTGCTGTGGGCGTACCAGCGTCGGGAATCATTTCGTTGATTCTATTGACCATTATGTCTTCGAGCGGCGAGAAATCTGTGCCAGTCAATTTGAACTCCGGCGGAAACAGAAGCCAGTCCAGCGGACGGTACGCGACATCCAAACCTATGTTGTTCACGGTGCCTGCGTTGCTGGTGGTGCAGCCGACTCCACCTGCTGGCATGACTGGTCCAGTTTGAGTCTGGTTTGGATTGTCGAAGTCGTATTCTTGCTCATCACCAAATTCGACCCAGTCAACGTAAGGCAAAAATTTCCAGTGTGTCTTTGGTTTCTCAACGTGGATCTTCAAAAATGAATGGGGAATTGCCAGGCGAAAGGCCTGGTGCGGGTTGGCAATCACGAAAGACATCGCGTGTTCGCCCGGACCACCACCTGGTTTTGTCGTCTGACCTTCGGCAGAAAACGCATTTGGTATGGGTTTTGCCCACGAAAGCGGTTCGCTGTCCGGCTTCTCTTTCATGAACTGAGGTCCCGAGACAAGATGTGTTTTCTCGTCGTAGGGAAATGGGATTTGCCAGATTGTTTTCCCTGCCACCGTAATTGGTGTGTAACCAGTGAGGAAGTATTTCCCCTGAGCGTTGCTGTCTTTCGACTCGCGTGTACTACTTGTATACGCGTCTTTGCTGAGTTCGTAGCCGGGTGGCAGATTGAAATTTGGCGCGTCTCCAAACAATTGAATATTGCTCTCGGCGCCGCGCATCATGCATGAATTCTGCCACTGATTGGCATTTAACGGAACAATCGATGCATCTTTTCCTAACATCCTGACGGAGTTTTGTTTAGCGATGTCGTTGAACCAGCCTTGCCACTTACTCGTGTCTAAAACTTCCTTCTGCAAATCATCGCTCAGGGATTCCGCTCCTTCGATTGCGTTTCGCGCATTATCTATCGCAGAACCAGCGTGACCATCTTTATCTGCCGCATCAGCATTGATGCCGATGAGCAGGGCTTTTCCCCAGACTCGATTGATATTTCTCAGCGACGATTTTACCTTCAAGTCTGGAATCAACTTATATGGATCGTCAGCGAGGACGTCGTAGAAAATTCTCTCTTTGTCATCTAAAAAGCCGAGTCCTAGCTTGCTGTTCGCATTGTCGACAATTTGCTTGCCGATGTTGAGAGCACCTGCATCAACCGCGTTTTTAGTTTCATTCTGGCCACCCATGTAGAGCACCATGACCATGAAGCCGACACCGAGCAGAACGAGTACCAGGGCAAGCACCACACCAAATGCGATGGCGCCGCTTCTGTTTCTTTGCGAGCGACGCGCAAGCTGATTGAGGGCTGGCGGCTTTATGTTCTTGTCAGTGTACAACTGTGTCATATTTGTCTGATTCTCGTAGATGAAACTTAGTGATTAACTAGAATTGGCTCGACATCTCGGGCTACGAATTTTATGTCACTGTATCCGGGAAACGGAATCGGGAGATGCACTATCAGTTCCGTTTGTACCGCTACAGTTGTGTGACCTTTTTCGTCATAGTCGATAGTCAGGATGCGAAGCTCTTTAACAATGGAGTTTTTTCTATAGGCATCTATCGCTTTTTCGCTAGCGCTCTTTGCATCATCGAAGATTGCTTGATTGGCTGCGACTCTTGCCGCATTCTTGCAGGCGCTGTCATTGGTCCAGTTAGCGAGAACCAAAACGATCATGTCGAGGAAAAACAGAGTAACTGGAATTAGAACAATCGCCATGACAATTGCTTCAATCAGACCAACGCCCTTCTTGCTGCGTTTGTTCGAAGCGCTACGGCGCATAATCAGGATTCTCCATGGTCTTTTCGGCGGTTATCGTCACAGTATAAGGACCATTGAGTCCGGGAATGTTTGCGACTGGGATTGGTAACGGAACGGAAGGATTACAGTTGACAGTGGTTGATACGCGCACCACCTTATCGATGTTACCTTGCGAATTCTTGTCTCCATCACGGTATCCGACGGTGGTTATCGGGGCGCCTGAAGATCTGACAAATCGTCCCATGCCGGCTGCCCACGTGTCCGGAATGACTTTCATGACGATGCCGTTTGGGTCTGTTGCATCCTGGTATTTGTCGAGCGATGCCTCGTGCAACTGGTTGGTATTAAGAACGGTGCAAATGCCAAATGATAGAACTACGGACAGAAGGTCGACAAGCGGGAAGAAGAAAAATATCAAAAGTACGATCAACGCCGGTCCGAATTCGGCAATCGATACTCCTTTTTTGCTTCTTTTGACGCTGTAATGGCGCTTCATTTCAAGACTTTTCCTACCGTCGACAAGCGGGTTACCGTAGAATATTACACAGTCGCGTCGTTTTTTAGGACGACGTGAACTGGTTTTTTAGTGCCGCTCGCTTTCGCGAAGCTTAGAGGATGCACATGGACGGCGAATCAGATGGTCAAAATCCTGAACCTGACGGCATTCAGCTGCGCACAGGTGAAGCGAGCGCGAAGTCTGATCGAGACAATACAATGTCTGATCGAAGCAATACAATGTCTGATTCGGTATACAACGAGTCGATTGATTCGAGTGGTGACGCGTCTGGTCTTGCACCTGATGGTTCCGCAGGCGCTCGTCCGAAGCGGGTCGCGCAAACTATGTTGGATATTTCTCACTTTCAGAAAAAGGCTGAAGGTAAAGTCGCGAAGACTTTGCTGGATCAACAATTGCCCACACTTCAACATGGACCAAAAGATGGGCAGGGTGACGAGGGTGACGAGCAAGCTGCCAAGCCTGACTCTAATTCTGAATTCAAGCTTGAATCCAAGCCAGCGCGTAAGTTGAAACGCGTTTCGCGCACTATGCTCGAACTCGATATTGAGGCGTTGGCGGAAGCTGCTGCTGCGTCAAACGAAGCTGCTCCGACAGCTCGCTATGTTGCAAAAACAATGTTGGACCACTCGATGCTGTTCAAGGCGGTTTCGAAGTCAGCCGACGTCATGGAGCAGAAAGCTGCCGAGGTCGCAAAGGAGCGGGCTTTAGCACCTGTCGAATTGCACGAACCGATTGCCCCCGATGGAAAGGTTGCCAACTGTCAGTGGGCATGGCCAAATTCTCTCAGTGGCAAAGAGCGTTATCGCGCTTGCGGCGTCTGTCAGGCAGCTGTCTATGATTTCGACGGATGGGAACGAGAGCAAGCTGAAGCCTTAATTTTCCAGCGTGAAAATTTGAAGCGCCCAAAATTTTTCATACGCGATGATGGGAAATTCATGACGCGGAAGTGTCCCAGGGAAGTTGCGCGCAAGATGCGATTGCTAACAGCATCCTTGTTGGCTTTTGTATCCATCCTCAGCGCTTTAGTGCTGATGTTCATGGCTCAGACTTCAAAAATGGAAGTTGTGTCTACGACATCATCATTATCATCCGGTCATCAACATGATACTGACAATGCCGGTCGGTCGGCGCCTGTCACTTCCGGGGAAGCATCGCCTGCGATACCATCTATGACCAGCGCATCCGTCGCTCCTGGATGGGTTCACTACGAAAATGGCAAAGTCACGCGCGGTCCTGTTAGTGCGTCAGACCAATCTGATGGAGCGTCCGGACAACAGGCTGGAGCGGCAGCTGGACAGGCAGGGACTGCGGCTGGACAACAAGCTGGAGCTGGGTCCGTACAACAGGCCGGACAGCAGACACCTGTAAACGTCGCAGCCCCCGAAGCCAGCGAGCCAGCGTGGCAGGATACGTCGAAGTGAACTTCCTTCCTCTATGTGGAGGAAGAATAAATTTAGAGTCTATAGTTATTAATTTGTCGAGATTGTTGATTGTGGCTGCTCCGAGCGAGGCGAGCACTGTGCCCACTCACATCTGGCGGTGGTCTGCATAGTAAAAATGCCGCTCATATCCGGATGGATTTGACACCAACCGTACTGTTACGTTGCCATCTGTTGCTTTGGTGCCGGCTTGTACTTCCAGGAAATTTAAATGCGCGAGTTCACTCGCAATCGGCTCGAACAGGTTCTGTGGAACCACAATGGCTGCTACGATGCTTTGATTGAGTCTGGCTTCAAGAAACAGCCTGATCAAGCAGTTGGCGCTAGATCGAACGAAGCGCTCTTGATTCGGTTGTGCGCATAAAATTATTGCGCCCTGCTCGGTCGCTGGTGTCGGTACATTGCAGGCGCGCCTTTGTCCGATCGGACGTCCATCGTGATACCAGAATTCTTCGTATTTGTTGCAGTCGTAAGATGGTGTTTGGATGCCGCGCAGGGTGAATTTGGCACCAGTCTCCTTAAAAGAGGCTGTGAACTTGTTCATGGAATTTATTTCCGAGCCCGGATAGTTTAAGAAATTTTCGATAGCGTGTCCTTCGACGACTAGAACCCAATCGAATTCGGACGCGTAAGGGACTGATTCGAATTTATCGTTCGATGCATTGGATATTGAAATCGTGTGCAGCTGAAGAATCACTGCTAATGCAACGCAGGCGAAAATTTTGATGATTCGGGACGAAACGTTTTTCATAGTTATTGATACGATTTTCTTGATGTCTCGTTTGCGACGTTTCACGATTTATCGATAGCACCAAACTTTTTCGCGGCTGTCGAATGTCAACCTCTCGCGCATGACGAGTGTCAA
This sequence comes from Drouetiella sp., assembly GCA_036702955.1. GTDB lineage: Bacteria > Cyanobacteriota > Vampirovibrionia > Obscuribacterales > Obscuribacteraceae > PALSA-1081. The sequence goes on along the minus strand of DATNPY010000028.1, from coordinate 7,024 downwards.
ATTGATAGTGCCTATCGATCCGACAGCGTTTTGAGGAAGGCTATGATGTCGTCTTCTTCGCTGGCTGTGAGTCCGAGATTACCCACTTCTTCGTCTGTATTGCCAGATGGATTGGAAAGAGTATCGGGTGAGGCATATTCTGGTCTGTCTTGAAGCGGTTTGCCCTTCAGACCCGCATAAGGATCGGGCTTTGTGAAATCGATGACTTCTCCTGGCACAGTCGTCAGGTTGCGAGTGTTGTAGAAATGAACGACTTCCTTGAGTGATTTAAAGACACCGTTGTGCATGTATGCGCGAACAAAGCCTGGGTAAGGGCGTTTGTCGATGTTGCGCAGAGACGGAGCCTTGAACGTACCGTTTATTGCTAGAAAATCGCCTTGATTGTTGCTGCCGGTTCCAACGTTACCGGCTGGCAATCCGAATGACGGATAAAGGAAATCTCCGAGACCGAGGTCTATGAACTTTGAACCCAGCTTGTTGTAACCTAACGGATTCTCGCCAGCATTTGTGTTGGTGTAGAAAGGATTAGTGCGGTTCTTTGGCACACCAATGTTGGTGAAACAGAAGTTGGAGAAGAGATCAGGACCTGTGGATGGATCTTCGGGAATACCGTGGCAGGCGGCGCATTTTGCATCTTTATAGTTTGCAGGACCGCCAGGTCTGCCTGTTGAAGAGCCTGTAAACAGCCGGAGCCCGTTCATCTCGCTGGATGTAAGTTTCGTCTTTCCGGCAAGATACAAATCGTATTTTGAGCTGAATGGGTTGACTTTACGCGTTTGTTCGAATGCTGCAATGGCTTGCCCGATTCTGACCATGTTTGCATCTGGCGAGGCCGAAAATGCATTCTCCCCATAAACTCGTTTGAACATTCGACCTGACGGTCCGCTTTCAACTTTATGCAGAACCAGAGCTGGGTCTTTCAAGTTGTGAGTGATGTCGTTCATTTCGTTTGGATTAAACTCGGGAAATTGCGCCTGGGCTGTCAGATCTGCCGCCCGACCATCCCAAAACTGCCCGCCCACATAAGTCTCGACACTCGGGTCGTAAAACGGACCGGGCGGACTGAACGCAGCGTATGTAACTGATGGCGGTAGTCTGAATCCAAATCTGCTTTTCACCGCCCCTGGTACCGCACCCAAAATGGCGTTGGTCGCGGAATCTGGAAAAGTAAAGGCGACCTGGCTTGAGTGGCAGCTTGCACATGACTGCCCGGGCGGGTTTGAAAGAGTTTCGTCATTGAACAGTGTCTCGCCGAGCGTCGCCAGGTCTGAAGCTTGAACCTTCTTCGCCATCGTTGCCGCGTAAACTCTAATTGCGTTATTGTCTTTCGGTCGATGCATGGCCCGGTGAGGATTGTTTCGTCCGACGCTCGCCTTGTTGATGCGTGCACTATAGTTGGGCGGAAAGAGTGTTGTCGCAAATGTGCTCAAAAACTGAGCCGCCTGCGCATTTGCAATGAGGAGCACAATCGTGCCCAGTGTCGCCGAGGTCACTATTTTGATGCGTGATAATTTCACTTTGTTCACCGAGTAGGGCATAGCAAAGCCAACGCGAGCTCGCCCCCGTTGCGCTGTTTGGAATGTCTGCCATTTTGTGTCAGTAATTGAGAATCGTTCTCAATTAGGATACCCCTAGGCTACAAGCACATCTGTTTTGTGTCAATAAGTTGGTAACGATTTGGCTCCGCGTTTGTATAAGCTAAAGTACGCGTTTTTCAGATTCAAGCCAGGCATTATGAATTGAAATGGACATGGGAACAATCCTAATCGAAGCTTATTCGCAGGTCGAAAACTGCTATTCGCTTTGAGGGGTTATGATAGAGCACGGCTTTCTTTGCTCCAGGCTTATATTCAGGGGGCACCGGCGATGGTACCAGCACTTCATAAGCTAATGCTGCTGATGTTTTCTGCCGCTTATTCACTATCCGTCACCATGTGGGCAAGGGGAACGAGTCCTGCGATCTATTACGTTTCTAGCTCTCGACCTTCCCCGTGCGTTCGCTGCCAGTGTCATAAAAGCGGTCTAAATACTCTTCCTTTTCCAAAGTGCTAGCTCGCATCAGTGAGTAGACTTCCGTTTCACTGCAAAGGCTCTCAGCCAAGATTTTAAAGACGCTGACAAATCCTATATAAGTACAATGATCCAAGCTTGCAGCATAGTCGCGAGCTTCACGCTCTGCCACCTCGATTGCTTCGTTCCAATCGTTCGCTGCGATTAATACAACTCTCTCCTCATACAGCTGCTCAGCACCTGGAGCGTGGAGAAACACACATTTTGCTGCATGCCAAAATTCTTTAGACTGGCTGCCTGTTACTTGATGCGTCATCGGGCTTCAATAACCCCCCCGCTTTATGGTCTGAACTTAAAATCCCGCGGTGAAAAACTGGGAAGTCGCGAGCGTTGATGCTTCCGCGCAGTCGTCGAACTCAAGCGATTAGCAACGCACCTCCTATAGTATAGAACTTATCTAAGCGCTTTTCTGAGCGGGGATTCCGATCGACGATCTTCAAGTTTGAACGGATTTCGGGCAAATGAGTTTTATCTTTTGACGCAGTGTCAGAGAACTTAACAGTGCATATCTAGTAGGTTGTTGCGAGTCCACCTGGCTATGGCGCTCTGTGCGAACATCACCAATGAGGCTTAGGATTTATCTTGAATCTGATTTTGGGAAGTAAAATATTTGGGTCGCTTAAACGAGACGAACCTTGAGCAGATTTGAACGAATAGTAATCATCGGTACCGCATCGCTCGGCGCAGTGGTGATAATAATTGCGTTTATCGTCATCGTATTGACCCAACCTCTGGAGATACGCAGAGTAGCTTCGCCAGCTATGGAGCCTATTTTAAAGGTTAACGACATCGTGTTGGTGGAAAAAGTTTCAGTGCTTCTAGGCGCAACTTTTGATAGGGGTGAAATAATTGAATTCTCTGCTGTTGGACCTGATGAGGTTTCCGAACGTTTTGTAATTCGACGAGTCGTCGGTTTACCAGGCGATAAAGTTAGAGTTGATGCTGCACATAAGCTGTTCATTAATGGTAGATTTAGCGGAAAGACCGTCGCAAAAGCAGTTGGTGAATTGAGCGATTGTTTGGCCTCTGATGAAATTCTTGTCGCTGCCGACAATTCGGATGCTAAACTCGATTCACTTCCATTTGGCGTGGTTGCAGAGTCGGAATGTATAGGACGTGTAATCGGAAAATTGGCACCGACTGTGGAGCCCATCGAATAAAGTGCGCGACGAGTCGATTGAGTCAGGAATTGTTCTCCGATAACCCGTTCTCAAGCTCTTTCACAGCTTCTTCGCCAGAGATATTCAATAGCTCTTTACGTTGTTTTTGAACATCTTCATTGCTTGCGTCCAACTCGCGTTGCGCGCGCGCGATATCTGCTTCGATGAGTTTTTTCGAGATGTATTCTTCTTTTATTTCTAGCTCAATCTTGGCAAACCGTAGTTGCAGTTCGCTATACCGTCTATTGTGCAGGCTTTCGATAAACTTCCTGTACGCGTTCGTCAGTTCCGTCGAGCCGTACAGCAAGGCGCAACTATACTTTGCCACGTGCGGATTGTTGAGGGCGGCGTCAAAGTTTGGTATGCGTTGTAATGGTCGACTATCCGAAAAGTTCGCCCAGGTTGAAAGCTCTTCACTGGAACAGTTGTGCAGTAGCAACTGCTGCGTGGCGTTTGCCACATATCGTCTGTTAATTGCAGCTTTCCAGAGCTTATCCATTGGACTGCTGTTTTGCACAATTGCGTTCGGTTGTTGAATGTTCCGCGCAATAGCGGTCTCAGACAGGAGCATTAAAGCGATAGCAACTAAATTATTCCCGTTCGGGAATAATGAATTTTGAAGGTGGAGTAACATTCCCGTTCGGGAATATTGTGGAACATCGGTTGACCATTGCGATTATCGAGAACCAAACGACCGGCATTGACTTAAATAGTTCGGACGAATGAGAGCCGATGGTGTGTCTACCGCGAAGCTAGCGTGATTCGGGTGACGCCTGCTTATTCTCTGATACAACTTTCGAACAAAGCTGAAGGCATTCAGCGCAGATGCAGTCGTTTGGAGATTCAATCATTCGTTTCGGATTCGGAATCGGATTTTTACTATCTGTGAATATTGCGGAAGTTCTGGAGGAAAGGCTTGTGTAAAACGAACAAAACGAGCAATCTCGCTCGCTTTCTGTGGCGATTCCAAAGGTTGAGCTATCTGTCCCGTCCAGAACAGAAGTGAACTCCCTCACGCAGCTGTCACAGATAAACAGACCCGGACCTGCAATCAATAAGCGAACGTCGTCCAGATGCTTTCGGCAGAAGGAACAGTTTCTGTTGGTGTCTTTGCGCCGGATGAAAAGCTCGGCCCATAACCGGATCGGTTTTAGCAGTGTATCAAAAGCCCTCATCCGGTGACCTTCCTCGCGTGCACTATATGTGATACCAGCATCTAATATTGAAAATGTGATCAACTAAACTGAAAAATATGCTTACAAGTATCAAGAAAATTAACTCCGTGCGTCGATTTGTCATGCCTGAAATCTCAGGAGTATCTTGGCTCGTATCCTTATTTCCTCTCGTCCGTTTTCAGATGATTGTTCCGCATTGTCGATAATCTTTTGGCTGTAGAACCACATGTTTATCAATCACTAGGATGCCTCAATGTTTTTAAATCACAAACTCTCCTTACTGCTTCTCTCAGTTCATTTTGAATGGAATCGAGTGCTTCGGCTAATAACAATGGGTCCAAGTTTTCACGTCTTCTTATGAGCAACTTCGTGTAGGCTAGAGCTGAGGTTAATCCGGTGCGTAGTTCCAAGCTTAATCGGAACCACGCTTCATTTCTGGCTTTCAGTTTTTCAATTTCAGTTTTTAGGGCGCGGATTTCTCGAGTGAGTTCTTTTTCTCTATCGCTGCTCATTAGCCGTCTCGAATTACTTAGAGGACTGTTCAATGATTCTAGGCAACTACTCAGTTTTTGGAAAGCTCGGCGGCCCAAGTTTGTATCACATCAACGTGATTGCCGCTCATCTTTTCTCCGATATAGTCTCGGAAGCGGTCGTGGCGGACCGACCCAACAGAAAGAGTCGGATGAGAATTTAACAACCGTGCGTCTGTCCATGTTGCGCAGCAACTGGTCTGCAAAAATTAAGTGCAGACCAAAAAGAAACGGCGACAGTGACAATTACTTTCTGACTCAAGGAGTTAAACGACGCAGGGTTCGCACGGGTTTTGTGGTGCCTGGAGGTAGTAGGAGAGATCCTTGTATTTCATCAGACGTGGCTGTCGCTCGCTGTATGCTTCTCCTGACTACTTTTCTGCGCCGAATGCCACCATATGTAGTACGCAATCGTCATGTCCAATCGCCTTCCTTTTCTTGCCACTCTTTCCAAACACCATCACGTAGTTCTTTTATGATTGTGCTTCTCTGACCCGGTTTTGTGATGCCGTGCCTGCTTTTGATCTCTTCGAAATCAGGGTCTTGAGGCTCCGCTGTCCAAATGCTGTGACCGGGGCTCATTCCGGGTTGAACGATAACATAAGTACAACCGAGCGTTCCGTCATCGTTCATTCGAGCTGATTCAGCAATCCGTTGCTCTGCTTCTGTATGGTCGATCATTTCAGTCTCCAGTCCTTCATATGGTCGTAAATTGGTTCAAATAGCTGTCGCAATGTATTGGAGTAGGTGTTGTCGGGATGCGGTATTGCGTGTAGATGACCCCACATGTCAGCCATTACCTCGTCTTGCATTCGATCTCTTGTTCCCAAATCCGCAACGGCTTTAGCTGCATCGTTGTTTTTGTCAACTTTTGCCCAGCAAGCTTCAAACAGCCTACCAAACTCTGGGCTATTCGAGAGATTATCAGTTCTCAGAGTTGCGTTGATAGCATGTCCTGCCTCATGGAACATGTTGAACAAAACGTCAACGGGATTGTGTTTATCCCAACTGCCTTTATGAAGAACCTCTTCGGCGATGTAAATACCTTTGTGATCTCCGTTTGTAACAGTACAAGCTGGTATACGCTCTTTATTCTTGCCCAATTCTGGAAGGTCAGATATACGTCTAACTGGGTGAATTTCGATACCTTTTTTGTCTAAATGGGCTTTGACCCACGGTTCTAGCTTATTTTCGCATTCTCTGACAAGAGCTTTGTGTGCTTCCGAAGGGGGGCTAACGTCTTGCGGTTTTGGTTTGAAGTGCTCAAAGCCTTCGCCATCCAATTTGTGTGTGCAACGAACATCGGCTTGCAGCGCTTCCATCTTCTTATTAAGTCCATCCATCTTTTCACTGATGGCTGAAATTTTGGATGCTGCTGATTCGTACACACCGGCAACCTTCTCGATGGCAGCGCCTTCTCTGACGACTGTTCCGATTTTGGAAGCAGCGGAGGCGGCTAGCGCGATTCCCTCGCCTGCGAGTTCAGGGGCTGCGACTGCGACGATGGCGCCCGGCAATACATCGTGCCCGACCACTTTGCCCAGGTCGTGGGCGTTCATCTTGCTCAGATGCTCGATGCCGGCGGAAAGAACATGCTCGATTGCATGGCTTGTGTTCAGCGCGTCATGAACAACGCCTTTCATATCGCCGCGAGCGGCATGATCACCGATGTATTCACCAACTTTTTCGGTTGCTGTTAAAACACCGGAAATACTCTTTCCTGTTTCAGAAACTGCATGATTAATCGCATCACCAGGATTGGACACGGCTTGAACAGCGGCTTTAGCACCTTCATTGATAGCTTGACCAAAACCTTCACCGACTCCTGTCAGGAATTCCCCAGCTTGCTTGATGGCAGGTGGCGGACCCCAGATGGAATGGAGTTCAGCGTGGAAGCCAGATGCAGCAGCGGGCTTAGCGCTTTCAACTGGTCTGACTTGGTCTGAAGCTGGCATCGTCTCGGCTCTCACTGGGGATAATCGAGACTTTAGCTATAAATTTTGGCAAACCCTTGGCACCGCTCAAGACAAGCCGATTAAATCGACTAGACACAGTCAGAATCTATTCGCGCCAGATACAAGACAGCATA
>DATNPY010000026.1:0-91775 GCA_036702955.1 Drouetiella sp. | reverse complement strand
TTCTGACCTGCTTGAGGCTCACAGGTCGAGCGATGCGCTCGGCACCGTGTTGACGGCGCCTCTGGTCAGTCCGCATGGAATTTTGGACATCGATGACAGAGGCCGAATCACAAGGTTTCGCGAAAAACCACAGCTGCCGTTCTGGATCAGTGCCGGTATCTATGTGCTCAATCAGGAAGTTGTTGAGCGTCTGCCAGAGAGAGGCGACCATGAGCTCACAACCTTTCCGCAACTGGCTGACGAAGGCAAGTTGAATTCGTTTCGCTTCAACGGAACATTCTGGCGATCGATAGACACTGTCAAAGACCTCGGCGATATCCAGAGCGAGCCGGATCGATCGTACTTCGAAAACTTATTCAAGTCCGGCGCCTGGTAGGTAGCTCTTATTCTTGCGCTCTTGCTCGAGCTTTTGATAGTTCATTTGCTTTGGCGTCCATGCGGCTACTCTCACCGAAGTAGAACTCGCGGATGTCGTTAATAGCGTGTACTAGGGTTCGGTGTCCAGGCGCTTCCCCGTACGCGTGTCCCGCACCGTATTTCCCCCAATGACATCTGCCGTGCCCCCCGCCATACTGGGGGCATGGAACTGGAACAGCCAACCCAGCGTAAAGACAACAATATCGCCTCTGATTTCGTTCACGGGCTTTACGACACTGCCATACAGCAGCCTGTTGATGGCGTCAGGCAGCTTCTTGGCGGTCACGTAAAGGCTCACCCCGGAAACAGTGACTCTATTGCTTACAAAGCCGGTGGGATGGCGGGTTTTATTCTCGATTTCACAGTCTTGTCTCGCGTGACTGGCGGTGCTGCAGACAAGTTAATGGGCGAATCCGCCACCGGTTTGTTCAGCTCAGAGGCGGTGCGGTCTGGCACCAAAATGGCTCTTGCCGGGGGGCTCTATGGCGGTGTCTTGACCCCGAGCGCGGAAAACAAGGGACTTCTTCAAGGGCGATTGGAAAATGCTGCTGTAGACGGCGCCACTTTTGCCACCATGGGCAGTGCGAGTCGATTGCTCGAAGATACAAAACTTCTTGGCGGCAATCAATTGGTTTCCAGAGTTGGATCGAATGCTATTGCTGGTGCTGCAGGTGGTTTAGTCAATACGTTTGGCGGTACCTATATCAACGAGCATAGAATGGCAACGGCATCGGAACTCGCCAGTGGCGCTGGGCAATATGCTTTGTTCGGCGCGGGATTCGGAGCGCTGGATGTCGGCATCAACAAACTAGCCAGCAACAGTACAGTGCAAGGGAAATACTATGATTTTAAGTGGTCCATGGAGGACACAGCAAAAGAGGCAAAGCTCAAAGCGTATGGATTTCTGAATGAGCACAACCTGCAACATCCGATTTCCCGATTGGGCGACTTTGTGACTGGTTCAAAAGATATTTTGGATAACGCTCCGCGCCCGGTTCTGACTGCCGACAACAATCCTGTTGTTGCAATCGAGCGCGAGTTGCCGCAGATTTATGATGCGTTCGATCGTATGCATGAGAAGTACAGTACGTTGCCGAGAGAGCAGCACTACGACATTTTTAAAGAACAAACGCAGAAATCTGCTGATTTTGGTGTGCAGTTGTTGAAATGGTGGCATGGCAGCGAGACTGAGCCTGGGCTCAAGCAATTCACAGATCAAGAGCTATCCACGCCGACAATTTCGGCGCAGCGAGTTGCTGAAATTCGCAAAGCATTCGCAACTCAAGGTCGTGAGCTGGATGAACCTATCGCTGGATTGGTTGGACGTTCCAGTTCAGACACAAACAGTGTCGCCAACGGCATCGAGCGCGCGAAAGAGCAATTTTTCGGATATGACGAAACCGCCCTGCAAAAGAAAATGTCGATGCCGCGCGAGCACGCTGTGAAAGATAGCGAAGGGCTATCACCGATGTCGTGGATGCCGTTCGAGCCGACCGACAAGCTTGCCAATCTTTTTCACGGCACGGTCTCCTCGTCGCTTCCTGGCGTGTTTGCGGAGCGAGGGTTGTTACCATCAGCCGAGATACGTGCGCGGGGCATGACGCACGCTGGAGAGGCTGCTAATTATGACTATGGACGGAAAGCTATCTCGGTCACGAGAGACTTCAACGAGGGCTGGGCGTACCATCGCACCAGTCCACTGAGTTTGGATTCGTATCCAGTCGTATTCGGTATTTCAGCCGATATCGTGCCGAAGCTGCGCACCGCCGGTTTGCTGGAGCCTGGTGAACAGCTAGTCGACAGGCTAAAACTTGGAAATTCGCTTTCGACTCGACTGGGTTTGACTCGTCCCGAAATAACCCATATTTACGTGCCTGATTCGAAAACTCCTGAAGTGAATACTTTGCTGAAGGCTTATCGAATCAAAGGTGTGTCCGTTGTAGGCATCAACGAGATGCCTCAACCAAATTGGAAACCCACTCCTGAAATCACGAATTGGGAAGAAGAGAACGTTTGGTTGCGCAGCCCTTGAGCGTCCGGAAGCTAGACTGGATAACTGCAATTGATTTGATATTGGCCTCGCTCTGATGGGGGCATTCATCGGCAAGTTCATTTCAGCAGAGTCGGGACTTGGGCGCATGATTGTGCGCGCGTCTGGGCTCTTTTTAATTGTCTTTCTCGGCGATTAAGAACAGGTAATCGCCAGCATCGTGTTCGAACTCTCGTTGAATCTCGATTATTTTGCCGGATTGAATATCCCTTGAAAGTTGCTCACAGCCTTGAGTTACTTCCCGCTCGCTGGCAAGGTTTGCAAATGTTGAGATTCCCGACCGGGCCACCGCATCTAGATAGAGTGATGGATTGAACTTGCCGCTATAGAGAAAAAAATCTTCCAGGTCATTTTTGACGCTGTATGGTTCCGTCGCAGCAATCTTGAAGCCGGCTAGGTGAAGGGCTTCTTCCACCAATGGCTTGGCAGGCATTTGCTTCATTGCTGCTCTCATGGACTCTGGAAAATATCTGCAAAGCCAGTAGCGCTGCATCTGCTCTGGAGTTGAGGTGAAAATTACGAATCTACCAGCTCTCATCACCCGAAATACTTCCCTAAAAGCTTTGCCGAGTGTCGAGAAATGGTGGATGGCCAGAGTGCATACTACGCCATCGAAGGTGTGTTCGGAGAAAGGAATGTTTTCGCAGTTACTCTGTAGCCATGTGACTGTCTTTGATTTTCTGCGTGCTTCGGAAATCATGGTGTCTGATATGTCTAAACCGGTCCAGACTCCACTGTGCATCGAAGCTAAGGCTGTTGTGTAATTTCCGGTTCCGCAAGCCAGGTCCAGATATGCTTGATTGGCTTTGATCTGCAGATGAAACGCCAACCGATCGGTAATGTAACGATCCGCCTTCCTGGTGGTATCATATCCGGTGCCAATTTGATCGTAAACGGGCATTTTGATGAGCCTCTAATTGAGCTGCGGTCAAATAAGTTGGTGGGCTAATCTAAGCATTCCCGACGGGATGGTGCTTCTTCCGCACAAACCACTCGACGAGCTGCCCGATGCCCTTCTTCAAATTGCGTTGCGGTTTGATGCCGGTAGCGCTGGCAAGCTTCCCACATTCAGTGTGGCAGTGCCGCACGTCACCAGGAATAAATTTACCGTCGATAGTCGGTAGTGCTGGCTTGCGATTCAGTGCTGTAGCCATATCTGTCGCGATAATTGTCGCGAAGTCAATTAACGCCGTAGCTTCGCCCGAGGTAACGTTGTAAATGTTTATGCCGGAAAATTGCCGGTCCATGATGGCGAGATTTGCTTTCACGACATCTTCTACAAACATAAAATCGCGGCTTTGCTTGCCGTCTTCGTGTAATACAGGCGCTTCGCCTGAAAGCGCCAGTTCGAGGAATCTAGTGAATGGATTGTGCCACGATTGTCCGGCACCGATTATGGTGCCATAGCGGAAAATGGATAGGTCGATGCCGAGCAACTTGCAGGCTCCGATCAGTAACTCTTCTTGTGCTTTCTTTGTGACAGCGTAAGTTGACTCGCCAAGCTTTTCCGAATCTTCCCTGGTGTCGGCTGGCGTGAGCGCAGACCCGCACGTGGGGCACACCGGGTCCCAGTGTATAGGGGCGGTTGTGGTATCCAACTTGTAGCGCAACGGTGGTCTGACTAAATGGCACTTTGCGCAGCTATATACGCCTTCTCCATAAACGCTGATGGATGAGCCGAGAATTATGTGTTTGATTCGATGCTTCGACGCACGCAGGACATCGACCAGGTTAGCCGTGGCGCCGAGATTGTTTTCTACGAAGTCCTTTGCGTTCTCGACTGCGCCCGCCGCACCGACGCTCGCTGCCTTGTAGAAGATGATGTCGGATTGGTTGACCAGTTCTTCAAGCAGCGGTCTATTGTCGAGTTCTCCGGCGATCACTTCGATTCTCGACGAATGTGCGTCTTTGATTACTTCAGGAACTGAAAAGCGGCTGTTGCGTGACAACACCTTGATGTTGTGCCCTTGCTCAGCCAGCGCTCCACTGAGATGTGAGCCTATCAGTCCGGTTCCACCGGTAATTAATATGTTTTGTGCCACAGGTCCAAGCCCCATCTGGTTTCAGTCAGATCTTAGACCATTGCGTCGTAAATTCCATCGACTGTGACTGGCGAATCGGTATTGTGATTCAGTCGAGGGACTTAACCGACATTGAATGGATGACTCAATGCGAGCGAATCAATTGCGGTTAAATCGATGACGTGTTGCGATTCAATCAATGACGTAATGCGGCACAAACAGAGCACTTCGCCCAGTAATTTTGCTGCGATCGGCGCGGACACTTACTCCGGCAGGTTCATCGCCGATTACCCAGCTCCCGATTACCAGGTTGTAGTCTCGATACTCCGCCAGCGGCACATAGGATTGCACAACAAACTGACCCTTGTCATGATTCGCGGCTTCAGCTGTAGTCGATTGTCCGAGATCATCAGTCAACGTTATTCCGGCGCCTTCTCGACCGAAAAGCGGCTTTCGCACGTGGGCGCCGCTCTTAATTGACTCAGCAGCATCGCTTCCATCATCGAATTCGGCATCGAGAAGAAATTGTCGGTTGTCGGCCAGATCCCATAGTAACGGCAACGCGCCCTTATTCGATAGAATGCTCTTCCAAGATGGTTCTACAAAGGTCGTGCGATTCGATGTGACCAGCGGTGAAAAAATATACTTACCGGTTTCGCGATGTGATTTGGAATCTTCTGCGAAAAGTAATTCCCACGGAAACAGCTTGAATAGACAAGTTATCGGTCTTCGCTGCATATCGGTAAGTTGACCTTGCGCGTCGTAACGAACATCATCCAGGTAAATAAACTGAGTCTGAAGCCCGCCTTGATTCGCACAGGACTGTAGATATTTGAGGTTTTCAGTTTCCTCGCGTGCGTGCTCAAAAGTTCCGAGGTGAAAAATTTGATGTTCTGAAAAATTCGTGCGCAGGCAGGCAATCAGCTTTTCCTGAATAGAATTGTGTTGTATTGCGGCAAAAGGAATCTGCCCTGTGTGCCGTATATCCTCAAGCCACATCCGTTGTAGATGCGCACTTTCGTGCAGTGATGTCGGAGTGTCGAAATTCAGTTCAAGCAGCTTGAGTGAACTATCGCCATATGCGAAATCGAATCTACCGTACAGTGACTTGTCATGACGTTTCCATGAACGTCGAATGCACTCGCGAAATGGCGGTGCGATTTGCAGGCGATCGAAATAGTGCTCGGATTTTGCGCTGTTGCAAACTTCTTCGACCAGGTCCAGAGCCAATTTGGTTAACTGTCTGGTCGCTTTGGTTATAGTGTCTATTTCTTTGCAAGAAAAGACTGCACAGAAAGGCTCTTCGATCGCCTCGATCCAGTATGCGGGATTTTCAAGCAGCGAAACGTCATATCCGCGAGAGGCTATTTGTTCGCGCCAATCGAGTCTTGCTGAAACTGAGTGGCAGCGCACTTAAATGCCTCCTCGGTCTATCCGCCATAGAATGCCCTTCTTTCAGCATATGTTTGCGGTGAAAAGGCTCTGGTTAGTGATTCATCAATCGCGGCCGGTGAACCACTTAGCAAAGACTCACGCACAGCGGCGATTCGGCTTGGGTCTACCGCCATCGGTATGCCCGATTTTTCTCCTGCTTGAAGCATGACCGACGCAAATGGATTGCCTGTTATTTTAGCAGCACCTTCAAGCAGTGCACGCGCCTCTGCGTCGACGACAAGACTCGTGGATTTGGGGGCCGCTATGCCGCACAACTCAATCAGTCCCGGTAGCTTGGCGGCTACATTCGGCGCGGTTGATTCGATAATTTCGGCACCCAGCTTGGCGGCTGCAACAACTTGTTCGGGGTTTGGCATTTCGATTACCTGCAAAGAATCTGTGGGGCAGGGTTTTAGAATGCCAGACACTCGTGACACGCTCGTGACTCGAAAAGCTGAAAATACGAAGACAAAAAAGCCAGGCTCGTTTTCGAGCCTGGCTTCTGAGTTTTAAGCCTTCAACTAGCGAGCTGCAAGAGCCTTCTGGTTGAGGAAGTTTTTGTAGTCGAAAGTATCGAGATACTGCCATGTGTAATGCTTGATCTGATCTTTCTCTTCTTGCGACAGTTCGTTAGCTGTAGCGAGGTTGGCTTCTGGATTGGCTTTGCGGATTGTGCCCCATGGATATACTTCGGTCAATTCCTTGCCGTTCCAGCTTGGAGTTTTGAGTGATTCTGCTCTTTCGAGACCGAGCTTTTCGCAGAGGTCGCCGAGAGTCTTGAATGAATCAGCCATTACGTCTTCAGCGCGCACGATGTGCATGCGATCTGGGAACTGCTCTTTGAAGAGCAATGCGTGATACTGGTTCATTGTCCAGCCGAGCATGTAGTTCTTCAATGACAATGGCACTGGGCGCTTCTTGGTGTCGGCGTAAGCTGACCATGGGTTGCGCACAACGTGCAGGAAGTGAGAATCTGGAAGATCTGTCAGAATTTTGTCTGCGTCAACGCCGATGATTGGGCTGTAGCCGACGTGGAAGACTTCGCGTCCGGTCCGGTTGTAGTCTTTCCATGCATCGAATGTTGCCTGGAAGAATGCAGCCATGTTGTTGGCGCGTGAGCGACCGGTTTGCTTGATGTATTTGACGTAATAGTCGCGACGCACGTCGTCATTGAAATCCATTGGCTCATGACGGAATTTGCTTACGTGTGGTGTGCGAGCGCGGATTTTGCCTTCTTCGTCGATGATGGCGAAGTAGTCTTCTTCCGGTGTCGCATCCAAATTGAATTGAGGCCAGCGGTATTTGACTGGGAACATCGCTGAAAGATTGTCGTTGATCAGTCTTGTGCCAGGCTGTGACTCAAAAGGATAAACAAACATCTGCGGATGTCCATCGAGAAAACGATGGGTTGTATTGCCGCCATTCTCATACATGGCGCCAATCATTAGTAACTTAAACCCTTTACCACTCATGAACTATCTCCTTATTTCAATCCTTTTGAACATTAGTCGAAAACGTGTAGAACATTGTTTTCAGGTCGCGAGTACGGTCCTCTACTGCAAATGGAAAACCGGCGCTCTGCGTCCGTGGAAGCCAATCTATAGCGAAGATTTGATTGCCGTATGGCCAGACAATGCTTCCCAAAACCTCACCAGATCTTACATCAACCGCGTGAACGGCACATATACTGGCATTAACATCCAGGCCCGGAGCGTATTGCGCGAATTTTGGAATGACTCTGGAAGTACCGACGAATGCCACTTCACCGCAGAATGCCAGTCCGCGCGTCCATCCAGGCAACCGCGTTACAACTTGATACTTTTCAGCGTCTATTAAACATAGTTCACCATATCCGCTGTTGTCGACCCAGACTCGCGATTTGCCGGTCGTTTGCTCAACCCGCGCCGAGTGAGGGCGTGTCAAACCAGTTACGATCGGCTCTCTGGTGGCTCCTGAGAAGATGACGCCGCGACCATCGACTGGATATTTCGGGTCTCCCGGTCGCAGGTCGGATAGTTCGGTGGAAGATGCCGAGAAGAATGATGTTTCCAGATTTTCGCCAGCGGCAATTGAATTCAATTGAATATGATTTTGACCAAAGCGTGGTCCGCTCTCAGTTTCAATGCATTTGGGCCACCAGACTCGCTGGAATGACGAATCTTCGTTGATACGAATGATGGCATTTTGTCCAACTGAATTTGCATGGAGCTGCCCGCCAATCATGGCTAAGTCATGCATGTACAAACAACCGGGCATGAATCTCGAACGAACTGGAACCAGAGGTTTTTCGGCTGGGACCGAAGCATTTACGTCCAAACGCTCTGTGCATCCTGATATTGGCATCAGATCGAAGATCTGATTGGGATTGCGCGTGCTGGCGGCATGGACGATGCCTCTCTCTCGGTCGACTGCAATGCCCGAAGGATGCGGCATTGGCATGTACGTCAGATGTGGTGCTTCAGCATGGCTCATACCCAACAGCAGGTGCTCGTACTCGCGACCAACGAGAAGCGTGATATCGAGCCGCTTTAAGACATTCCAAAAATCACCGACTACTTGCGATTCTAGAAGAATCGGATCGATTGATGCAGCATCTTGCCAGTGACTGAGGATCTGGGAATTATCGCGCCAAGCCTCGCTGTGGCGTGTCCACAGCTCTTCCATCTCTTCCGCTGCCGGAAGTTTCACAGGCTCGCTTGTTGACGCATGCTTCGCCAAAGCTCGTACGCTCCCCAATACATTTTGAATGCAGAGTTGTAATTCGTTGTTGATTTACCGCTGTGCCGCTTGGTCGAGAGAACAGGCACTTCGATAATTGGATAATTTTCGCGGCGACATATAGCGTTGAATTCAGCGTCGATCAAATCGTCGTCACGTGTTAAATCAAGCAATTTCGCGTATTTGCGCGGAAAGATTTTGGGAGTTCCGTTTATATCCCACGTCGGCAAATCGAAGAAAGCACGACACTCCAGGTTGTATAAAAGTGAACCGAATCGGCGTTTGAAACTTTCGCGAATCTTGCGGTTGGCTTTGATAACCACTTCTGGATACGCAACGGCGTAAAGCAGCAGCAAGGTTAGAATCTCGGCGCTTGTTCGAGCTGAATTTGTATAACAAACCAGGTCCCCCTTTGCCTGCTTCAGCCCCAGCTTGACGGAGAGGCCCCAGCCACTATCTTTGGTGTCAATATGTTTGACGTTTGGATAGTTGATGGAAAGCTTGTGGCAAATTTCGGGTGACTTGTCGCGGCAGTTGTTCGTGACAAGAATCAGTTCATGGTCTCCAGGAATTTTGCGAAGCACTTCCTGATACGACGTGATGATCTCTTCTATGTGGTCTTCTTGGTTGTAGAAGGGCAGCACTACAGAAACGGTTGGAGCGGTCGCGGTCACGCAGGTACCCCACACAAAAGCGTTTTCGCTTTGGCCGCGACTGATTCTGCAGACAGACCAAATTTGTTGTACAGATAAGGCTGGTTGCCGGTTTCGCCGTCTGGTGATTCTTCAATCGCGCAACGGGAAACTTTGCAGTTGATGCCGGCTTGTGCCACCACTTCGCTTACCAGCGATGCCAGACCGCCTGAGGCGTAATGTGCTTCTACGGTAATCGCCTGGCGATACTGAGAGAGAATTTGTTTCAGGTCTTCTACTGGTGGAGGGTTGATGCTGGCGACGACAACTACTTTCGCTTCGATTCCTTCTTTGCTGAGAAGTTCGGCAGCTTTAGCGGTTTCGTAGCTGATACCACCCATGGCAAAAATAACGATGTCTTTGCCTTCCTTGATGGTTTGTACTTTGCCGAGATCGAATCTTCCATCTAAACCAGGCACGACGATGCGATCGTCTTTACCGAGTCTGTAGTAGACCGGTCCTGGAATGTCATAGGTTTTTTCCAGAGCTGTTTTTGTCTGTCCGGCGTCGGCTGGAGCGACAACTGTGATGCCCGGTTGAACTCGCATTACTCCGACATCTTCCATGCCGTAATGAGTGGCGCCATTATGTCCATATTCAACACCACCACCGACTCCGGCTATACGCACAGGCAGCTGATGGAGGATCGGACCGTTGCGAATGAATTCGTATGGTCTGAGCGATGCGAATGTGACGATTGAATATACGACTGGAATGAAACCGGCTTCTGCTAAGCCTGTCGCAATGCCGACCATATTTTGCTCGGCGACTCCTACGTTGATGAAGCGTTCAGGAAATTTTTCGGCGAATGGCTCAAGTGCCATGTAGCCCAGGTCTCCAGTGAGCAAATAGATTCGTTCGTCTTTTGCTGCAAGTTCAGTTAGCGTTTTGGCAAATGCGCCTCTCATGACTGCCTCTCTAATTCTGTCATCGCCAGTTCGTATTCAGCTTCATTCAGTGGGCTGTAGTGCCACTTGATTTGACTTTCCATATAGGAAACGCCTTTGCCGAAAGTGGTTTTTGCAATCAGCACGTGCGGCTTGTCCCCGACGTTTGAATTTTTCTGAATAATTTCAGCCATTGCTTTTTCGTCGTGACCGTCCACTACGTGCACGTCCCAGCCGAATGCTTTCCAGCGCTCGTCCATTGGACTCAGATTCAATACATCTTTGGTGTATCCGAAAGCTTGCTGCCCGTTTAAATCCAAAATGGCAAACAGGTTGTTAAGTTTGTGCTGAGCTGCAAACATGATTGCTTCCCAGACTGAGCCCTCGTTGCATTCAGCGTCACTGAGCAAAACGAAAACGCGGCGGTCAGATTTTTGACGCTTCGCGGCTAGTGCCGCGCCTGTTCCGAAAGACAGTCCCTGTCCCAGCGAACCAGTGGCGAAATCGACGCCTGGTAAGCAGTGCTCTGGATGCACGCCCAGCTGACTGCCATCACCACAGAATGTGTTCAACTGCTCCTCGGTTATCCAGCCCCGCTCGTAGAATGCTGCGTAAAGAGCCAGTGCGGCGTGACCTTTTGAAAGCACGAAGCGGTCGCGGTCTGGATCTCGCGGTGCCCTCGCGTTCAGTACCTTCCCGTAGATGCACGAGACAATGTCGGCGATCGATAGCGCTGAGCCGATGTGCCCCACGCCAGCTCGTCTTGATTGCTCGATGATAGTTTTACGCAGCTTCAGCCCCGTCATATCGGCTGCAGAAGAAGCGCTCTGCTTCGCGTTTTTGGTGGTGAGTTCGTTGACTTGCAAGTTATTTATCACGTGATTCGTTTCCGATTGAACGGCTAACAAAGGTGGGTTCTGCCCTTCTGGACCAGCTAAGTCTAACCCACGCATTGCCCGCAGAAGAATCACATTGGATAGGTTTAGCTTTGCAGACCATTAAAAGATCTCAAGCACAATTCGCAATGATGATATTTCGATCATCTGGACCCTTCTCATTGTTGACTTAAGACGGCGCCGCGCGGTGATTGAACAATTTGCACCATTCGTAGTGCTTGTCTAATTATGGTTAATGTCTTGTTGATCGTACATCGTCCCCAACCCGATGGGGACAGATCTGACGGGGGTTGTCGCGCTAACGTCATGTGAACGTTAGAAGAGTGACACTTGCATCCGCTCGGGGCTACATGAGCAACACCTCAGGGACCGAAGGTTGCGCGCCATCCGGTGGGGTCGTATCATTCTTGGGAACCGAAAAGAACGCCTCAAGATTTAAATGCGCTCAGCAGAATCTACTGAACTCCTCGATAAACCGAATGAACGTACGTCAGATGCAGTAGCTGCGCACGGTGACGTCGCGGTCGGTGCCGGTGTCGTCAGCAAAAGTGCTGCCGGTGCTCGTTCTGTCGGCGCAGGCTCTGTAGATGCTGGTGGCACTGGTTCGGTCGACTCTGTCGGCGATAGCTCTGTCGATGATTTTGACTTCGCTGCCTTTGATACAAAAGAATCGATTTTTAGCTACATCTGCCGTTCTCTTGCCGAACTAAAAAATATCAAGTTCGCGCTGGCCAGTTTTGTCGTCAACAATTTGCGGCGCAGATACCGGCGCTCGGTTCTGGGATTTGCGTGGAGCCTGCTCAATCCACTGCTGACTATGGCCGTGATGACAGCCGTCTTTTCGCTCTTGTGGCATTCCAACCCGAAAAGCTTCGGCGTATACGTATTCACTGGACTTTTGCCCTGGACCTATATAACTGATTCGATCATGATGGGCAGTCAGTCCCTAGTGCAATCAGAAGCCTTTCTCAAGAAGGTCTATATACCTAAATCGTTCTTCCCGCTGGTGGCGGTGTCGACAGAGACGGCAAACTTCGCCTTCAGTCTTGCCAGCTTGATGCTCATGGCTATGATTGTCGGCGTGCATATGAACTGGACGGTGCTTCTTGTGCCTGCGGCGATCGCGCTTCTTTTCCTATTCAATTTTTCTGTCACTTTAATCCTCGCTGTCGCCACCGTTTACTTCCGCGACTTGACTCACATCATTAAGGTTGGCTTGAGCACTGTGTTCTATCTGGTGCCCATCATTTACAACCTGGAAATGGTGCCTGAAAAGTACCGGGTTCTGTTTTTACTCAATCCGGTTTATTACTTCATCGATTTGTTCAGAGCGTTGATTTACGTCGGTCAGGTGCCTGATGCAACGCGCTGGGCTATTCCTGGTTTGATCACGCTGATTACTTTGACCATTGCCTTCTACACACTGAAAAAGACTGACAAAGACCTTATATACAGACTGTAATCAATGACCCAGCAGATACAAATTCAAAATGCATCGCTTAAGTTTCGAATTTATCGAAACCGTGCTCCTGCATTGAAAGAAGCTGTGATCGGCATGCTGACCGGCAAACGCGATAAGGATGCAGTCACCGAATTTGATGCTTTGAAGAAGATCAATCTCACCGTTCGCGCAGGCGATCGACTCGGTGTGATTGGCTTGAATGGTGCCGGCAAATCGACGATGCTGAAAATGATCGTGGGGATATATCCGCCCCATCAAGGTCGGGTGCTGGTTCAAGGCAAAATTACGCCTCTGATCGAGTTGGGTACAGGTTTCGATTTTGAGCTGAGTGGCAGAGAGAATATCTATCTGAACGGCGCGTTGTTAGGACGGTCGTATCAACAGATGCGGCAGCTGGAAGCAAAAATCATCGAGTTTTCCGAGCTTGAGGAATTTATCGATCTGCCGATCAAATACTATTCATCTGGAATGCATGGACGTCTTGCATTTTCAATTGGTGCTATTGTCGAACCTGAAATTCTGCTTGTCGACGAAATATTCGCAACCGGCGACGCGCACTTCGTACAGAAGGCGACAGACCGAATGCGTCATTTGTTCAATAGCTCTGGCATAACTTTGCTCGTTTCGCATAATTTGCATCAGATTTTGGACTTGTGCAATCGAGTCATAGTCATGCACAAAGGTGAAATCGTCGGCGATGGACCACCTGAGGAGATGATCAACTATTACGTCAATGATGTTGCGCATCTCGTCAAACCGGCCGCCGCAGCCGCTGTCGCGCCGCCTGTTGGTGTGTCGGCGCCGCCTGGTCCTGCACCACAAGTAGAACCACAATTGGTCGTTAAGTAGGAAGAGAATTTAGATGCCACCACAGACCTTTCCCAGAGTTGTAGCGATTGTTCCGTCGATGATTGCGTCATGCCAAATAGGCGTAATCAAACCGTTGATGTCGCTGGCTGCAAAAGGAAAAATTCGATTCGACTACTGTCTGGAAGGCAAAGCGTCCTTGAATGCAATCAATTCGGCGGATCTGGTCGTTTTTTGTCGCAACACGGAACCTGCATATTCTCATCTCTTAAATCAGGCTGTTGCCACGCACAAGCCGATCATCTTCGACCTCGACGACAATTTTTGGGACGTTCCATTCGAGTCAGATCCGGAATTGGCTCGCTATCATCGTTTGCCTTTGCGCATTCAGCAGTTGGAAAGGTATGTCACTCATGCCAGTCTGATCCGGGTGTACAGTCCGGTCATGAAAGATCTCGTTGCTAAACTCAATCCCAAAGTTCGCTTGCTCAAAGCTGGATTCGATTTCGGGATGTTGCGCAAACCGTCTTTCAAAGGCGGTAACGACAAAGTACAGATAGTTTATGCGACGAGCAGAATCGTCGATAATCAGTATTTGCTCTTTTCAGAGGCGCTCAAGCGCGTGCTCGACACTTATGCCGACAAAGTTGAACTGACAATCTGGGGCTGTCAGTCAAGCGAACTGGTCGGTTATCGTGGTGTTAAATTCATGCCGCTCATTCCAGATTATGAGAGGTTCTTGCGCGAGTTCTCGTCTCACGGTTTCGATATCGGTCTGGCACCTCTCGAAGACACGCCATTCCATAGATCGAAAACCAATACGAAGTTTCGCGATTATGGTGCCAGCAATGTTGCCGGCGTTTACTCGAACACACCGGTCTATTCAAGCTGTGTTGATAACGGTGTGACTGGAATTCTTGTCGATAACGACGATGACTCGTGGTTCAAAGGCATCGCCAGGCTGATCGACGACGCCCAGCTACGCAAATCTATTCAAAAGAATGCTTATGCGCGCGTCAAAGAGGAATACAGCCAGGAAGTCGTAGAAGCAGAGTGGTTGCGTGAGATAGAGGAGTTACTTGCCAGCAGTACTGTATATTCCTTAAACGCAACCTCTCCCTTGCGCACCAGTGAAGTCTTGATTCGGGCTGACTTCAACGGTTTGAAGGGCGTTCGTTTTCCGGCATCATCTCCAGGCGACAGGGAGCCGGTAGGCAAAGTATTGCTCGAGGTGCGAACTGCGACGGGCAATCTGTTGCGGGAAGCATCGACAACGACGCTGCTCAAAGAAGATGCCGAAGACAAGTTGGTTTTTTCCTTTGCTCCGATTGCAAACTCACGGCAAGAGGAATTTTTGCTCAAGTTTACGAGCGTTGCCGAGGAGCAGTCTGAGACGGAAGCGCCTTTCTGGTTGCCGAACTCCGGCTATATTCAAATGTTGTATCAGAATTGACCGTGATAGAGTAACCATGAGTTTAAGTCCTTTATCGGTAGCATCGAATTTTATGGTGGCACAACCACCGACTGGCGAGCATGAACATCTGACCGCGACTGCACCCCAGTCGTCATTAGACGCTGACGGCGACGTGGAAGCTCTGCAGGCTCGCATTCAGCAGCTCGAACAAGAGCTGGACATGGTGCGCATGAAGGGCAAGTTGCTCTCTCAAGAGACGGATCTTTTCAGGCAGAGACGCATCGTTTACTGGTCCGATCGTTTCCGAAATACTTTTGACGCCTGGAATTTGATGAATCCGGGGTTTCAGCAGCTCAAAGATGACTCCGCTATCTTCAATGGCAATCTCAAGGGATTTCGGCTGCAACCCAGTCTCAGTTTGCTTCGCGTTGCCTTTTTGACTTACCGTCTTGATCTGAAGAAGCCCAATCTCAAATCGATTTTGCTCGCTCCAGTTGTTGACGTGCCGCTCACTTCGGGTGAACTGGTGATTCGAATTTTCGAGGCTCCCGATAAGTTCATCGCGTCTTCTGTGGCATCTGTAGCCGATGTGCGTGACGACGAGCCCCTGCGGTTTGACTTTCCACCGATCGCCAACTCTGATAAAACGCCTCTGTTGATTCGTGTTCACGTGCAGGGCGTGGATGCGCCGGTGCGTATATTCGAGTTGCGAAAGTATGGATTGGGTGGCTTCGGACGTCAATACAATCTGCCTTTCGCCGGCTATCTCTTTGAGTAAAGTGAGTTTGAGACAGGTAGGCTTTTCGCGGCAAGCTGCATATCAATACGCCGTGAGTGTTCGTGAGCGCAACTCGCCTTTTCAGATTTTTCTGTCAATCTCGGCATTGTTGTCGATGCGCGTCTTGATGTAACGCAGAGGGCTCGTAATTCGCCACGAGGTACTGTTCACCAGGGCATCATAGGCTCGCCCCTTGGCCGCCAGCTGAGCCGCCCTGCGCATCGAATGGAAGGCTACTTCTTTGAAGCCGCTCAGGTTCTTTACCGATAGTTCGTTCGTCGTCACAAGTCGATCGATCAGCTCACCTGCTCGTTCCAAAAAACCGACAAAGAATTCTTCTTCGGTCATGCCGATGCGGTGCACATATTCGGCATATTCTTTGCCCAAACGAAAGAAATCCAGTACCCATGTCATGTCTTCAAGTTTTTTGAAAGTGGTGCTCTCCGGGTGCTGGCGAAACGAAACCAGTTCTTCGGGCACATGGTACAGATCGCCTTTCTTTAAAATGCGAAACCAGAATTCGAGATCACCAAGCGAGTAATAGCTTTCGCTAAAGCCCTTGCCGACTTTCTTCGAATCGAAAAGCACTGCTACCGGTTCGCCAACCAGATTTCTGTAACTGCGCAAACACTCTTCGATGACAGTTTTTCCTTTGACGAGACCGGCTGGCAGAACCGTTTCAACGATTTCTGAAAACGATGAAGGCGAGTCGTTGAGAACATTTTTCCCACAGCAAACCAGTGAGACTTTGTTTTGAGAATAAGCTGAGACCATGATTTCGAGAGCCTTTGGGCTGAGCAAGTCATCTTGAGCGAACAATTTGATCAAGTCGCCTTTGCACTGCGTCATGCACTCGTTGTAATTGGGAAATAGCCCAAGACGGCTCTCGTTGCGCCAGTAGTGAATGCGATCGTCGCGACGCATAAATTCGCTGACGATATCGGCGGTCAAATCAGTTGAGCAATCGTCCGAAATCAAAAGTTCAAAATCAGCATAAGTCTGATTCAGAGCGCTTTGAATCGCATCGGCGATATATCTTTCGCCGTTGTAAGTGGGCATGCAAATCGAAACTAGCATTGAGCGCCTCGGTGAGAACTAAATAAGAGCGGCAACTGCTGGACCTCATGGTATTATCGCAGACGCTAGCGCCCTTTCAGGAGTCGATATGACGCGCGTTCTAATCACTGGCATCACCGGCATGGTTGGTTCACACCTTGCCGACTACTTGCTCAAGGAGCAGCAAGGCGTAGAAGTTTTCGGCGTTAAGCGCTGGCGCAGTTCGCTCGCCAATATTAACCACGTCAAAGACCAGATTACACTCATGGATTGCGATCTCACCGATGCCTCTGGAGTCTACAGCCTGGTCGAAACCGTTAAACCTGATTATGTCTTCCATTTGGCTGCACAGAGCTACGTGCCTGATTCCTGGAAAAATCCGAATAATACGTTAATCGGCAATACTCAAATGCAATTGAATTTGTTCGAGGCAATTCGTCACAACAAGCTCGATCCGCGCGTTCACGTCGCCCTCAGTTCTGAAGAGTATGGTCGAGTATATCCAGACGAAGTGCCGATTAATGAAGACAACCACTTGCGCCCACTCAGCCCATACGCTGTGAGCAAAGTAGCGCAAGATATGCTCGCCTACCAGTATCACGAGAGCTACGGCATGAAGGTTGTTCGCACTCGCACTTTCAATCACGAAGGACCGCGCCGGGGCGAGGTATTCGTAACCAGCAACTTTGCCAAGCAAATTGCAGAGATTGAGTTGGGTCTGAAGCTTCCTGTTATCCATGTCGGCAATCTCAATGCCCAGAGAGACTGGATGGACGTTCGAGACGTTGTTCGCGCTTACTGGTTGGCAGTCAACAAATGCAAACCGGGCGAAATTTATGTGATCGCCAGCGGAAGGTCGAGAACGATTCGCGAAATGCTTGACTTCCTTTTGTCACAAACGAAAACAAAAATCGAAGTGAAAATCGATCCTGCTCGTTTGCGCCCCAGTGATGTCGAAATATTGCGCGGCGACCCCACTAAATTCAAACAAGCAACAGGCTGGACTGAAGAATTCACGTTTGAACAGATGATGACCGATCTGCTCAATTACTGGCGCGATCGACTGAAGAGCAAAGAGCCCGATCACGTTAGCGCCTAGGAAGTGATACGCCGTTTCTTGTTTAATGTATAGGATAGTTGACAGGCAAAAGCCCTGTAATTGGTGCTGGTCGGACATTTATGGTGCCCACGACTGTTGTCAAGATACGCCTCTTAGTTAAAAGCATTGAAATTTCAAGCGCTGTGAACTCTGTCATACTCCGAATTTCTTAGATCACCAAGTGGTCTTTTGAGCGTTGGTAAATGGAGGGAATCAAAGTGAGCCGTGCGGTAATCCTGGCAGGTGGAAAAGGCGAAAGACTGCGCCCCTATACCGAAGACAGACCCAAGTGCATGATTCCTGTTCTTGGCAACCCGCTTCTGAGTTTCCAACTCAGATTGCTCAGTTCTTACGGTTTTAACCAGATCACCATTTGTTGTGGCTATCTGAACGAAGTTTTGCAAGAGCACTTCGGTGATGGCACTAAATATGGTGTCAAAATCAATTATCTTGTAGAGGAAACCCCGCTCGGTCGCGGTGGCGCTCTACGTCGTGCTCTCGAAAATATGCCTGTCTCGCAGGAGCCTGTGCTCGCCATGAACGGCGACCTGCTCACTAACTTGAACCTCGGTGAGCTGATTGCGTTCCACAAGCAGCACCATCCATCGGCTACCATCGTCTCTGTGCCTCTGCGCAGCCCCTACGGCATCCTGGAAGTAACTGGTGATTCTCATGTCTCCGGGTTCACCGAAAAGCCTGAACTTCCTTTCTGGATTAACGCAGGCATCTATCTGCTCAATCCAAACATTCTTACCGAACTGCCTACGCTCGGCGATCACGAAGAATTGACCTTCCCTAAATTGGCGAAGCGCGGAGATTTGAGAGTGTTCAAAACAAGAGCATTCTGGAGAACAATCGATACTGTTAAAGACCTGACTGAAACAAGAAATGAGTTCGAGCAGCTTTTGTTCGGAGCGTTCTTGCAATCGGTGCCAGTTATCTAGCAATGAGCAAGTACGGAAAAGTTATCGTCACTGGCGGTGCCGGGTTTCTCGGACAAAACGTCGTCAACGAACTGAAACAGCGCGGCTACAACGACATCGTTGTGCCGCGTAGCCGCGAATGTGACCTGACTGAGCAGGAGCAAGTTCGCAAGCTTATTGGCGATGTCAAACCAGATTTGATCATTCACCTGGCAGCTGTTGTTGGCGGAATTGGTGCCAATCGCGAGAACCCCGGCAAATATTTCTACGACAATTTGATGATGGGCGTCATGCTGATTGAAGAGTCACGACGCGCCGGTGTTGAAAAAATCGTCTCGGTTGGAACGATATGTTCGTATCCAAAGTTCACGCCTGTGCCGTTCAAAGAAGACGATCTCTGGATCGGCTATCCGGAAGAAACGAATGCACCATATGGTCTGGCGAAGAAAATGTTGCTGGTGCAGTCGCAAGCTTATCGCGACCAGTACGGCTTCAACGGCATTTACCTGATGCCCGTGAATCTGTATGGACCTGGTGATAACTTCGACCATGCCAGTTCGCATGTGATTCCTGCTTTGATTCGCAAATGCCTCGAGGCGAAAGCGGCAAACTCACCAACAGTCGAGCTCTGGGGTGATGGTTCGCCGACCAGGGAGTTTCTCTATGTGAGCGACGCTGCACGCGGAATTGTCACTGCGGCTGAGAATTACAACGGCAATGAGCCGGTCAATCTTGGCTCTGGCTGGGAAGTGACGATCAAAGATCTCGCCGAGCAAATTGCTAAATTGGTCAAATACGATGGCAAAATCGTCTGGGATGTGACCAAGCCAAATGGTCAGCCTCGCCGCCGTCTTGATACGACAAAAGCCGAAAAACTCTTCGGGTTCAAAGCCGAAACATCGCTTGCTGATGGGCTCGAAAAGACTATTTCGTGGTATCTCAGTCAGTCACCACAGCTGGTACCAGCTTCGAAGTAGATGCGCAGTTTTCTCTACAAATTGTATTTTATGCTGACCGGTCCCCTTTATCGCCGGCTGCACCTGGAGCTGAGTTTGCAGATGCAGGATGTGGTGCGAGCGAATGTCGAGCATAACGAGAAGACAACGCGGCAGATTTTAGACGAACTGTTGAGGCTCAGTTATATTCTCAACGGCGGACAATCGACCATTGCTGGACCTGATGAAACCAGGACGATGAGCGACGATCAAATTGCATCCGTAATTCGCGATGTGGACAGCAGTCTGGGTTTGATTGAGGTATCTTCCAAGCACGAGTTGCCGTTGAATGCAGTCTTCAGGCTGAGAACGAGATTTAGTGGCATGAATGCGTCAGCAATTCAAAGAACCAGGGAAATTGAAACGCACTGTGCTGAATTGACTGAAAAGGTCGAGACTCTGATGCTGGAAAACAAGCGACTCTCCTCATCCTTGCCGGTATCGTTGCAGAAAACGCCATGACGAATGTTGCGTTAGCTCCGTCGAATTCGACGTGTCAGTTCAGTTCGACCACGCCGAAAGTCACCATCGTCACCCCGTCTTACAATCAGGGCAATTTTATCGAGAGGACTATTCTCAGCGTTCTCGAGCAAGATTATCCGAACTTGCAATACATCGTTCTTGATTCTCTTTCCAAAGACAACACCCATGAAATTTTAGAGCGCTATCGTTCGCGAATTTCGATTATTGTTGAAGAGAAAGACAAAGGGCAGGCTGATGCCATCAACCGTGGCTTTGCTATGGGTGACGGCGAGGTGCTCGCTTATTTGAATTCAGACGATTGTTATGCTGCACCAGATACAGTATCAAAAGCCGTCAAGCATCTGGTGGAAAATTCTTCCGTCGATGTGGTCTATGGCAAGCGATACTACATCGATGTCAATGGTTATTTCTATCTCTCTTACCCTTTTCGACCATTCAATGCCGAGCAACTCGTATTGGCTTGCTACTTGCCACAAGAGTGCTGCTTCTGGACAAAGGCGATTTACGAAAAGTCTGGTTCTCGTGTAAATGAGTCGTATCAGTTTGCTATGGACTACGAACTCTGGTTGCGATTTCTCAAGAATGGCGCTCGATTCGAGGCTATCGATACAGTTTTTGGTTATTTCAGATGGTACACAGGTCAGAAGAGTACAGAAGAATGGCAATCGACAGGTTTGCCTGAGATTGCCAAGCTGCAAAAAGAATATTTTGGAACCAATACGTCGCCAGAGATGATGTCGGATATATTTATGGAGCATTACTCGACAGTAAACAAATCGAGAGATGTCGAGCGTTTCTCATTTTACGAAAAGCTCTGGTTCGAAGAAGTGAAGTTTAAGCAATCGCTTTTCAGATACGCACCTCTCGATCACTGGGTTTTTAAGCGACCAGAAAGTAAGGATGCCCCGAGCCATGAGCGAAAGCCTGGTTGAACGAATCAAGAGCATAAAAAATCACGTTCTGTCTTCTCTTGAAGCTTTGAAGATCGGTCAGGATGAGCTGCGCAGCGACCTCCAGGTTCGGCATGACCAGTTGCGCGGTCAGATCGATGTGCTAAACGCTCAGATGCATGACCTTGCCCGGGAAGCGAAGACGATAGGCCAGATGCATCACGATGAGCTCAGTGGGCTGCTTGTGCCCGCCAGTGAGCAATTCTCTTATCCGCCCGAACTCGAACTTTATCGGCGCAGTAATCCAGAAGTATCGCTCTTGCAATACCTTCGTTCTTTCCTTCCCAGCCCAAATGCTATCGATATTGGAGCCAACGTCGGGGAAGTAAGCGCTATGCTCCTTTCTGCTGGCTATCGTGTTTTTGCTTTTGAGCCCATGCCCGAAACTTATGAAAGATTGTGCGAACGCTTCGAGCATATCCCGACCGGATTCAAGTCTTTCCCAGTGGCAGTTGGCGCCGCAGATGGTGTCACGTGCTTTTACTCGCTCGAGGTTCCTGATCAAGAATTGAGTAAATCACTCGACGCAGATTTGAGCGTTTACAGTACGACAGTGAAGCATGCAGTTCCCGATGGCATGAACTACTCAGAGCCTGTGGATGTTAATGTGCGCTCGCTAAAAAGTTTGCATGGCGCGGGAGAATTGCCGGCGGACGTGAGCATTTTGAAAATTGATACAGAGGGCGGCGACTTAGAAGTAATTCGGGGCATGGGTACGGTCAAGTATTCTGTGATTGTGTCTGAGTTCTGGGACGGTGAGCACTATTTCTCAAAAGGAGAATTCGGCTTGTTGCCAGATACTGTGGCGCAACTGAGAGCGCGCGGATATAACTGGCATATAGTTATTTACAGACCCTCTGGGGCTGAATACAAAGAACCGCGATTCTACTGCAACATCGATCAATCCGTAAAAGGTTCGTGGGGAAACGCTATTTTCTTCCGTGATTACGATGTATTCAAAGAAGCATTGAAGTGGTGCTCTTCTATGTTACGCGCCAACAGTTCCTTTCGATTGTAGGTTAGTTGTTTGGAGAGCTCCGACAAGCCTTCATCACCTCCCTTGAACTGGGGCTTTTGGGTTGCTTGCATTGCTGTAGTGGCGTTGCCGTGTTTGCCGTTGTTTGACTTGAATTCAATCTTTGCCGTCGACTGGCCAAATCAAGTCTGGTTAGCAAATTATGTGGCGTCATTTTTAGCTGAACGCCATTGGTTTCCAGATGTTATCCATACGTATTCTTTAATCGGAATGCCGTATCCGGTTTTTTACGGATACCTGTTTTTTCCGATCGTAGGCGTTCTCAGTTACTTCTGGAATGCCGATCTGACAATGCGTTGCATCGCCATTTGCTTGTATGCGCTGCAGTTTTTTCTTGTATTTAAATTGTCGCGGCGAGCACTAAACGATCGTTTGGGCGGATTTTGCATCGCCACTTTTGTGACGTGGGCGATTTATCCCATGACTAATCTCTACAATCGGGGCGCGATTCCAGAGTTCTTTGCGACAGGTCTGCTTGTCTGCGCTGCAGCAATATGGTTCTTTGTTCTGGATGCTCAAGATAAATTGACACGTTTCATCTTGTGCAATTTGTTTGTACTCGTGTTTGTTATCGCCGCCGGCAGTCACCCCATAACGGCAGTCTACGGCGCTACTTTCATGACTGTTCTGGTGTGCGCAACGGTGTGGATCAGTCGGACGAAAATCAAAGATTTGATTCTGCCTTTAGCGATTCCTTTTGCGCTGAGCATTTGCTCTTTGCTGCCGTGGGTAATGGCGACCACGAAATTTGCGCCGCAAATGGCGCTGGCTGCCAGTTTTAAGCACGTCGGATATTACTACCGCAGTCTCGATTCGGTGTATGCGCGCATGATGCCGTTTCCGGTCGAGACGAAGTCTTACAAGCACAAATTGATTGACGACCACGCCGTGACGCCGCACCTGGACACGCAGATCAATGCGCCACTGCTCCTGCTTTTTCTCGCCTGCCTTGCGGAAGTTTTCAGAAGAGGAGGCATCAGAGATAAGCGAGCTCTGGTTGCGGTTGCAGTATTCGCTGTCTTAACCGTCTTGATGATATGGGCTTCTGTCACGAAAGGAACGCTGGATAAGCTGGGTCACAATTTTCGAACGATTCAGTTCGCTTATCGCATGGTGACGTACATCAATTTTTCCATGCTCATTGGCATCGTTCTCTGCTTCTGGAAAAACAAGAGAAAATTGCAGATACTCAAAGGGCGCCGAGCATTTATCGCGCTTCTGCTCTTGTCTTTCATTGGGCTTGCAATCAAGCTTTACCACGCGCAACAAGCGATGGTTCACTCAAGTGCCGAGGTCGCGAGAACGAAAACGTTTACCGCATCGCTTCTGAAAATGCCTGAATCTTTTTACGGATCAGACGCCTACACGATCACCAATTTATTTCCTGAGCTGACGCCCGACAAAGTCGCGCAGATTCACAACTGCCCGTTCGAGCCGTCCGTCGATCTCTTCGGTGAAGTCAAAAATGTGGTGCCACCGAATGGAATTGTGCAGACCAACATCCAGCAGTTCCCCTGGAACCACGTTTTTTCTGGTAGCACTGAAGTTGAGCGTCTCGAACACGATCATCGCATCGCGCTTGATGTGACCAAACCGAGTCAATTACGCTATCTTTTTCTCGCCGAACCAGCGTGGTCGCGAGCCCGCATTCTTTCACTGGGCGTGTTTTTTGTGTGGCTGATTGCCACCAAAATTATTGGGCTTGTGCTGTTTTGCCGCAGAAAGCTCAGGCTGTCAGATTGAAACTGTTTACGACGCTGCAGCAGCCGTTGCTTGCAGGCGCTCGATACGGTTTCTCAGAGCAACAACGAAAGTTTCGTTGCCCGGGTGCGCACTGAGTCTGTGCGCCATTTCCGTCAACAATTCGACGACCTGCGGACTGTTTGGTCCGTGTTGGTCTTCCAGTGCCTTCAGATTTTTATGCACCGAATCAATTTCTTTAACTGCACGACGCAGTGGAATCGTGTCAATGTCACTCACTATCGCTTCCCTCGCTCTCCCAGACTCCAATTTCATCGTAGCCTGCAGTCGTCTGATCCGGAGTCCCTCACCTGAGGTAGGCTGTAGTTTTTAATGTACATCTGAATTGCTGAGATCGGGACACTCTTACATAGGGTTTGTGTCGTAAATTTTGCTCGAAATAGACCCGAATTCGATTGTTTGAGCCACGTAACGAACAGTTCCCGGTATGCGCCGCTCCGCTTGTCAATCAAGTAAGATTCTCCCGGACTTCATAGCTCGGATAGTGGTACTCCATGAAGGCGCTTATAATCTCTGCCGCGTTTCCGCCGCTTCGCACGGGGGGCGCCGACTTTATCCACAGGCTCGCCTCTGAGCTTGCCGTGCGTGGCGTGGAAGTCACTGTGATCGCGTCTGAGGGGGCCGTTTCGCATGACGATAAGATTCGTCTTGAGCGAGTCAGTAACAAATGGAACTGGCAAACGGTTCAGAAGTGCGCGTCGATGGTGCGGAAAATCAAGCCGGATGTAGTCGATATCGTGTTTACGGGCTGGATGTATCACGACCATCCGGGCATAACCTTTCTTCCTGTCATGATCAAACAAAGCTTTCAGTCGGCGCGCGTTGTTGTGCATATTGAGTCGCTTGGCGGCATCAGGCGCGACAAAAGTAATTTTGCTCGTGCCGCTTCGCGTTTTGTTGCCAGTCTTGTGTCCGGGCGTAATGGAATTTCGTACGAGTATGGAACGCTTTTGCGGGATAGCGATGCCATTATTACCCTCAGCGAGCGAGATCGTGATGAGCTGATTAAGCGTGATGCAGATGTGCAAAGGAAATCGATAACTATTTCGCCACCACCCATAATGCCTGTTGTTGCACCGCTGTCGAAAAACGAGCGTCACGCTGGGCGAAGAAAGCTCGGTTTGAAAGACGACGGCGATCTGCTTCTCAGCTTCTACGGATATGTTTATCCCGGCAAAGGCCTGGAATCGCTTTTCGAAGTTGTAAAACGATTTCATCAGCAGGGGCGAAACGTGAAGTTGATGATTGTTGGCGATATCCCAGAACAGTACGTTCTGGAGCGTGAAGGTAAGCCTGATTATCTGGCGGATTTGAAAAAACTGGCCCGCGATCTGGGGATAAACGAGCGGATAATCTGGTGTGAATATGCAGCCTATGGCAGCACAGAACCGAGCACAAAGCTGCGTCTTTCCGATATCTGCGTTTTTCCATTTGATAGTGGCATCAATCAGCATAATAGTTCGTTTTGGTTCGCAGCCGCTCACGGTCTGCCAATAGTCGCAACTAAAAGCGCGACGACCGAAGATATTTTTGTTGATAAGCAGAATGTCATTTTTGCGGAAGCCGCCAACGTCTCGGACCTGACATCAAAAATCGATCATTTGAGTAAAGACAATGCGTTGAGAGAGCGCCTTGGTGCAGAGTCCGAAAACCTCGCTAACACGAGATTTTCCTGGGATTCGGCATTGGACCGCACGCTGGCTGTGTTTAGCGGTGTTTAGGCGCACTGTTCTTTTGTTCCAAGCCTCGTGAGACAATTGCCGGGTGGCAATGGAGTTGGCGGCGTGGCAGAAAAGATTTATTCAATTGTCATTCCAACAAGGGAGAGACACGATGTTTTGCAGTACTCTCTGCAAACTGCCCTGGCTCTGCCTCAGAAGAATGTCGAGATTATCGTCATGGATAACTGCAGTTCTCCTGAAACATTAGATGTTGTGCGTCGGCACGATGACCCGCGCGTCAGATATCATCGCTCCGATGAGCGTTTGTCGATGTCTGAAAACTGGGAACTGGGGCTGAGCAAGGTCACTGGTGACTACGTCTTTTTCCTTGGTGATGACGACGGTATCATGCCCGACGCTATTCAGCTGGCGATGAGAATTCACAACTGGTATCCCGACAAAATACTGGCCTGGAAGCCAATTGTCTGGATGTGGCCTACCACTATCGTTGAGCCTTATCGCAATGTTTTGCACATGCACATCTCCAAGAAAGTGGAGTTGCGCGATTCGAAAGAAAGCTTGCGCAAGCTCTACTCTTACGAGAACAACTTCCACGAATCGCCAGGTGTTTACAACGCCATCGTGCCGATGACATTCATGCGAGGATTCATTGGAAAGCATGGAAAATATTTTTTCAGCCCTGTGCCAGACATCTACTCGGGTATCGTCAATTCGTATTTCACCGATAGTCACGTGTACTCTTACAGACCGCTCTCTGTGTGGGGTCTATCGAAGCACAGCACAGGTGTTTCTTATTCGTTCAGTCATCTTGCCAGCAGTTCTGTAGATCAATTCCACAATGAAAACAGGAAATTGTGGGATGCACCTGTAGACGAAAAGCTTGTGCCAAGCCGTTTGACAGAAGTAATTATGGCTGATACGAAAATCAAGACAAAGCAGTATTTCTTCCCCGACGATGCGTCAGTTGAACTGAATATGGCGGGAGTTGTACGCAGCATGTGTGAAGCTGCAACGCGCTATACGAGCGGTACTGATGAAATTGTTCTGGAAATTCAAGCGGTGGCGGAGAAGAATGCCGTTCCTTCAAATTCCTTCAAAATTCCGGCTGAATTTCCCGGACCCCAGACACTCGTCAATAATTATTCCATGGACGCAGAACGTGATTTGATAAGCTTTTCCTGTTATACAGATGAAAAGTTGTACCCGACTGTAGACAAGCTTGTTCAGCATGTAACTTCGATGAGCGTTAACGTTGACTCGCTGTACGTTCAAGACAACACGCACTTGGGGCTCAACCAGCCTGCTCAGTCGAAAGAGCCAGATAAGTCTGCGGCGGGCAAGTCAACCGACTCCGAGACGCGCAAGGTAACAAACTCCGAGACGCGCAAGTCAACCAACTCCGAGACGCGCAAGATAACTGACTCCGAGACGCGCAAAAGTCTTTTCAAGACTGTCAGTGATTTGATTAAACCGAAATCGTAGTATTTAGATGACAGCCAATTTTGGAATGGGCACAATGAACTTTCCGCCCTGGCTGCGGTATTGCTTTTGCTGCTGGATTATTTCATCAGCGAAGTTCCACGTCAGCAACAGCAAGTAATCGGGCTGTCGCTGCAGTAACACGTCCGGTGACAGAATGGGCAGATGCGTTCCCGGGCTGTAATAACCTTGTTTGGCACTGCTTCGATCGACAATGAAGTCTAAGTATTGTTTTCCGATCTCGAAGCTGTTGAGCAACGTGCTTCCTTTGGCAGAGGCGCCGTAGGCTGCGATTGACTTGCCCTGGACTTTAAGTTGGTCAAGTAAATCAATCAGTTGTTGCTTAAGATCCTCGATCTGGTTCGCGAAATCTTGATAGAAATTCAATCCGAGCATACCCCAGTCGACTTCATTCTTTAGCAGTTGGTGGACCGCATCGCTGGGTTCTTCCTCTTTACCGATGAATAGCTGCAAGGAGCCACCGTGTAGCGGAATTCGCTTAACTTCATTGATAAAGAGTTTGTGCTTTTCGAAAAGAACTTTGAGTGATGTGAGTGAGTAATAGCAAAGGTGCTCGTGGTAAATGGTATCGAATTCAGTGCCATCGATCATATCTTTGAGATAGGGCACTTCAATGATCGCTACACCGTTTTGCTTCAGCAACACCTCGATTCCGCTGACCACTCCGTGCAGATCGGCAACATGTGCAAGCACGTTATTGGCATGGATGACGTCCGCCTGCTTCCCTGCTTTAACCAGGGTAGCGGCTAGTTCCTTGTTGAAGAATTCGGTTACCGTGTCGATGCCCTTTTCCACAGAGACTGTAGCGACGTTTTTGGCTGGTTCAATTCCCAGTACAGGTATGTTTCGAGCTTTGTAGTACTGAAGTAAATAGCCGTCGTTGCTGGCGATTTCGACCACCAGACTTTCTGAACTTAGCCTGCGGGTCTGGATCGTCTCCAGGCTCAATTCCTGCGCATGTTTGAGCATTGTGTCCGAGAATGACGTGAAATACAGGTAGTTTCTGAATAAAAGTTCAGGTGCGACTGTTTCTTTGATTTGGACAAGCGAGCATTGCGGGCACATCGCCAGTTCCAACTCATAGCGCGGCTCCTCCGCGTTGAGCTGGTCCTCTTGCAACAGAGAGTTGGCGAGCGGTGTTTGACCGAGTGACAGGATTACGGGCAGTTCTGACCCCGAGCAGATGCGACAACTCGTCAGATGGGCGTGTGAGCGCGTAATTTCAGTTTCTGGGCGGGTAGGAGTCGTCACTGTGCAGCATTCCGGCGGCTGAAGTGCGAATTTTAGCAAACCCGCCAGGATTCGGGGCGATCGGGAGACCAAATTGAATGCTCAGATTACAAACAGGCGATAAATGTTAGTTGTTTGTCATGGGTTTACAGCAGGACAATGCGACAATGGCACGACGCTTCAGAGGTTTTTCTTGAATTCGCCGGCCATACTCGAAAAAAATAGAAACGCACCTGCTGAAAGGGGCGCAGACCTTGTTACTAAGCCAGTCAAGGCTCGTCACGTTGCCTTGTGGGCAGTCGCGCTATATGTTCTTTTCTGGTTCACAGTGCTCTGGTCAGCGGTTTGCTTGCCGGGTTTAGACGATCCGATGTGTTTTGGCCTCCTGAAAGAGAAGCATCAGATTCTCGAGCGTGCGCGTTCACCGAAGGTGGTTTTCGTCGGCGGTTCCAATTTGCTTTTCGGTTTGAATGGACCCAAGGTAGAAGAGGGATTGCATCGCCCCGTCGTTAATATGGGGCTTTGCCTGATGTTTCCACTCTCGTACCTTCTCGATGAGATCAAAGACAACGTAAATGCCGGTGACCTGATTGTTCTGTCACCTGAATATGCTGATTTCTCGGCCGAGTATGCGAACAATATTGCGGTTGCCGATATCCTCGATATTTATCCGCGTGCGATTTACTGGATTTTGCGCAGCAACTGCTTGAGCCCCGGTCAACTGCAAACTTTCGCTGGTCATGTGCGAGCCCTGGGGCTCGATAAGCTCGATTTTGCAGTTCATCACTTCAGACAGATTGTGCAAAACAGGTGTCGTTGGTCGCATGGAAAATACAATGCCGGTTTGGACGTGTTGAACAAAGACAATATCGATAGTTGCGGAGATCTGACCTGGCATCTGCGGCAGAAGCGTGACAACATGCCGTCGCCGATACTCTTTGTTGTTTCAAGCCACGTTGGAGATTCTGAAGCTAAGACGCTGAACGATTTTGGTGACTTCTGCGCTGCCCGCGGTGCTCGTTTTGTTATGATACCGCCATCAGTATCGACTGCGCAGTTGCAGGCGCAGCAAGCGAAAGTCGATGTAATAACTTCCGAGTGCAAGCAGCGTGTTAAAGTGCCGTTTGTTGCACCGCCCGAGCGCTATGCGTTTCCGGTCACGACTATTTTCAACAATCAATATCATCTCAACAGAGTTGGTCGCGAGATGCGTGCAGACAGGTTAATTGAAGATTTGAAGCCAATTGTAGACGACCTCGACAAAAAAGCTCGATGAAAAGATCAGCAAAAATTCTTGTCACTGGTGCCAGTGGTTTCATTGGCCGCGAAGTGACCAGACGGCTTTGCCGGCGAGGCTACGAAGTTCACGCTGTTGCAAGAAGTCCTGGAATCATCGAAGATGCCATCTGGCACCCGGTCGACTTGTTCGATATGTCCGCGGTGAACGGCTTGCTCGAAGAAGTCAGACCTTCCCATCTCATACATTTTGCCTGGGTGACGGAGCCGGGAAGATTCTGGAACTCTCCGGAGAATCATCGCTGGGAACGTGCCACTCAAGATTTATTTGATTCGTTTGCAAATCGTGGTGGCAAGCGCTTTATCGGTGCCGGTTCATGTGCTGAATATGAGTGGACAGGTAAACCGTGTCTCGAAACTGCAGCTGGTGGAATACCAGCTACTCTTTATGGGCAAGCCAAGCTGGCGACATTTAGCTGGGTCGAGGCAAGAGCGTTGCAATGCGGCGTGTCGAGCGCCTGGGGGCGGATATTCTGGCTGTACGGACCTCATGAACACAGGCAGCGTCTAATACCACACGTGATTACTGGAGTGTTGCAACGACGGCCTGTCGATTGCTCGAGCGGAGAGCAATTGCGCGACTTTTTGCATGTCGATGATGTTGCCGAAGCCTTTGTCAGGTTGCTCGAATCTGATGTGAAAGGAGCGGTCAATATCGCGTCTGGTAACGCCGTGCCGGTCAAAGAAATCATTTCGCGGATCGCCCAGTGTCTTGGCGGGCAACAGTTGATTCGCTTTGGCGCGATTCCGTCCAACAGCTCAGAACCGTTGGTTGTGTGCGGTGATGTCAGCCGACTCAAAGAGGAAGTTGGGTTTATACCTGAGATTTCGCTTGCCACGGGATTGGAATCGACCATCTCCTGGTGGAAGCAGCAACCTGGCATCAAGGCGGTTTCAGTATGAGCTCTTGCACTGCCTGTGGTGGCGATTTGATCTACCGCTTGTTACGCTTCGATGCTGTACCCGTGCATCAGAATTTGCTGTATGCGACTTTCGAGGCTGCCAGAAATTGCAAGACCGGGACAATCGATTTATGCGCTTGCGAGCAATGCGGCTTCGTCTTCAACAGCGAATTTGATAGCGGTCTGTTGGATTATTCAGAAGATTATGAAAATTCGCAAGATAAGTCTGGAAGTTTCTTCTCCCATATGCGTTCTGTAGCTGACGCGTTGGTTGTACGGCATAGCCTCCAGGGCAAACGGGTTCTGGAAATCGGCTGTGGAAAAGGCGGTTTTCTAGACCTGATCGTCAGAGCCGCAAACGGCGTTGGAAAGGGCTTCGATCCCAGTTATGTCAATGAATATGATGAGATTCCGGCGCTGTCATTTGTCAAAGATTTTTTTCCGTCCCGTCAAGCCTGGTGGAACCCCGATCAGATCATCTGCCGTCATGTACTGGAGCACATTGCACAGCCGCGGGAGTTTGTGTCTATGATTCGCAACGCGATACCATCGGGCCAATTGCTCGTGCAATCATCCACTCAAGGGACGGTGCAATCATCCACTCAAGCGTCGATGCACTCATGGACTCAAGGGGCGATGCAATCATCCCCTCAAGAGTCGATGCAATCATCCACTCAAGCGGTCGGGCTATCCAATCGGGCGTCGGTGCCAGCATCAACGCGACCGCTGTATGTTTATTTCGAGGTACCTTCTTTCGATTGGATCTGTGAGAATCGCGCTTTCTGGGACATATTCTACGAGCACTGTAATTACTTTACCGTGTCATCCATTAGCACTCTTTTGCAGCGTTGCGGTTTTGCCATCGAGCAAATTGCAACGGTGTTCGCGGGACAATATCTGAGTGTCGACGTTGTTCCAGCGCCGGAGGGAGCGGCGGTTGATGTTGCCCCACCTGTTCTCAACTATCGTACACTTGCGTCAGATTTTAATAGCACGATGAAAGGTGTACGCGATCAAATACATGCATCTATCGGAGTGGGAAAGAAGATCGCAATCTGGGGTGCGGCCGCAAAAGGTACGACGTTTTTGAATCAGTTGAATCTAACGCCGGATATGGTTGCTAATGTCATCGATATTAATCCGCGCAAGCACGGCAACTATATTGCTGGAACCGGTCAGTTGATCTGCGCTCCCGAGTTTTTGCTTGAAAACATTGTCGACGAAATTTACGTGATGAATCCTAATTACGAGTACGAAATCCGGCAGCAACTCGTGTCGATGAGTCTTTTCCCGAAGCTAATCGTTATTTGATTCGCTTCAAGTAGGCGTTTGGCCAGTAAGTAATAGGCTCGGTAACTATCCCTTCGTTGAACGGAAACTTCGGCTGTTCAAGAATGAAATCGGAGTTCTGTTCTAGAAATTCAAAAACTGCCGATTGTGGATTGTTCCACGTCCAGTCAGATTCAGAACGTGGTGCACCGGCGAAGTCTTTCATCACGCCATCTGTAGCAACGATGTAAGAATCGACCGAAACGAGTGGAGCGTACAGGTTCAGCTCTTTGGCTACATGCTCTTTTGTATGGCACGAATCAAGAATTACCAGCACTCTATCGTCTGATTTGATATGAGCGCGAACTTTCTCAATCGTGGAATTTAAAGTTGAATCAGCCTCAATCAAAGTAAGGAAAGACGCTAGTTCATGCTCTTCCAGCGCCACGCGGTTGTGGCGTCTGATTTCGATATCCACACCGATGATTTTTCCCTTGCTGAGAGCTTTGAGTAGTGAGGCGTAGAAAACCAGAGAGCCTCCATGCGCGATACCGGTTTCCACTATCACATCCGGCTTGACCTGAGTGACAATTTCTTGGACTCTGATCATATCTTCGGGCAATTGAATTATCGGTCGACCCAGCCACGAAAATGAGTATGCGTATTTGACGTCCCACCCGCACCTGAGCCATACGTCCGAGATCAGCTTGAATGCCTCCGGCGTGTTGAAATGGTGAGTTGTTTCACCATTTCCGTCGCGATGTGAAACGGTGTTTGTATCCATGTCGATGACAATCTTTCCTGAACTCACGCGTGTTCCTTTTCTCTGTAGGGAGGACAATCGCGGTCTTTCTGCGACATCAGTGTTGGTTGTAATGGCCATGTGATGGCAAATGCTGGATCGTTCCAGGCTATGCCGCGAGCGAATTCCGGGTTATAAGCTCCAGAAATCTGGTAAAAAACTTCCGAATTATCAACCATGGTGATGAAGCCGTGGGCGCATCCCCCGGGGATATAGAGCATCTGCAAGTTTGTTTCGGACAGCTCTGTTCCAAACCATTTTCGATAAGTGGATGACTCCTCGCGCAAATCGACGAGCACATCAAAAATGGCGCCGCGTGAGCATCTCACCATTTTGATTTCTTGGAATGGATTGAGTTGATAGTGCAGTCCTCGCAGAGTACCTTTCTGCGGATTGTGCGAGATGGCGCACTGGTCGAGAGTCGAAACCAATCCCAACTGCTCGAACTCTCGTGCACTGAAAGTTCTTGCGAACGTACCACGGTCGTCTTTACTAATTTCTGGCGTTAGTAGGAACGCGCCGTCGATTCCTGTTTCTTTTAAATGCATTGGATGGATTGATGGCTAATTCTTTTGGTAGAAGCCTTTGATCATAAGCCGTGATGCAAGGGATTGTTGCTCGATGAGTGCCGTATCATGTTTGCGTTTAAATAAATTATCAAGCCCAATTTCGCAAACGTCCCAAGAACGTTGCTCTGCCGACATTTTGGAGGTTCCGTCACTTAATGCGGCGCCAACGTTAGCATCTTGTCATAGGTTTTCAATAAGGTAATGCGAAAATACTGAAAACAACGCACGGATGAGCGGATAAGTGAATTCGACCACTGTTACTTCTGAATCAGCCGCGGGAACAGCGCCGCATCCGCTCGAATCCGCAGGAGCGGCTGGCGAGTGCACCTCGTCAGGTCGGCCGGGGTCGAAATTGTCTGCCTCGGAAACGAGGCTTCCTCAAACACCAGTCGCTCTGCTTTTCTATTTGTTGGCGTGGGGAATCGTTTTCTGGGCAGCGATCGCCCTTCCCAGCTTGGAAGATGTTTGTTGTTTCGGAATTTTAGGCTACAAGCACCAGGTGTTGGAGCACGCTGGATCGCCGAAAATTATTTTTACGGGTGGCTCTAATTTACTGTTCGGTCTCGATGGAGAAAAAATCGAGCACACCTTTAAACGTAAAGTCGTGGATATGGGACTTTGCATCATGTTTCCTCTTCCGTATCTTTTCGAGGAAATTAAAGATTCCGTCCATGCGGGAGACCTGGTCGTACTGTCGCCGGAATATTCATCACTTTCTCAAGAGTTCGCGCGACCAATGGTGATGGCGGATATTCTTGATGGCTATCCAAGGGCGATTGAGTGGATTCTCAGATGCAACGGTTGTACATGGGAAGAGAAAGGAAAGATCCTCATTCACCTGCGCACGCTTGGTCTGCAGAAGCTGCAATACTGCATTTCTCATGCCAGGCAGATAGTGCAGCACCGCGCCACGTGGTCGTACAACAAACCAAATCCTGGGCTTGATGTTCTTAACTCGCGCAATCTCAATAGTTGTGGTGACCTTGTCTGGCATCTGAACCGTCCGGTCGATAAAAACGGTATCGAGAAAAAGATTTTGATTCGCGTTCCCAGGAGTATTGACGGCTACACTGTTTCCGAGATTGATAGGTTCGCCAACTATTGCAAATCTAGAGGCGCGAAAATGGTGCTGATACCACCACCGGTGCCGCACTCGATGTATCTGAAGAGCCGGTCTGACATTGAGTCGCTGATTGCCGACGCAAGCAAAAAACTATCCATTCCCGTTCTTGGCTCTGCTGAGCGTTACACGTTTCCTGATGGTCAGATCTGGGGCGGGCACTATCATCTTGATAAAATCGGGCGAAATGCTAGAACGGAACGTGTGATTGACGATTTGCAAGCAACTGTCGATGCGACAGGGA
Source organism: Drouetiella sp. (assembly GCA_036702955.1). Classification (GTDB taxonomy): domain Bacteria; phylum Cyanobacteriota; class Vampirovibrionia; order Obscuribacterales; family Obscuribacteraceae; genus PALSA-1081. The sequence goes on along the minus strand of DATNPY010000026.1, from coordinate 57,282 downwards.
AGTAATGATGACTCATTCTGCTCTCGACTCCGCTGCGGCTGTTTCTGCTTCTGCAATTAAACTATCTTCGAGCGGAGTTAGTGCTGCTCGCTTCAAAAAGATCCCATGGTTGACTCTTTTGCACCTTGTTTGTATCGGCGCATTCGCCGCGTTCTTATGCTGGGGTCAGTGCGGAAAGGCTCCCATTAACGGTGATGACGTCAACGTTGTGCAGCGCACTATGCTTCAGCACTCCAATGGGCAGTACGATTACCTGATCTGGACGAGAATGCGCCTGCACGTCGTCGGTTTACTTTTCGGTGAATACAAGCTCGCTTGTGGTTCTCTTGAAACCGCCAATCTGATCTGGCTGGCGGTTTACGTGCTTTCTGCCTTCGCCGGCTATGGCTATTTGCGTAAAGTATTCAACCCGACCGTTGCCCTGACTGGTGCGATTTTCTATTTGTGCTATTCGAGTAAGTACGAGCCGCTAACCTGGTGGTCGGCCGGCGCTTACACCATAGTTTGGTGTGGTTTTTTCGGGTTGATGTACACATTCGAAAGCAAATTGCGCTATCGCACAAAAGCGCTTGCGGTAGCGGCAATAGTCGGATTGTCGATGTATGTCTACGAAGTCTTCTTAGTGCTGGTTCCGTTGCTTTCAGCGATCTTGTTGCTCCGAAGAAAGAGAGATGTGCGGCGTCTGACGAGGTCAGATTGGATGTTTGCCGCATTGCCGGTTGTCGTAGTTCTCGTGCACATTGCAATACTGGCGACCGCTTCGAAACCTATTTACGATCCTTCAAAAGTGGCTCGTGGCAGTGCGTCACTTATGGAGCGCGTCGGGACGGGCTTTACATCTGCAATTGACGCCACCGTGGGACCATCGCATAACAAGATGGTGAAACAAGCATCCCATGTTTACCGGGATTATTATCAGCGTGAAGAGCCGGTCTTGAATGGAATTTTATTTGCAGCTGTGGCAATCTTTGCTCTGTGTTTAGTGCTGGGCATGAGCGCTTGCAGCAGGTCAGCACCAAATCTGGTGACTGTGAATGAAACTGCCGTGATCGGCGCAGTCGCATTGTTCGTGTCCGCTTTCATCGGATTTGTTTCGAACTACTGTGTAACTCCATCTCGCCTTACAGGCATCCCGTCGATCGGATTAATGCTTATTGTTTGCGCCGCTCTGGAGTGGATTTATGCTTTCGCCCGCCGGTTGAGGGGCGTTAGAAAATCGGCGATGATCGCTTTGGCTACTGTTGTCTCATTGATACCGCTCGTCGTAGCAGTGCGAGAACTGAAGGCATTTCACAGCTTACTCAAGCAAGCCGCGGAAGTAGACACATTCGACCTTGATCTTGCCAGTAAAATCAAGGCATTGCATCCAGTGCTGAGGCGTGGCGACGAAATCTATGTGCGTATGCCAAAGGCACCGGGAGAAGCCATTGGTCGCTGGCAGAACTTCTGGTCGGGATTCAATTCTGGGCGGGCATTCGAGACATTCTGGTACTTGTACGATGTTCCAGCCGGTGCGATGGATTTTAAATGCACGCGCATCCACGCTTTCGGTGAAGATGTCCGCATGCAGGAAATTGTGGATAAATGGAGTGACAGGGGATCGACGAACCAGGTGTATCCATTTTTCATCGATGCTAAGCAGAATGTTCTGCCCATCACTGAGATGATTCTGACCGATGGCCGGGGCGATGAACTCAAGCGTATTGACTTTTCAGGGCGGTTTGCGGGTTACAAAGGACAGGTCGCTCCCGTTCAGAAAATTCCGATAACCAGTTTACCCGCCAGGGGCTTCTAGTGGCTGGCGCCAACGTATTCTGCTTTATCTATATGTAATCGTGCTTTGTTTTCCGGTACGTGGAGCTTCATGAGTCCATGATTTGCCGTGAGCGGAATCTCTATGATGGTAGCGTCGTTCTCATGCTCAGCGCGAATCGTTTTCCGATCGTTTTCTTCGTCGATGGTCAGCGACTCTGGTCCTGGTTGCATACTGGTTATTTTAAGAACTGGCTTTGCATCGGTCCTCTCGTAGAAAGTCTTTCCGCCGTCTTTCAGCCAGCCATCCGTCGTTGTCTCGAAGGTCACGGGCTCCGCTGACTTAACGCGTAAAATTCGCCAGCCCATCGTTTGTCGATGACCGATCAGGTTTGTCAGCTTACGCTCTACGTGCCCCACATCTTCAAGCGTTAGTTGTGGAAAATTCAGCAACTTAAGTTTCCATGGGTGAGCGAATATTCCTGTGCCACGATACTGGATCGCATCTGGTGTCACTTCACCATAAGGCACGATCAAGAGATCTCCGGCTCCAAAGGGACGTTTTACCCATTGTTGAAAGGGTGTTGCACCATTGAGGATTTGAAATCCAGTCCAACCAACATATCCCGGCGCACATTCATTCGTGTACGTCAGCGAGTGTCCTCTAAACTCTGCCAGGCGGTACACGTTCGGCAAATCTCCGGCAGCATGGACGTTTTCGCAGATCGGAGAAAGAAAATTGAGCATCGTGAATTTCTGCCCGCTAGTTTTTTCAGATTTTGTTTCGTAGTAGCGGTTGTGCAAAATACTGCGCACATGCGTTTCAATCTGCTCAGGAATTTCTGTTTCGCCAACGCTGTAAGTCGGCATCGCGCAAACAATTGGCTCCTTCGAGTCGCGGGCAAAGTCACTCAATTTCTTCGCCAGGTCTGACGTTATCGCATCAAATGAAAACTGGAATTGTGCTTGCAAAAACCGAGTCGGAATTTGGCTGATGAGTAAAAGCGTGAATCCAATCACAAAAATCTTACTAATGGTTTTTCCAGAAGTGATTGCAACCGGCAACTTCGCAATCGAGTAAGCAAGGCATGGTGCGAGGAAAAAGTAGATAGGCAGCCAGATGTACATCAAGACTCCGGCGAATGTATCAAAGCTGATAAGTGCCGCAGTTGAAGCAAGTGCGGCAACGAGAAGGGCGATAAAGCCGGACCATGAAGAATCCGATTTTGAGATTGACTTGTTGAGCGTCAGGCAAATGCCGCAGCCTGTTGTGAATAGCAATGCGGTGAAGAAGTCTGGGACGACCCGAATGTACTGCCATGATTTTGCTATCAACTTCTGCACGTCGAACGTCATGACGACGTACTTGTCAGATATAGTGGGAAAAATTGCCAGCTTTAAAATCAAAAGCGGTGCCACTGTTGCAGCGAACATTGTGCCGTAGCGCGCCAGTACGCTCATCCTCCTGCCCTTTGCTGCGAAAATCAGGCTTGTGAGCATGAGCGTGCCGCTAAATATGCTAAGAATGATGCTGGTTTCTTTGCTCAGGTAAGCTCCCGTGGCACATAACCCTGATACCACCGCTAGCAGTGGCACTATGAGCGGCTTGCACTTTGATGCAATCAAATGCAACAGCACTACAGCGGAGAAAAGAAAGGGGAAATACACTTCCTGTTTATCGAGTGTGTAGATCACCTCGAACAGAGACGGAGACGCGAGCACAGTTGCGGTGCTGAGCGCGCTGACTTTAGCGTTGCCTGTGAGTTTGTAGGCAATGCCGTAAAGCATTATTAGAGCGCTCGAAATAAGCAAGCAATTGGTGGCGAAATATCCCGTAGGATTCTCGGGAAACAATCTCCAGAGGACAGTAACCCAGTAAAAAATGCCCATTCTCATCTGTGCCCAGAGAATGTAGCTGATGGTGGAAGGGTCGTCCATCAAGCGACGGCTGGACTGCAAAATGAGCGATGGATCATCGAACAGCCCCCAGTGTGCGTGAAGAAGCACCGGAGAAAATAAAAGCACTGTTGCACCGATCAGCGATGCGACAAAAATCAGATGCTGTCGCATCGTGGTCTGCGATTGCTGTTCCGATTTCTGTGGCTCAGTGCTCGTGTTCTGGCTTATCATCTTGCGTCCAATCCGAGCGACTATATCAAGCCCGTGGCTTATAGCTCAAGGTTGCTTAGCGTCTAAAACACAACTGTAATGCTGTCTGAAGCAGCCTTAAGCTAACGATTTCTCACGAATTAAGAGGATGCAATGTGTTTGCAAGATCTCAAGGCTATCATTAGTGCACTGTAACTGCCCCGGGGCTTATCTGTGCGGAAATCTCGCGTCAAACTATCGGTGATTATTCCGGCTTACAACGAAGAGTCGCGGCTGCCGCATACTTTGATGAAAACGGCGACATTCCTTGCCAAACAGTCTTACAGCAGCGAAATAATCGTTGTTACTGACGGCAGCACAGACCGAACCGAAGAGGTGGTAGAGGAAGCTGCAGCGCGGTATGGCGGAATTCGTCTGATCTCTTTGCCTAAAAACCGCGGCAAAGGCTTCTCCGTCAAATACGGAATGATAAATGCCTTTGGAGATTATAGATTATTCATGGACGCGGATTACGCGGTGCCTATCGAATATCTAAATGAGTTTCTGGCAGAAATCGAGCGCGGCGGCGATGTGATAATAGGCTCGCGCTCTCACGAAAATACGCGAATCGGCACACCACAAGGATTTCCACGCCGACAATTAGCCATAAGTTTTGGATATCTGCAGCGTGCCATTTTGAGAATGCCGTTTCTCGACACTCAATGTGGCTTCAAAATGTTCACCGCAGATGCGGTCAAGCTGCTTTTCCCTCATGTCGTTTACGAGTGTGCATACTTCGATGCTGAGCTGCTTTACATAGCGACGAAAATGGGTTTGAACGTAAAAGAGATTGGTGTCAAATGGACTCACGATCAGCAAACACGATTGCCGATCGGCTTCAATCGCAGCCTTGAGTTGTTCCAAAAACTAGTTGCCATTCCATCTCTGCACGCTGATAAGCAGCCGGTTTCGAGAACTCGTTTGTTTTCGCTTGAGGAAGCGACGCGTTGAAGCTGAAGGGATCGTACACCTGGCCGAAACAGTTGCCGGAACTCACGGCGGAGCAGATCGCGACAAAAGACGACTTCATGCGCTACTGGCATGAGCAGCTCGCTTCGAAGAAGTCTTTCGTGCCGCTGGAAAAGTTCAACCACGGATATACGGTGCGCAATTCTCCGGCAGGGTTTGTGCGTACTCTGGAAATTGGTGCCGGACTCGGTGAACATCTGGAGTTCGAGAAGCTTACCGAAGAGCAGCGCCGTAACTACATTCCAGTAGAACTGCGCACGAATATGGTTGAGCAAATTCGCGCGCGTTTCCCTGATATCAATGCGCATCAGGGTGATTGCCAGGGACGACTGGATTTCGAAGACGGCTATTTCGACCGCATTATCGCTATCCACGTGCTTGAGCATCTTCCAGATTTGCCTTCTGCAGTTAAAGAGATGCACAGGCTGTGCAATAAAGAACATGGAATTTTTAGCGTCGTAATTCCATGCGAAGGCGGAATGGCGTATAACTTCGCGCGCCTGATTTCAACAGAGCAGATGTTTCGTAAGCGCTATGGGCAGCCATATAAGTGGTTTATCGACAGCGAACATATCAGCATTCCTGACGAAATTATCAAAGAAGTTTCGCGCTATTTCGAGCCTGTGCATCGGGAATACTTCCCGTTCATGGTGCCTATAACCGACATCAATTTGATTATTGGTATCACGTTTAAACCGCGTCCTGAAAAAGTGTGACTCTTCATTTTGAACCTGGTGGGTTCGCCTGCTCCTGATAAACCACAACACCATGGTCGCCCAGTGAATGCCAATTCTTTTCCAGTTCGTCTTTGCTCCAGAGCAGTTCGCCAAAATATGGGTCTGAAATCAAGAACACCTCGGGGTTTTGCGGATCTCCTGCAAAGCCTGTCACGACCCGAGCATGCTCTCCTCTAACAGCGGACACTTTTTTCCCGAGTGGAGTTTTCCATTCGATAGGTTTGCCGCTTTCTCCAGAATAACCCCAGACAATAACAGGGCGGTTCGCTGCCAGGTTTGCAGCTATGTCCTTCTCTGTTCCGCCTTCCAGGATTTCGGTTTTTCGCCAGTGGCGGCCGACCGCAGCGATGGGTTCCCAGTAGACTCCGTATCCGGTTACGCCCATCTGTCCGTCGATGTCACCTACGAACCCTGTGTTCGGGTCGCCCCAGGTCCTTCCTTCATCCTTTTGCCCCGTGGCATCGAAAGGAAGTAGCTTAATCAGATCGTGCTCGCTTACATGCGCGCCCTGGTAATTCAAAGCCATCTTCAAGCAGGCAACTTCACAGCTCAAGGAGTGCTCTTGATGAGCGTATGGAACCGGCAATTTCACTACTCTATTCAAGTACCTGGCGCGCAGCAACCATTCATTGCTGAGTGCAGGATTGTTCGCGACGTAGATTGCCAGAATCGTCAGCACAACTAGAGTTGCTAACACGGTTAGATTTATCTTTACCGACATAAGATATCCGAAAGTTCAATGAGTGAGTTCCACGAATGCTCTTGAAGCATCGTTCTCATAGTTAGCTTATCAGTGCCATTAAGTCAGGGGTTGGCAGCGCTAACCAATTTGCATGCCGTGCACGAATATTCGAAGAGCGGCTGTGTTTGCGTCAGTTTTTGCATGTCCCAGGGGGTTCTGCAACCTGGACATACATCTAGCGTTGCTGATTCGTTGTACTGAGAATGGGCTTCACTTGGAAGATGGATGAATAGATACGTCGGAACTCCCAATCGTTGTTCAATGCAAGAGCACAAAAGTTGTCCCTGCCTGAAAAGCTCATTTGTAAATGGATGCAAATGCTCTAGAAGCTGCTGTTCGTGTGTCCCCATCTCTATCTTGTCGATACTACGGTATTGCGAAGCCCAAGAGTAAAGATCCTCGCGCTCTGAGTCTGTGATTAAGAGCGTGTAAAGCGCTATTGGACAGCTGACTGGAATGCTCATGAGAGGAGACTGTTTGTCCAGAAAGTGAGTGAATAGAACCAGCGCTTTGCTCCCTTGTAGTCCGTCAAGTTCTTCTTCCGTTTCGTTATCCAGTACTGTCCATACAGGTTGTGAGAAACCCGCATCAATGAGATTGCTTAGAGCCTCATTGCCCCATTCTGATGAAAACTCTGGTTTAAAAGAGTCACGGCGAGAGAGGCTTGTAAAACAGGAGAGCCGTCCGTCATTCCACGCTAGTTGGTAGTCTGAAAGAATCTGCCAATTCTTCAATAGCGCCACCATATAAGTGCGCGCAAGATTCTCGCATTGATCTTTCGTGACACCATCTGGACAACTGCCAATCTCTGCTTTGGCGACAATCATGGTTTATAACTCCACTGTGTTCACTTATATCCGCGCTCTTGCGTTTTAGAGCCTGTTGAATTGTACGCCCGATTAAATACTAGGGAAAATACTCTGTGACTGTTACTGAACTTCGTGGAACATACTGGTCGGACTTTCATGAGGTTCAATCATGGCAAAAAAGGATTCAGCATCTAAATCCGCGAAGAAAAAGAAGAGCTCTGCTAAGCAGCGAAAAACGCTCGCAAGTCGAGCTTTGAAGCTTCTGGACGCCCTGGAAGAGGAGCTGAAAGATGGCATACCTGAGGAGTGGGATTTATTTCTAAATCGATTCGAATCGATTGTGCAGAGCGCAACAAGCTTTCGGCTCTCAAGTTCAGAACATAATGATGCTGGACCGTTACTGCGGGATGCTATTAAACTCGAACCTGAGATACAGCTCGAAAAATGTTACCAGGAAATGCAATCATCGCTGATTCAAGTACGTCAAGCCGTTGCTACGGCAATTGCTACAGAGAAACAACTTGAACAGCAATTGCAAAAGAATAAGGAGATGGCGCAGACCTGGCTAGATAGGGCTGCGATGGCCGTGAGTCAGGGAGCCCAGGATCTGGCTGGACAGGCTACGCAGCGTAGAAATCAGTATGTTGAAGCTGCTGAAGCGCTCGAATCACAACTAACGGTGCAAAGGGAGACGACCGTCAATCTGCGTGAACAATTGACTGAACTCGAAAGCATCGTTCAGAAGGCGTACACAAACAAGCAGATTCTGGTTGCCCGGTCGAAGAGCGCCAGTGCAGGCTTGGCTGCCAACGAAAGTTTTAAAAAGTTCGACTCAAGCGCATATAAAGCTGCTCTAGCTCAGATGGAATCGTCCGCAGTTGAACTTGAGACGAAAGCGAAGGACGTTCGACAGAATCTACAAGCAGATATGTGTTCACTTTCCGAAGACTCATTTGCCAGCGTGAAGTCGAATGTAGATCTGCTCCTCGAAGCGGTAACGGATCTCTCCCGGCAGCTAGCGAGTGTCCGCTCTAGCGAGCGTCCTCCTGACTAATACGAGCTTCATTCGGCGTCAGGCGTGTTTTTCTTCAGACGTTAGTCCAAGCAGTCCAATTCGCATGATTCACACCTAATGAGAGTGTGAGTGATATAGTTGAGCTCGTTTTGGAGCGGAGGCTAGAAATGAAATTGATTATGACCAAAGAATTTGTCAAGGGAATGTTAGCGCTCTCGGCTATCGTTGCTTTCAGCAATGGCTCCGATAATGCGGCTCAGGCTGCTACCGCAAACAGCACCCAACTTTATCGCTGCTCCAGCGGTGTCAGCAGCATTCTTTTCCAGCAAGTGAACGGGCAAAACAAGCAGTATGCATATGGCACCAGTGGAAAAATTGCGGCAATCGCCCCCAATGCTGCAGGTGGAACTCTCGGCGTTGTTGTGACGCCACCGAGTGCAACTTTCAGCACCATCTCCTGGTTCGTTAATCCACTGAACAGTCACACTAGCCTCCAAAATTTGAATGCCATACTTTGTTTCAACAATCCAAACGGCACGTTTTTTACGTCGATAACCGTGCCCAGCAGCGCGACCGTGACTACTCCCGTCAGCGGAGGTTGGTACCAGGTCAGACCGTCCCTTCCGAGCGATACAATCGGTAAGGTGCTCACGCAAGTGACTTTTCAATACAATGGTTCAACGACACTGCCGATTAATCTCGGCAGAGTCAACCTGAACAGCCATAGCATCGGTTCAATCCTAGACACAGCGCTTCTCGGCTGCCAGGCAGAAAATTGTCCATAGTCACTGTACAGAGCTAACCCATAGTCGTTGTGCAGAGCGGCGCTACATCTCTTTCCGCTTTTCGAGTTCGCGAATGCGTTCTTCGAGCAGCGCGATTCGCCGGTCTGTGTCGGCAACGGCGCGTCTGGTTCTTGAATCTACCAATTCAACTTTTGTCTGAATTTTGGATGTATCAGAGAAAATTTTGCGGAAAAGCGCGCTATAGATGCGATTTAGATAGCCACTTTTTTCCACCAGGTTCATCATCACTTTGCGGATTCGCGATTTTGATGCGCTGGTATCGGCAGGGTCTTCGCCCGATTCGATAATTTTGAGTCGTTGCTCAGTCAGTGCATCAATGTGGAAGACCTTCGATTCTACTGGCGGTTCGGCTGTTGAACGATTGAACGCTGCAACAGCTGTCAGCCGTGTCTGGATAATTTGACCGACCGTTTGCCTCGAAAAATATTCGCTTGCCGATTTAAACGCAGTAGCAACTAATTTTTCTCTCGTTATTGCATCCGTATAAAGTGACCGCATCTGTTGAGCGGCATGCTCTGGGCTTGGAGCTGCCCAGGTGTCTGCAACTTTGTAGGGACCAACCTGGATCTGATTTGGAATGAGTTCGTATGAAACGAGATACGAATTCGCGATTGAGTTGAAATCCATGTTGCCGGACCAGCCCGTGATCACTACTGGTTTTTTATTCAGCATCGCCTCGGCAATTGGGAAACCCAGTCCCTCTGCGCGGTGCAGCGACACGTAAGCATCGCAAGAATTGCTCAGGAGTTGATTGTCGTCGGGTGACAAATATCTGTCGAGGATGGTGACGTTCAATCCTCTGGCGCGCTCCTGCAATTCGGATAAAAGAGTCGGGTTACGGTCGCCGTTGATGCATTTCAAAACCAGCCTGACAGGCTCGTTTGGAGAGAAGGCCTGTTTGAAGGCATCGATAGTGGCGAGCGGGTTTTTCCGCTCGAAACTGCTCAGAAAATCAAAGACGCAAAGGAACAGAAATTCATTTTCAGGCAGGTCGAATTTCTGTCTATCGATTGAAAATACTTTTGGTTCGACAACCGGCTGCACTACAACTATCGGTACTGGTGCAACGTTTGCAAGTGTGCGCTGGATATACGAACTGCCCACCCAAATTTCATCGAAGTGATTGAAATGCTCCCACCATTCCTCTGGAAATTCAGGAGTTTCCCACCACCAGACAGCTATGTTGTACTTGTCCTTGAAGTAGTTTTCGCCGAACTGTTGAATGAAAGCCGGCAGCTGATCGGCGTTGACGCAAACGAGATTGATTGGATGCGGATTGTTCGACGCAAACGTTGTGAAAGTCTTGTCTTCTTTCCTGCTTGCGGCAATCTCGAAATTATTTAGCGCGACGTTATAGTTCAGGTATTGCAGTGCTTTGACATAACCGCGTGCTGCCTCAGCCACTCCAGATTCTGAAGTGAGATAACCGGCTACGTTGATGCCAGGGCTGGTCGCAATCGTTGTGGTCGAAATTTGGCTCATAACCTGACAAGCTTACTGAAATCATTCAATATACTCAAGCTCTCGTGCAATATCCTCAAGGTCTCGTAAACATGGACTGGGTGATTAATGGTGGCTTGGCGCTAATCGGGTATCTTCCGGTCTGGAAAGCGCCGATGCCCGAAGAAGAATGCATATGCAGAGATCGCGAATACTGTGAGAGCGCACATGCAGGTCCCCGCGTAGAATGCCATTGGCTCATAGCGGAAAACGATTTCGTGTGGACCTTCTTTGACAAGCACTGCTCTGAAGATATAATCCGCTCGCAGCAAATCGCTCTGCTTGCCGTCCACAAAAACGTTCCAGCCCGGATAATACTGATCGTTTAGCATCAAAATCCCGTCGTGCTTTGCCTGAACTCCAATTCTTACCATCAGTGGGGCGTCTTGAAGAATGTTCTGCGGTTGACTTTGCTGTTGCGGATGCGCCGGAGGCAGAGTCAGTTGTTCAAACTTATCTGCTGCTAACACTACTTTTGACTTGATATCGAAGTCTTTGGATTTCAGCAAAGCAAGCGCTTCTCTGTCGTTTTTGGCAACAGTGAAATCATAAAAAAGTGAGGCGCGAGGAATGACTTCAGCGGTCTTGAAGATTTTGATTTCCTTGTCGTAAATCAATTGAGGATAAGTGGTCACAATGTTCTGCGATACCGAATATGCCGCGGTGTCTTTAGATATTGGATAAGCCACTCTGTCTTTAGATACCGGCTGCACCATTGTTTCTTTTGATTCCGGGTGCAGGCTTCTTGTTGAAAGCAGATACCGAACCGACGATAAGTACAAAAGTCGAGTGATGGAAGCAACATCATTTCCAGCAATGGTCGGGTCTACGAATTTTTCCATACCATGGAATCGAGTTGTGAGATTGGAATCTGACAGCTCAGTAGGCTCGTTGTCTGTGACGAAATTGCGGACGAAAGTTAGATACTGCGCTGGATACATTGCATCAAGATTTCTGATGTCTCGCAATTGGAACGCACTTGACCAGTTGGGAAACAAGATGCCATCGAACCCTAAAATTCTTTCTGATTGGTTCGTTTGTGCTTTTAAAAAAGTTATGAAAGGCGCGCCCTGATAAGGATTGGCTTGTTGGTTGGCCAGTTGATGAAACCAGTAAAACGTCGGAAGAAGAAAGCACATCGTCAAATCTGCACAGAGCAGAAGCGTGATCAATCTGCAAGATTTCGCCCTTGATTCAGGCTTGTGCAATGCCAGTATGGCGATTACTGCTGTAAGTACGATTAGCGATAACGAAATCGTCAAAACGTTATCGAACAGCACGTGAACAACGTGGTCGCCCCATATAAAACGCTTGTCGTATAAAGCAATCGAAAGCAGCAACCCAGCTGCAATTGAGAATCCTGTTATTACGTGGCGTTTGGTCAATTTGCCGGTCGCCAGGGCATCAAATCCGATACCAGCTAATACTGCCATGGCGAAACCAATGATCGGCTCGCTGTACTTCCAGAAAATAACGAGTTTGAAGAGCGGGAGTGCCGCAATCCAACTTAAAAGCGGCATGCCGAATTTTTTGCCGATCAAAACGACAGCCAGCCCTGCAAAAAAGAATGTTACAGGCACCACTTTCGATACCGTGCTTTCCTTTTTTTTCTTTCGAAGTGATGCAATTGCACTGACAACAGCTGAGATAGCGAAAGCGAAGACCATCACGCCCCAGTAGCCGTTGAATCCATCGTATCCAAAGCCTGGTTTGACTTTAGCGTCGCCAAGTTGCCCATAGATCAAGGGGGTAAGATAATTCAGGAAGTGAGCAGGAAAGTTCTGATGATAAACCGAGCCCGGTCCAGCTGCTCCGCCGGCACCGATATTGACTGAGTGCGCGTTCGAGGATTCTCTTATATATTCGATGAATGGCAGGATTTGGGGTGCCGCCAGTGCCAGACCGATGCCGCAGCTCAAAGCGAAAGCCACGAATCGTTTCATGCGGACAGTCCATGCACCATGAGTGGTGAGCACTCTAGCGAGGAAATAGCATCCCCCGGCGAATAATTCTAAAAACGATACTTCCGGCATCCCACCAAGCAGCATCATGGCGCTGAAGAATCCGGTCAGCACAATTCTGTTGAAATTGACGTTCTGAGCTAGCAGTTCGAGGGCGAGAAAGAGCCCTGGCATCCACATCGAAACACTTATTTCCGGCATGTTGATGAAGATAACCATGTAACCTGTCAGCATGAATGCAATAGCACCAAATGTGGCGCCAAAGATACCGGTGAAACGTCGCAAGTACAAATTGGTGAGAATGCCTGCCAGCAGCAGTCTGGCGAGCACAAAAAGGTCGTCACTTTTGGGGCTTGGATTCAGGCAGGCGATGAGAATGAGTGGGTTGAATGGCTGCGATTGCATATTTGCCAGAAGCGGTGCGCCGAAGCCGTTGTACGGATTCCACAGCGGGGGAACTCCGGAACTGAAATATTCTGCATGCAGAAGCGCGTAACTGGGTTCAGAGAACCAGGCGGGAGCACCGTCATCATTTGAGCGGCGGCTCTGTCGCAACTCCTTATTGTGTTCGTAGGCTCCATACGGCATTATCGCTGCGGCGTCACCAGCGCTGCTGATCAGTGTTTTGTCGCCCCAGATGACCGGAAAAAATACTATGTTCAAAAGCCCAATCAAAATCAGGCTACATACGAGCGTTTCAGGCTGAAAAAATCTATTTGGCTTTTCAGGCACGCTGTATGATCTCCTCAATCAATCAATATGATGGTGCTGATAACGGATGCTCAAAACTGTTTTTCTCGACCGCGACGGAATCATAAACGAAATAGTCATGCGCGAAGGCATTGTGTCTTCGCCGCGTACGGTTGAAGAGTTCACTATTCGACCGGACTTTATTGAATTCTACAATCGCCTCAATTCATCTTCACTGCGACTGTTTGTCGTCTCAAACCAGCCCGATGTAAGTCGGGGCGCCATTGATAAGACTGAGCTGGCGAAAATTGTCGACGTAATGAATGCTCGCTTTAAGTTCACAGAAATTCTTCATTGCATTCATGATGACAGCGACCAATGCAACTGTCGAAAGCCAAAGCCAGGCATGATTTCCGGGTTTCTGCAAAACTACGGTTTGAGCGCCGATGAAGCGATTATCATAGGAGACAGCTATAAGGATATTTTAGCCGGCAAGGCTGCAGGCATCCAAACGGTATACTTACAACAAGCTTATAACGCGCTGGGTGCTTGCGAGCCCGATTACGTCGTGACCAGGCTGACGGAGATTTTTTCTCTCCCTCCATTTTTAGAATTGTCATGAGCTCAAAGACATGCGTTTGCCGTTACAAATGCTGATGTCAACAGGAAGAAAGTAAGTGGTGCATATGACAGCAACAACATCAATCGACTACCAGGTCTTCATGACAGACGGTAGTTCCAAAATTTCGATTAAGGGCGATCAAGCCAACGCCGAGACTGCCTGCCAGTTTCTGGAGAAGGGTGGTGTCATTTATTTCCCCGAGTCGCCATTTAAATTCAGTGAAAGTGACCGCGGCTTCTTGCTTGCTCAAAAGCAGAAGGATGCTGACTATCACAAAAATATTGCCTACAGACCGAAGGAAGATCGTGTCACTGGCTTCGAATCGCCGACAAAAGAAGATGCTGAGCAACTGCGCAGAATCATGGCTGATTTTCACGGACAGTCGATTCGGTTTTTGCAAAGCTTTCTGGCACCATATGCGAAGCACTGGAAAATCGATTTTGCCAGCTTCCGTCCCATCGAGGAGAGAATGAGAAAGATGAGGCTGCGAGCTCGTAATGACTTGCTTCATGTCGATTCTTTTCCGACGCGCCCTATATTTGGTGACCGCATCCTGCGCACGTTCATCAATATTAATCCGACTGAGAATCGCGTGTGGAATACTTCCGAGACTTTCGAGAAACTTGTCGAGCAGTTCCAGCCTGAAGTGAAAGCGCCGGGCGACCTTAACAAAATTACTCCGAGCGCGCCAACGCCGCTGACTTCTTTGAAAAAGATGCTGGGATTGAAAGCAAACGGCACATCACCGTATGACAGTTGGATGCTCGACTTTCACAATTTCATGAAAGAGAACAGCGAGTTTCAGGAGAAGACCCGTAAGGACTTGTGGCAATTTCCGCCGAATTCATCATGGATTGTATTCACCGACATGGTCAGTCACTCCGTTTTGTCAGGCAGATACGCTCTCGAGCAGACTATCATCGTCGATAAACAAGACCTGGTGCTGCCGGAGAAAGCCCCGATCAATATTCTGAAGCGCGCCTACAACCGAGTCTGATGGCTAAATTTCGAGTACGAAATATTCTGGGCAGAGTGCCCTTCACTGACGGCTTGCGGCTGAGTGCGCTGGAGGGAATATGCACCCACGGAATTCGATTTTTTGACAGTACATACACGACTCAACGTGTCTATTCACCGAAGGCAAAAGAACTGTTGGATTCCGGACAATCGGCACTTTTCGCGGTTGCGCACGGGAGAATGATTGGACTCTTGCGTTTCCAGGACGTGCGTTCGCGCGTCACAATTTTGATCAGCCCAAGTCGTGATGGTGAGATTATCTCTCGCACGATCACTAACCTGGGACTGACCGCTTCGCGCGGCTCACAGAAACAAGGTGCGGTCAAAGGTGGATTGCAGATGGTCAAGGCCGCTGAGGCGGGCAAGCACCTCGTTGTAATGATTGATGGACCTCGCGGTCCTGCTTACGAGGTGAAGCCAGGCATTATCAAGTTGGCTGAAATCACAGGACTGCCAATTATTCCCTTCACGTCATCCTCACGCAATGCGATGTATATGTGGGGCTGGGACAGCTTTATGGCGACACACTATGGAAGCCCGATTTTGCACGTCTTCGGTGATCCGATCTTTGTGCGAGATGGTGCGCCCGACGACGAACGAGAAGTCTTGCGGGTGAAGTTAGAGCGGCAACTAGAATCGATGCGCACCGTTGCCGATAGCTATTACAAAGTCACGGCTTGATTTTGGTTGTCTGCGAGATTGATGCCTTTGCAAAATCATACTCAAACTAAAGCTTGATGCCCATCTCTGCGCATTTGTTCAGGAAAAGCTCTTGTCCAAATTCGTACAGTTCCATGTCCAGTTCGTTCAACGAACGAACTAATTGAAGAACTTGCTCGTCACTTTCGGCTGGCTTTGATTTTTCCGGCGCTCGATTGATTTCCGGATTGGTGATATTTTTCCAGCCCATGGTGCGAGCCGTCAATTCAAGGCTTTGCGAGAAGTATTCTTGAAGACCGACAACTGCAAATCGCGTTTTCAAATTCTCTTTTGCTTCCGCCAGCATCTCTCTCGTGCAACCGCCGATGGGGACATTTGAGCAATCAGCGCTGCACAAAAAACGCAGCTGAAGATTGTCAATTTCCATGGTTGGTTTGCTCTCAAAGAACGCCCTGGGAGAGATGTCTTCGCTCACCACCCAATCATGCAAGTAGTGAGTTTTACTGCTGCGAATATAATAGTAATATGAAATCAATCGCGCTACCGGGTCGCGGAGTACGGTAATGTGCACTGCCTTCGCTGGTAGTGGCAGGTTTATGAAAAAGCTGAACGGCAGATGTCCGACGAGTGCCGCATAGCGTGATTGCGCCTGACTTGCGTACTCGACCAATCTGTCGCGATTATCGAGGGTGTAAAAATCCAGCACCGAATTATTTGGCAGATTGTCCTTTATAAATTGGTGAAAAGACATTCCGGCAGTTTTAGGAATGTGATTGAAAATTGCAATTGTGTCGAAGCTGCGACGAGATTCGATCTCTCGCTGGAGGCGCCCTTTTATGCGATTCAAGGTGTGTCGCAAGAGATTTACCGCTCGTTCTTCTGCTATTTAGCCATCATTTTTTTCATGCGTTCGCGATCTTTCGCGGCCATGTCAAAACTGCCGAGAGCTTCGTAGCAATCAGCTCTTCGACCCAGCGCTTCTTCGAAATTCGGGTTCAACTCGATTACTTTAGTAAAATCGGTTGCCCCTTTCAGGTATAGACCCACCGCTTCGTAAGCGATGCCACGAATCCAGTAGGCGTCCCAGCCATCCGGCTTCTTAGCAATCAATCTGGTCAGGTCGTCGATGCATTCATGATAACGTTCGAGGTGGAAAAAAGCCTGTGCGCGCAGATGATAGGCTTGTGTAACTTCTTTTCCGATGCGCAGAGAGCGTTCAAAACTATCGACAGCTTTTTCGTACCTTCCAAGCGAAAGATAACAGGTGCCTTTGCCGAGGTAGGCCAGCTGTGCGTTAGGGTCGAGCGCGAGAGCCGCGTCATACTTTTCTATGGCAGCTTCGTGATTTCCACTAGAAATCAACGTCAGCGCCTCGTCACATAGTTGGTTCGTGCCCTCGACAGTTGAGCTTGCTTGTTGCATTCGCTCAGCCAGTTTCGATGCGTACACTTCGCTCTCGCGCAGCCGTTTCATCAAGTCTTCGATAATGGCATACCACTCTTCGGCTGAGTCAGTGTCATCCCAGAGTTCCTTCAACTCGGAGTTTTTGGAGACTCGCTCGACCACTCTCAATGCCATATCGACAACTTCAGCACCGGCAGCGAAATTGTGTTCTTTCACCCATTCTGCGACTTCATGCGGAAGTTTTGGTGACGGATTACCTGCAGCAGCCGCGATAACCTCTGCGGCCGCCACAGCACACTCACATTCTGTCGATTGCAGGTAGTCCTTAGCGCTTAGCCGGCTGGCAGCCATCAGGGCACGGAAAACCCTGTCGGCGCCTTTTGCTTGAAGCAGTTCCTGAAGCCAGTCGCGGGCTCCGTCATTTCCAAAGCTGCTTACATCCCAGGAACCCAAATTTAAAGCCCTCTCGGTTCGATTGCGAGGCGATTGGATAAGTATAGAGCACTGCTAGTCGAATTTAGCCAGTCGGGCGGTCAGATACTGCTCGGTCTCAGCCAGACTGGACGGCGTGCCGATTTCGTAGAAGCGCTTATGTACCTCATAGCCTGCCATTTCGCCGCGGTTAATGCAGCGCTCGAAGACCTCAGACAAGTCAAACACCGCACCAGGCTTAAATTCGTCAAAACAAGATTTCGTCAAAATCGACAAACCGTAGTCAATGTGTCGCATTTCGGCAGTGGGCTTATGTTTGTCGTAGATTTTGATTGCGCCGTTTTCGAAGAGCACATTGCTTTTGTCCCAGCTGTTTTCGTTTTGCAAGACAGTCATCAGTCCCTGCTTTTCGCTTTTGAGGAAGAACTGGTAAACAGGAGGGTATTCGATGTCGAGAAAAGTGTCGCCGTATAAGACGCCAAAACAGTCTGGGACTGCATTGAGCGCAGCTTTTATGGCGCCACCGGTTCCGAGCCTTGTTGCGCCGTCGTAGACGTATCGGGTTGATATTCCGTAGCGAGACCCGTTGCCCACGAATTCTTCGATCTGGTTCGCTAGATGTGCCACGCTCAAAACGACCTCCCGTACTCCTTGTTCAGCAAGAAGTCTCATTTGGAAGTCTATAAACGGGGTGCCCGCGATCGGCATCATTGCTTTAGGTGTCTGTTCCGCTGCTGCACCGAGTCTGGTGGCAACACCGCCTGCAAGGATGATGGTGGGTGGGAAACTAGCCGACAATATTCTCGGCCTCGTTATCGAGCTGGAATGTAGATAACAAGACTCTCGCCCTCGAAATTAATTCAAATCAGACAACAATTTTGGTGCCCTCGAAATCAAATCGAAAGCGCACTTCAGTGAGTCCCGCGCTGCGCATAGCGTGGCGCAGTTTGACCTTTTCTTCTGTGTAGAACATGAGGAAACCGCCGCCGCCGGCACCAATCAATTTGCCGCCGACTGCGCCGTTTTTGAGAGCCAGTTCGTACCAGTCATCGATGTCTTTATTAGTCATGGCACCAGACCGGCGTTTTTTGTACTGCCAGTGATCGTTCATCAGCAAACCAAATTTGTGCAAGTTGCCGCTTTCGAGTGCATCTTTGATTTGAAGACCGAGATCTTTGACGAAGTGCAAATTTTCCACCATCTGCGCGTCAGAGCCTCTGGTCTTCTGATCCTGTTCTTTCAGGATGGAACCTGCAGACCTGGAATATCCGGTGAAAAACAGCAGCAGATTGTCTTCGAAGTTGAAGAGGTCCTCATTCGAGAGCTTGAGGGGCCAGGCTTTCACTTCGCCGTTCTGAGCGAATTCAAAACAGTTGATGCCACCATATGAGGCGATGTATTGATCCTGTTTTCCCACAGGTTCTTTCAGCAAATCAATTTCGATGTGACAGGCTTGCTCCGCCAGTTCTTGCGGATGCATCAAACTTTTCTTGTAGTGATGAAGAAGCTTGAGAAGCGCCGTTGTGAAGCTGCCTGATGAACCCAGCCCCGTGCCCGCTGGAATATCAGCCATGCTTGTCAGCTCGAGGCTCAGTTCGCTGATATCGAGCAACTTCAGGGCTTCGCGGATGATTGGATGCTGGATTGCGCCGATGTCTCGCACCCGTTCCATCTGCGAATATTTGATAATCATGTCGTCAACGAAGGTCTGATGCAGCGTCAGGTAGACATACTTGTCGATTGCACCGGCGATGAGAAAACCGCCGTGCTCCTCGTAGTACGACGGCAGATCTGTGCCGCCTCCGCCTATCGAGATTCGAAGTGGACTGCGAGCGATAATCATGAAACTGCACCTGCAACAGCTTGAACCGTGCGTTCATAGATTTCGTTGACGATGCGCAGGGCTTCACGGGCATCTTTGGCACTCGGTTCTGGAGCGCGATCTTGCTCAATGTCTTTGACAAACTCTTTGAATTCCAGGCTCCAGGAAAGGTCTTCTCCAGGAAATTGCCAGATTGTGGTCTCGGGTGGTCCGAGTTGTGGAAGCATTTTATAGAACGCCAGTTGTTCAGTGCCGTAGCTGCCGCCGAGACCATCGATTTGCAGTTTGCCGTGCTGTCCGTAAATTTCCAGGGAAAATGTGTTTTTCCATTCGGTCCAACTGACATGCAACCACGCCACTTGATCGCGCCTGGTGCGCAGCATCATGAAGCCATTGTCTTCAACGGGCATTTGCCAGAAATATGTTTTGACATAGCCGTCGACATGAACGAAATCGCCCAGAATCCAGCGCGAGAGATCGATCAGGTGCATGCCCTGGTCCAGCAGTTCGCCACCACCACCGATGGCAGGGTCGGCGCGCCATTCTTTTTCATAGCCCAATCTGCCGCCGTGACCGTAGCGCCCGCGAATGAACATCAGTTGCCCGAGTTCGCCTGAGTCAATAATCTTTTTCGCTTTCCGCAACGCCGGGTGATACCTGTGGTTAAAGCCGGTCCGGACTTTTAAATTCTTTTCTTCTGCCAGCTCGATAACAGCATCCAATTCTTCGTAGTGGCGGGCCGCCGGTTTGTCGACAAGCACATGCTTTCCAGCTTGCAGTGCAGCTAGAGTTACTCTGGCGAGATTGTCGGGAGTGGTGGCAACGATGACTGCCTCGACACTCTCGTGCGAGACGGCGGCTTCCCACGATTGCATCGCGATAGCGCCGGGGTAGAGTTTGGCCAGCGCATCTGCCTTATCCATATCGATGTCGGCAGCAATGCTGAGTGTGTGCCCGTTTAGATTCTTCGCGCGCTTGTGACCGATCAGTCCACAACCAATTATCGCTACGTTCATTTTATCCCCAATCCTCGCCTCTATCGGCCGGCACTATGCGTCTCAACGTGTAAATCTCTGATGACTTCAGCTTGTTCAAGTGACGCGCCAGATCTTTCCATGGATCCCAAACGGCGCTGATCAATTTGCCTGTGATGCCGTCGCTCTCGTCGGCTGCCAGATAAACACAGAGTTCAGCGGCTTTGAGCATTGAGGCGCCGCCATCTTCTTTTTGCTTCAGGGAACGTTCGTAGAATTCTTTGCCGACGCGGTTTGGACCTGCCGCGATGATCTCGTCCAGGAGCCTTGTATTGAGCGCACCTGGCGCGATTGCGTTGACATCGATACCGAGCCCGAGTGTTTCGTGAGCCATTGTTTCAGTCAAACGCACCAGCGCTGCTTTGGCTGCGGCATATGCGCTCAAGCGCGGCAATGGCGCGGTCGCACCCCCACCGGACATGTTGATGATTTTTCCAGCTTTGTTCGCTTTGAAATGCGGAAGCAAGGCGCGGCACATGAGAATCGGCCCATACAAGTTGATTTCTATAGAGCGCGTCCACTCCTCCCAATCAACATCTTCGATACACCCCTTTGGTCCATAAACTCCGGCGTTATTAACCAGGATGTCGATCCTGGCATTTTTGTCCAGCGCAAAGTCCACGAGTTTCTCAACTTCATCGACCCTGGAAACATCGATTGGAAGCCAGTTCAATCGTTGTGTATCGGACCTTTGTGGAGCTGAGCTCAGGTGATGCGAGAATTCATCGTATGTAGCCTTCAATAGTTCTTCGTTTCTGGCGCAGATAACGAGACTGGCGCCGGCATCGAGATAGGCTCTGGCACAGACCTTGCCCAGACCTTGATTGGCGCCGGTGATAACGGCTGTTTTTCCCTCGAGTTGTTTCATGGTTTGCCTACCGTCAGGTAGTCGATTTTTTTCTCATTGGCTAGATTCTTCTTGAGGAAGGCGTTGGCGTCGAGAACGAGAGGCTGCTGCATCCACGAGGTGAGCTGTTCTGCCGTGATCTCGTTGAACTCAGGCCATTCGGTGGCAACCACGACTGCGTTTGCTCCGTTAACGGCTTCGCGTATCGATTTCTTTAGATGGATGGCGCTGTGTTTTTCTTCCGGCAGTGCTGTTATAGCGGGGTCGTGTGCTTGCACTGTGGAACCTTGTTCAAGGAGCCATTCGCACAGCTCAACTGCACTTGACCTTCTGAGCGTGTCGGTGCCTGGTTTGTACGTCAAGCCGAGGACCGCTATCACTTTACCGTCGAGAGTGAGTAGCTTTTGTTGCAAGCGACGAGCCGGCCAGTTCTTATGCTCTTCGTTGCTCAAACGCACCGCAGATAGTATCGGAGTCTTGAGGTTGTTTTCGCTCGCCAACTGATTGAGAAACTCGATATCTCTCGCTAATGTGCCTCCAGCAAAGGCTGCGCCCGGTCCCAGATATGCTCTGGGACCGATGCGGGCTTCTGTTTTCAGACCTTGCTCGACTTCCTTCGCATCTGCACCGACGCGCTCGCAAACGGAAGCGATTTCGTTGATGAACGTGATTGAAAGCGCAAAGAACGCGTTCAGCGCGTGCTTGGTCATTTCAGCGGATTCAATGCTCATCCAGACGATGTTTTCTGTAAATGATTTGACCAGGTCGAGAACTTTCAAGCGCGCCTTCTCGTGCGAGATCCCGACGACGACGCGGTCTGGTTCCATGAAAACTTGAATTGCTTTTCCCAGCCGCAAGTTTTCCGGGCTGTATCCGAAGAGCAGATTTTTTTCCGGGAATGTTTTTTGCGCATAGTCTGCCATTGCCCTGGTGAAGCCCACAGGCACTTGAGACGAAATAAGAACCAGGGTTTCGGGCTGAAGGTGTGGCAATACCGCTTCAATCTTTCGCTGCACAAATTCGACATCGGCTCTGTCTTGATCATCGACTGGAGTGTCATAAGCAATCCAGACAACGTCTGCATCAGATGCCGACGCCAGATCGGAACTGAAACGCAGCATGCCTGCTTGAACGACAGCTCTACACGTCTCTTCCAGCCCCGGTTCTGCAATCGGCGGTTTGCCCAGAATCAGGTCTGCGATTACGCCCCGGTCCTCATCGATGCCGACAACTTCGTGCCCGGCCTTGCCCAGGCAGGCTGCCACGACTGTCCCCAGGTGCCATAAACCAATAACAGCTACTTTCATTTTTGAGTAAGCAGATCCCAACTAGAGCAGTAGTAAAGCGTCTGTAGAGCGCCGCCTTGCTAAGGAATGTCTCGAATTCGCTAGAGAAGTTATCATACTTTCGCATGTTGCGGTGCGTATTAGCACCGCTCGTAACGCTGAAGATACCGCACCTGGCAGTATTCCGGGTTGTTCGGGTCTTGAGTGAACTCGAAACGACAGCGGCCTGGCGTTCTGATGCCGTCATTAAGTTGCTTTTACGCAGGCTCCGCGGTTCACACATTGTCGTAGGATCTTGGCATCGCTTCTAATTCCACAGGTCTGGCGTTGCTCGTGTCTCAAACGATCGATCAAGAGGTAGATGCCGACGCTAAAAACGTGTCGTCAAACTGGCCGGTGCCATCATCTCGCGCTTTTTTCTTGACTGCGATTGTGATTTTTTTCGCAGCGCTTGTTCCGATCTGGTTTTCGTTCGAGCATCGCGTGCCCACAATTGACGAGTCTGGGCACATTCTGAACGCGTTTACTTACGCAGATCTTTTAAAGCACGTTCGCTTACTTCGAGCTGAGTGGTGGCATCAGTTTTTGACTGTGAACAGCTTTTATCCACCGTTTGCTCACATGACCAACGGTCTATTTAAGGCGCTTTTCGGCGCCGCACGAGCAGTCGACGTTGCTGTCCTGACTCTATTCAATATCGTACTTTCACTCAGTGTTTTTGGAATTACTATTCGTCTGACGCGCTCCTATGCGGCAGCGGTTCTTTCGGCAGTCATAATCAATCTTTATCCCGAGCTGGCATTGCTGAACCGCGCTTTCTGGCTTGATTTTCCGCTGACCGCCATGGTTGCTGTCGGGTTGTTTTCTCTCTTTAACTTCCGCGCCAATCCGACCTGGAGTCGCGCAGTGTGGGCTGGTCTGGCAGTTGGCGCGGCTTGCATGACTAAACAGATTGCAGTCGCGTACTTGATTCTTCCGGCCGCCGTGATGTTTTTCGAGAAGATAATTGGTCGAGAAAGGTCTTTTGCGGATGCTCTCAAGCTGGCTGTAATCGGCTTGATCACGGGCGTCATCTCTGCACCGTGGTTCTTTCTCAACGCTGAAAAAGCCAGACTGATGGCAGACGACTGTGCTGTTCACATCACGCATACTCAGTCTATGTCCGACAACTTGCTGCATTATGCGCAGGTGCTTCCTGCCACCATGTCACCGTTATTGATGGCAGTATTCATTGCGGGCCTTATTTTTGCCAGGCAGATTGTCACCCGGCAACTGTGGATCTTGTTGCTTTCTGCAACTGGCGGGGTGCTTGCCGTTAGTACTCTCAGTTGGATTTTGCCGAAGCCTCAATACATAGCGCCGGCACTGATCACTGCGGCTGTAGTCTCCGGCTGTTATTTGGCACAACTTTTTGAAAGTCAAAATCGCTGGTTAAAGCGGGTTGGCTGGTTCGTCGTGGCGGCAGCGATGTTGCAGATATTCTCTCTCGAGTTTACACCGTATCCAGTATCAAGCTTGCAGTGGCTGACTGATTTCGGCAGAGCTGCCGGTAATACTATCAGTGAGCCTCGACTCGGCATTACTCTGGTGAATCCTCGACCTGACGTGGATTGGGGACAGTACTGGGCGGTGCGTGAAGTAGAGAAGGTAGACCACGGCAAGAAGGTCTATCTGAATATTATGTCTAATTCCCCCGATCTCAATGTGCATACCTTTGAGCTGATTGTTCATGATTTAAATAGTGCAATAGTTCCGACGACCTCTCGAAATTACACCATTGGTGGTGACAAGGTGACTTTCAGCGCGAAAGAAGCCCTCTATTACCAGTGGTATTTAATTGAAAGTGAAAATCACTATCAGGGTTTTGTCGATGCGGCATCCAGGGATGCTTTCGAGCAGCTAAAGCGCTTTGTCCAAGGTGGTTCGCACTTCGATTTTATTGCCGCTCACAAATTGCCTGATGGTTCGACAATAAGTTTATATCGACAAAAATAAGTTGATTACTTAACCTGGTCGACTGTACTAAAGATTCGATTCCGGCTGCTTTTCCATGATTCGCCGAGGCAATCTCCAGTTGATTCTGCAGCCACCTGCAAACCAGCTGTAGAGCGCCGGCAGAACCACGAGGGTCAGCAAAGTTGCCGGTAATATGCCACCGACAATGACGATGGCAAATGGTTTCTGGCTCTGGGAGCCAATTCCGTTTGAGAGAGCAGCTGGAATCAAACCGCCGAGCGCCACCAGAGTCGCAATCATGTCTGGGCGCAATCTGATCAGGCAGGCCGATATGAGCGCTTCCCTGTCGAAAGTCTCAATGCCGCACATTTCTCGAATCTTCGAAACAAGAATAACACCGCACTGAATTGAAACACCGAACAGCGCAATGAAGCCTACTCCGGCTGAAATGCTGAAGTGAGTTCCTGATAGAAATAGCGCGATAATGCCTCCAGTCGCCGCTAGCGGCACTGTGAGCATAACCAGAGCGGCAATGTAAGCGCTTCCGAAGGCGCTGTAGAGCAAGAGGAAAATCAATCCCAGCGTTATCGGCACGACTACTGCCAGGCGCGCCATCGCCTCCTGGGCACGGTCATATTGACCGCTGTACTCGATGTGATAGCCAGGCGGCATAACGACTTCTCTGGCTATCTGTTTTTGGGCCTCAACTACCGCTGAACCGAGGTCTCGTCCTCTGATGTTGGCTTTGACTGCGATGCGGCGTTCGTTCTCGTCGCGCAAAATAGCGGTTGCGCCTGGTTGTTCAGAGATAGTCGCTAACTGACCAAGTGGAATCTTTTGCCCTGCCGGAGTGGTGACGAGAATATTCGGCAAATCTGTTTCATTCTCGCGATAGGCTTTCTGGAACCGCAATATGACAGGAAAACGCTTCTCGCCATCGATTACCTCAGTGACGCTTTTGCCGCCAACTGAAGTCTCGACGATATCCAAAATGTCATTCGAGGTGATGCCATATCGAGCAGCACGTTCGCGGTCGATTGTGACGATGAGCTGAGGCTGTCCCAGTAGTTGATCGCTGGCTACATCGACCATGCCTGGTACATGTTCGACGATTTTGCGAACCTGTCTTCCCAGCGCTGTCAGTGTATCTAAATCTGGTCCGAAAACTTTCGCACCGAATTCGCCTTTGACACCGCCGATTGCTTCGTCCATGTTGTCTTTGATGTATTGCGAAAAGTTGTAGAGACATCCCGGCATCTCGTGGTCGAGCTTGGCTTCGATCGATCTGACAAGGGCTTCCTTCGTCTTGAATTCATCGCCCCACTCGGATTGCGGCTTCAAATCGACCAGCACTTCGATGTTTGAGTATGTGTTCGGGTCGGTTCCGTCATCGGGCGAACCAACTTGCGATACGACGTTTGTTACTTGTGGGTATCCTTTGATGACGTGACGAATCTCTTTCGCGACCTTGACTGCTTTGTCGAGAGAAGCGCTTGTCGGCAGAATTGTGACACGCATCCAGATGTTTCCTTCCTCCAGTTCAGGAAGGAATTCTGAACCCAGAAACGGCGTCAGGCACAGGGAAAACATCAATGCGCTGAAGGCAATCAGACTCATAACGATGCGGTGACTGATAGCAAAATTCAGCACAGGCAGATAGAGTTTTTCCAACCATCTCATGATCGGGCTCTCGCGCTCTGCTGGCAGTCTGCGTCGGTAAACCAGATAGCAAAGCACTGGAATTACCGTCATGGTCGCGATTACAGCGCCGATCAAGTTGAAGTTCATAGTAATCGCCAGGGGGCGAAACAGTTTTCCTTCAACGCGCTCAAAGCTCAGAATCGGCAGAAATGTCATCACGATAATCGAGGTTGAAAACAAAATTGGTTTGGCCACTTCGGCTGCGGCTACTACGACGGTATGACGCACGTCGACTTTTCCATATTTGTTTTGCTCACTCATATGCGACAGGTGGCGAATAATGTTTTCGACCATGACCACGGCGCCATCAACGATGATACCGAAGTCGATGGCTCCCAGTGACAGCAAATTCGCCGGCACCTTGCAACAAGTGAGCATGCAGAAGGCGAAAAGCAACGCCAGCGGAATCACCACAGCGCAAATAATGGCGCTGCGAACTTGAAATAAAAACAGCATCAGCAGAACGATAACAAGA
Source organism: Drouetiella sp. (assembly GCA_036702955.1). GTDB lineage: Bacteria > Cyanobacteriota > Vampirovibrionia > Obscuribacterales > Obscuribacteraceae > PALSA-1081. The sequence goes on along the minus strand of DATNPY010000026.1, from coordinate 30,897 downwards.
AGAATTCCCTCTGCAACGTTCTCGCCTATGGTGTTTATGGTGCGTTTGACGAGAGCTGTTCTGTCATACAGAGGTTCCAGGTGCATGCCCGCCGGCAACGACTGAGCAACTTCGTCCCAGTGAGCCTTGATGTTGTCGACCGCGTCTGAGGGGTTCTCTCCGCGACGCATAAGAAGGATGCCTTCTACCACGTCGTCATCGTCATTTTTCCCGACTTGACCTTTCCGTATCGCTGCGCCGATGCTCACGTGCGCCACGTCTGCCACTCGGATAGGCACGTTGTCTTGATTAGCCGAAATGACGACGTTTTCAATGTCTTTGACCGATCGCAACAAGCCGAGCCCGCGCACCATGTAGTTCTGGTCGTTCTGGACGATGTAACTGCCGCCAGTGGAGCCGTTCGAGCTGACGATAGCGGAGGCAAGCTGAGATTGAGAGATTCCAGTAGCGCGCAATCTACCTGGATCGATTTCGACCTGGAAGACTTTGGATGGACCGCCAAACCCGGTCGAATCGACGATTCCCTGTACTGATTTGAATTTGCGGTTGAGAATCCAGTCTTGCGCTTCTTTCCTGTCCATTGAAGACCAGTGCTTGCCTTCGACTGTATATCGGAACACTTCACCCACAGGTGATGCGTTGGGATCCAGCTGCGGTTGCACGTTGCTTGGCACGGCAGCGTTTGCCAGTCGTTCGAGAACCTGTTGGCGCGCCACATAAGGGTCGACGGTGTCATCGAAGACGACGGTGATGACCGACAATCCAAAAATTGAGATCGAACGTGGCGGATCAGAGTGTGGTATTCCGTTCAGTTCCTTTTCGATCGGAATCGTGACTAACTTTTCAACTTCTTCCGCTGCTTTGCCTGGCACTTGCGTAATCACGCGCGCCTGCATATTGGCTACGTCAGGATAAGCCTCCAGCGGTAGCTTCTGATATGCAGCCAGACCACACACGATCAGAACTATGGCAAGCACGAGCACCAGAAAAGGCTTGTGCAGTGTCTGCTCAAAAAATTTATTCACAGAAGTCCTTTGGCAATGGTGATCTCGTTGACGGCAGCGCGCAGCTGAATCGGGCGGCGGAAAGCCAGTTGGTCGTCGTCAGGGCCAACTTACTATTGTATAGCTGAGTGTTGTGCAGACTTTGTGTGCTGGCGCGTGCGTCCTCCATGGCTACACCCCGCAGCGCCCGCCAGATCTGGTTTTGCAACATCTCGCTCTTGTTTAAAATTGGTTTCACGACTTGAAAGAATCTTTATGTGCTTGAAATGATTATGAAGCCTTGGAAAGCCCCGCACGCCCTGGATCACAAGCATGTCAATAAATTTATCCAATCTGTTCAAGGAATTGCGCCGATTGGTGTCTATCTTTCAATATTCTGGCTGATCATCAACTAAAATGCAGAGTAATGAATATACTGATCGTCGAAGATGATGCCCGAATCGCGCATCCCTTACAGTTGCATTTAAGACACGAGCACCATCAAGTTGAGGTCGCGCACGACGGCTCGACTGGTTTGAACATGGCGCTGGAAAAGCAGTTTGACTTTATCCTGCTCGACATAATGTTGCCTGAAATGGATGGACTGACAGTTGCCCACAAGCTTCGCAACGCCGGTTGCAATTCGGCAATCATTATGCTCACCGCCCGCGATACCATCGCAGATAAAATTGCAGGTCTGGAACTGGGCGCCGATGACTATCTCGCCAAGCCTTTCGAACTGAGTGAGTTGAGCGCCCGCATCAAAGCTGTATCCAGACGGGGGCGAGAGATCGAACGGCCGCTTCTGGTTTTCGAAGGACTGGAAGTAAATCAAAATGCATGCATAGCATCTTATCGGGGCACTGCCATCAAGCTGACGCCCACTGAATATCGGTTGCTAACGCACTTCCTTGCCAATCCAGCCAAAATATACGACAAGCAAGATTTGCTGGAGTTGCTATGGCGGCACAATACATCGATCAACGATGACATTATCAAAACGCATATGAAGGGTCTGCGAAACAAGCTCAAAGCAGTTGGTGCGCCTAAAGATATTATCGAGACTGTATACGGAATGGGCTACAGGCTAAAGCATAATGCTTGACGGATTGAGTCGGCGACTGACGTTGTTGATCATCACTGTAGTATTGCTTCTGGTTACCTTCTTTGCAGTGGTAGTGTATTACTGGGTAGGTCGGCAGCTTGAAGTTGAAGACAAAAAGGATTTGCAGACCTTCAGCCACATTTTCTGCACCTCCATTGAATCGCCAGAAGAGGAAGCGTCTGAACATCGGCAACCGACTGCGGACGAGCCTTTACCGGATATAGTTGAGAAGCATGGTCCGCTGGTAAATCAGCAGAACCTGGGATTGCAATGGTTTAGCAAAAGCGGGAGGTTATTGTCGTCAAATGGCAGCTTGCCCATTACTGTTCCGCTGTCAGTCGCATCTGGTTTTGAGACTCAGCGGCAACCACACGCACTTTTGCTGACAGAGCCCGTCGTTCGCGACGGGAAGACGATCGGATATCTGCGCACCGGCCTGGCTATGGATTTTTCGGATCGTTCCCGCGAGAGGCTTCGAAACGGTCTTTTCTTCGCAATTTTGTCCAGCATCGGCTTGTCTGCGCTAGCTACCTGGATAATAGTCAAGGAGGCGGTAAAGCCAGCCAGGCGCGTCATCAAACAATTGACTCAGCTGACAGCAGACGTGTCGCATGAGTTGAAAACTCCCATTACAGCGATAAAAATGAACGCCGACGTGCTCTCGCAATACTCAAATCTGGAGGAGCATGAGAAGGAACTGGTTGCTTCCATCGCTCATGCCGCGCAGCAAATGAACAGTACAGTGCAGGATCTTTTGCTGCTGGCGCAGGTGGAGGCGATTCCTGCCAAAAATTATGAGAATAATGCCACTTTGGGCTCGCTGATTGCGGATGTGTTGTCGGAACTCTCGGTATTCATCGAACAGAAAGGTATTGAGATCGAGTCTCAATTGGATAATCCTGCTGTGAGGGTTGCCGCTAGTGATGCGGATCTCAAAAGAGCTTTAGCTAATATTGTGAAAAATGCTATTCAGTTTTCGCCGCAGAATTCGAAAGTTATAATTCTTTCAAAAGCCCACAAATCTGAGGTTTTGATCGAGGTTCAAGATTTCGGTCGTGGCATTCAGCCAGACGACCAGGCGAGGATATTCGATCGCTTCTGGCGAGCCGACAAAGCTCGCTCTGGTGGTATCGGCGGTAGTGGTCTCGGTCTGTCTATTGCTCAAACGATAGTCCAACGATATAACGGTTCCCTTTCAGTAACCAGCGTTTTCGGTGAAGGGGCGACTTTCAAAATATCCTTACCTGTTCTTTAACATTTCGTTTTTCTACACCTAAATCACACCTTTTAGCCGTATGCTGAGTCCAAGATCCGATGCGTTTTGGCACTAGATGTGCTGGCAATAGTTTCAAGGTTTCCTCTATGCTGTTTTTTAGCTTTGTTGGGTGGTTGCTGTTCTCTTGCATGATGATGTCGTTTATCGAACATCAGGTGCACGCCCGCATGATGCATCGAAAGTTCTTCCTCGCGAAACGGTTCGCTGTTTTTGAGAAAATGTTCACCTCTCATGCAGTGCTCCACCATGGCACATATGCCATCGAATTTAGTGACGAGCCTGTGCCGCCTGGTGAAGATAAGGGCATCCGCTTGAGTGTGTTTGAGGGTGTAGTTGAATCGATTTTCATTGCGTTTGTGTTGTGTTTCATATCGCCGATAGCAGCTGTCGCATTTGTCATCGTCGTTGCATTTCATCACACCGTCTGGAACTTGATTCATCTTGAGATGCACAAACCGGAAGGACGATTTTTCAGTCAATGGGCTGTCTACAAATTCCTGGCGCGGCATCACATGCTGCACCACAACTACCCAACCAAGAACATGAACGTTGTTTTCCCTTTTGCAGACTACGTTCTGGGCACAAATGCTAAAGCACGATATTCCGACATCGCTCAGTTTTATCGGGCTGGTTATTTGCGCAGACAGCGAAACTTGCCGGTTTCATTGAATTTGATTTGAGGCGGACAAAAATGAATAGAATTGTTGATGAATCGATTATCGATGCATCAATCAGTCTGAACGTGGACTCTGCACATGCGCTGAAAGTTCTCGAGAAAACGCTGGCAGGGCTGGAATGGAAGATCGTAGAGTCAAGCCGTGATGGGCTGACAGGTCAGCATGTTCGACACGGATACCACACCATTGTTGTGACTTGCCTGCCCTGCACCGATGCACGCACAGACTTGCTGATCACTATCAGCACGATTAATGGTCGCAGCTTCGTCCAGAACACGATTGATGCGATCAACGCACTCCGCGACGCAGCAGTAATGAAAATTGCCTGATGCTCGAGAGAAAAGATGGCAGGACGAGAGAAGGTACTCACCCTTAGCTTGATTTTTGTTGCCCTTGGTTTGATGATGTCGCTCAATTTGTTTGGCATCGTTGACCCCAGTGAAGGCTTCTATGCTGAGGCTGCTCGCGAGATGCTCGAGCGGCGAGACATCTTTACACCGTATTTGAATTTCCAACCTTTCTATGAAAAGCCAATCGGGATCTATTGGCTGATCATGCTATCGTTCAAGATTTTTGGCGTGAACGAATTTGCAGCGAGATTGCCGGGCACACTGTCAGCGCTCTTCTGCGCAGCCTTCACAGCACACATTTTGATGCGTTTGCATCTTCGTCGCGTTGGCTTATTTAGCGCGCTAGTGCTTTTGACTATGCCGTTGTACGCTTTCGTCGCTCGACTCAGCCTGACTGATATGCCTCTGACAGCGTGCTTGAGTGTCGCGCTCCTGTCAGTATTCTACTTTCCTTATTCTGCAGGTAATCGAAGCTATTTGTATATCGCGTACGCTGCACTTGCCTTTGCGGTCCTTTTAAAAGGTCCACTGGCGGTCGTGCTGTTTAGCGCTATATGGCTGACGCAATATCTTGTGTCGAAAAAGTTGTGTGCACCAGTTGCGGTGGTGGAAGGAGTTGCTGCACCAGATTCGGTGGCAAGGCAAGCCTTCTCGGTAAAACTAAAACAGTTCCTTCCGCTGCAGGCGTTAGCGATTATATGTACTATCGATTTGCCCTGGTATATCTACGAAACAGTGCACACCAGGGGAGCTTTCTTTCAGGAATTTTTTATCCGACAACACTTTTCGCGCCTGGAAGGTGGACTGAGTCATCAGGAGCCCTGGTACTTCTACTTGCTTGTATTTGCCCTCGGCACGCTGCCATGGACAGCTTTCCTGTCTGGTCTCATAGGTCCACTTCGCAAGGTCTCTATCGGTTCGGACCGAATCCGCCCAAAGTTAGTTCGATTCTGTCTGGTTTGGATGATTTCGACGATAGTTCTCTTTTCTTTGTCGTCCGCCAAGCTTGCAACTTACATTGTTCCCAGCGCGGTTCCACTAGCTGTCGTTATTGGAATTTCAATGGATTATCTAATCAGGCTTGGCAAATCATTTAAAATCGAAGTATCGGCATGGATAGCCGCTTTAAGCATGATTGTAGCGGCGGTGCTCGGAGCGGTAGTGTGCAAATTTCGCTGCGACAAAGACGACCTTATCCTGGTTGTGCTATCGCTGGCGGTGGCACCAGTGCTCTTGCTCGTGGCTCGTCGCCAGAGGCTTGTGTCAGAGAAGTTGTACGTCGCTGTTGCCGGATTGGCGCTTGGTCTGACTGTGTCTAGCGCCGCAGCTCTGCATTGCTACGACGAGGCGCGAAACCGATCGCTGCGACGCTTGTACAAGAGCGTCGCTTCGACCCCCGCCAGCGTCGCCAATTTCATGCGATTTGTTCCCGGTGCTCTGTTCTACGTGCGCAAACCGGTAGCCAATTTAGCTACGGTTGAAGACTACTTGCGGTTCCTGCGTGATACTCCTGCGCCGCATGTGGTCGTGGCAGAGAGCCGGGTGTCTGACCTTTTGGAAACCACATGTCCAGGTCTCAAGCGCGTCAGATCGGACGGTGACTACACTGTTTTGCAAAAGTTCTGATCGATCCAGATTTATTTTTTTGTGTCACGCCATTGTCACAAGGATGTCACGAGAAGTCGGCTATATCTGGTGTAGAGATGCCTCTTCTCTTCACCCCAAACATTCGACAACCTTTGTTGTCTGACCTCTTGTGGTCGCCAGATTTTACCAGGAGCTGCGCAATGAGCTTAAAAGAACACTTAGTAGAAGATCCTTCAGAACGTGTACACGACGCTAAAAAGATTGAGAGGCTCGAACTCTCCGCCGGCATTTACGATCAGAGCAACCATGATCTTTTTAAGGGATTGGACAAACAGCTCAAAGACGTCACTGGACTTTTGCCGCAAATTGATTTAACTGGATTCGACCAGCAAGCTAAAGACCATTCAACCGGGCTGGAAAGGGTCTGGCACGGTGTGCAAGAGCTTTTTGGAAAACATCACCAGACCCTCGACGAGCAGATTCAGGAGAAGGTCGTCGAAGGCATGAAAAACAGCAAAGATCCGAAAGAACAAGCAAAGTACAAAGCGTACGAAGAAGAAGAGAAAGCTATTCAACAATACAAAGATGAAGTTCTACGCTGGGGTATGCAGGCAACGATTAATCCTGGACCATTTCCTGAAGCTCCTAAATGCCCTACACATGAGCTGGTTCAGCAACGAGCACTCGAACAGGAAAAGAAAATAACTGCTGAAGTACGTTCCCATATGACGCCTCAACAAATTGCAAAAGTCGACGCTGATGCAAAAAAATATGCTGAAGGTGTTGAGGAAGCTCGCACAATCCATAACCCATATGGAACTGGCGAAGGCTTCAAAGTTCCGCCGCCTCCAAGCGATGATCTCGCCAAGTACTGGCGTTTGATTCAGCAACAGACTGACGTAGACACTTTCCACTAGATTTATAACTTTGCCGCCACAAGCTCGAACTAGCCTGGCACCAAATCTGGTTTCAGGCTGTTCGACTGTGTGCTTTTTTATTTTTGGAGCAGCACAAAAATGTTTCAAAAAAATGTCCAGGAAAACGGGAAGCTGTATATAAACTCAACGGAGCCACAGACCGCAAATTACTAGATTCTACTGCCGAAGTTGCTTGCAACTTGGGGAGGTTACTATGCAATCACTGTTAGTAGTGATTCTGCTTACGATCGCGTGCTCATTGTTGCCGCCTTGCGCGTATGCGCAGAATCAGCAGCGATGGGTGCAGGCAAGGAATCAAATTGCCTACAATGCGCCCAGCGCAAGCCAGATTGTCAGTTCGCAGTATAACTTCGATTACTCGCCATTCACTCAAGGAGATACTACCTCGGGCGCGAGCAACGTTTCAAACAATGCCGCCGCTCAAAGTTCAATCGGAGATCCCTGGACCGCTCAACAAAACGGAGTCGCCTCCGCTTATAACTATTCCAATTCAACTGCAAACCAGGGTGGCAACGCGACTGTGGCTTCAGGACGAAACAGTGCTGGGGACACATATGCGATGTCTCAAGCTGACGTTTTAGCCGCTCGCCGTGCCATGTTGAGTGGAAGCTTTTTTAGCTACCACGGCACCCAGAGCAGCCAAAGCACTCGTAATCGATAACTCGAGTCATCAATAACTCGGGTCAGTGATAATCGAGTCATCGATAACTCGGGTCAGTAATAATCGAGTCATCAGGTAATTCTGTTCTGGGATTATCCACCAATTTCGGGTATGTTTTTTATGACATAACACGAGATTGGTGGATGCCTTCCGGAGATTCAGAACGAGAGCTTGCCGATGTAGTGACATCGCTAGAGTATGCTGCTCAAGCGTTCAAACAAAAAAATTATAGCGCTGCCGAACCCATCTATCGGCGGGCTCTAGAGGTTCTCGAGCGCAACTTTGGCGCTGGTGACCCTGACACGATCGCCTGTCTGCAGAGTCTCGGCGACATCTATTACCAGATGGGGCGCTACACCGAAGCAATGCCTCATTACAAGCGCCTGGTGGTTATAGGCGAGAAGGTACTGGGGCGCAAGCATCCCATGGTCATTGACATGGTGCTTCGCCTCGCTTCGACTTATCAGCAACTGGGGCTGGTCGACGATGCTGAAACTCTTTTCCGACGTGCCAATACAATGTCGCAATCATCGATGGCGACTCTCAGTCGACCTTTGCCTGATGTCAAACCGGCTCCAGATTCCAGACCCCAGTCTGCGCGACAAACCCAGTCGAGGATGCCGGCTGAAACAGCTGAGCCACCTCACAGTGGCAGGATGCGTTCGAGTCGCTTCAGCGATATCGAGTCGCCGCCTCCGCCAAATAAACGAGGACGACAAGACAAGAAGAGCGAACGAGGCGAGAGTAACGCCGGACAAAGTCTTTTGATTGGACTGCAACGTTCAAGCGGAGTAATCATTTCTCTTGTCGTCGTCGCAGCGCTTATTTTCTGCGGATATCTGGTGTTGAATGCGCTGAACACTAGCTCGGCGAAACCAGCCAAATTGAGTGAGTTGAAAGGAAATTCGTACAGAACATCTGATGGTCAGATCGATCTCGTCATTTCATCCGCAGGAGAGCCCACATACAGAGTAGGAAATCAAACGACTGCCGTGGCAATCGCGGCGCTTGGTCCAGACTTGATGGATTTCAAGGACTCTATTTTGAGTTCGCTTTTGAATAAGGAAATCTGGTTTGAAGTGACGCCGCTGGGTTTGCAGCGCGAAGACGGAACAGTCCTCTATGCAAAAAATGGACCAGAACTTAAGGTAGTGCGCCAACTCGAGATGATTGCAAGAGCGGCTAGCTCCTGGTTTCAGCAACGGCGAGAATATCCAAGCCGACAGGGTGATATTCAACTGGGTGACTTATCTCAGAACCCAGTTAGCATGAGACCTGAGATACCATCAATCGATCGGCTCGAAAGCGGTAGCGATAACGTACAAGATTTCGTCGACGTGCCGATGAATAATTTGCCGCTCGAACAAATTCTGCAGTCGGCTGAGAATGGAAAGTGGCTGAAAGAAGCCGCTCCATACGGTGGTGGCATCCACTGTTTGAATGCCGCTAAAAAACTTCCAAATGGCGACGTGAGAAAGTTTTTTGCACACGCCTTCGACCGCAATGGCAAATTTATCGCTGGCTCCGTGCCCGGTACGATTTATCTAGTCGCCTTCAGCAACGGCAAACAGTTTATGCCTGAGTCAGTCAAGGCGCCGACGACCGGTCGACCACCCAAACTTTGCATCGTGCAATTGCCCAGCGGCACTCCAATCTGGGTGCTGCACTATTTCACTCCAATTTTCTGCATGAGCGTTGGACTGATGTTCTTATTGTTTGGAAAAGCCGGTCGTCGTCCAGACGAACGCGATAGCGGCGTGCCAATAGCAACGAGAATCGGATTTGTCTTTATCGTTATCGGCTGCCTGTGGCTGGTCAGTTACGTGATTCCATAGCGCCGCAGTGGCAACTATGTAGCGATAGGGAATTGCGACACGGCCGCAACACGCCGAAGCCGCCACGCCGCAGTCGCTATTAACTTTGCAAAAGTTGAAAACAACTTGCCAATCTCGATGCTTGTGCTAACATTGCAACTCACTGGTAGAAAACGGAAAGCCGTTCGGAACATGATTCATCCCGATACAATCCTGTATAGCTTCAAAGGTTGGTGGCGCTGGTCGCAACAGCCAGGTAAGCTTATGCCGGGTTGGTAGTCCTTTTCGAACACCAAACCCTCTTTATTGACCGCGAGCTTACCCGATATGGTGCTCGCGGTCATTTGTTTTTGTTTCGGAGAAAAGGAAATGCAACAACCGACCATGAATAAATCGAATGCAGCGGAATCTACAAGCCGCATCAAGACCGCTGTTATAACGGTCGCTTCAGATTTTGGAACACCCGTTTCTGTCTTCCACAACCTCAGCCAACTTTCAAAGGATGGCTTTCTTTTCGAAAGCACTGAGGGGGATGGGCGCCTGGCTAGATTCTCGCTTGTTGGAGTCGACCCGATTTGCACCATCTCGCTTAAGAACGGCTCCGCTGAAATCGTTGAACATGATGGTGCCCTGCGCACTGTCGAAGCCTCAGATCCGATAGATTTGCTGCGTTTGCAAGTCGATGATTTCGTTCAAAAGACTTTTGGCGGCGACGAAGAATTGCGCAAGTTCTTAAAGGGCTCGATTATCCAGAAGCTGGAACTGCCCTTCATCGGCGGGCTGGTTGGATACCTCGGGTACGGAGCTGTTACTGCCCTTGAGAATATTCCGCGCCAGACCTCGGCGCCATTTGAAGTTCCTGATGGTCGATATGGACTGTACGATTCGGTTGTTATTTTCGATCAGCAGTACAGAAAAGTCTCGTTTGTGTCGCACAGAGGAGAGGCGCATGCCAGGCAGCTTCTGGAGCGCGCGCTGTCACCGATGAAATTGCCGCCGCAAGAGATCCCGTCACAGCCCTTAAGTGAAGAAGAGATTTTCGAAAACGTCTCGGGTCCGTTTTCAGAGAAGCAATTTACCGACGCTGTCGTCGCGACCAAAGAGTACATTGCAGAGGGGCAGGCGTTTCAAATCGTGCTGTCGCAAAGGTTTTCAGCGCCATGTTCTATACCAGCGATCAATATTTATCGCGCCTTGCAGGCAACCAATCCATCACCTTATGCATACTTTTTAAAATGTCCTGATTTTGTTTATCTGGGCTCGTCACCAGAGACATTTGTGCGCTCGCAGAATGGACTTGTGCTGTTGCGTGCCATTGCCGGTACACGCCCGCGTGGAGCAGATGAGCATGCCGACAATCAGTTGGCTGTCGAGCTGAAAGCAGACGAAAAAGAGATGGCTGAACATCGGATGCTCGTCGATCTCGGACGAAATGACCTGGGGCGGGTTTGCACTCCCGGCACTGTGCGTGTCGGCGAAATTGCCTGCCTGACCAGGTATACCCATGTCATGCACCTGTTCACGGAAGTGCACGGCGTGTTGTCCAAAGAGAAGAGCTGTTTCGATGCATTCCGAAGCTGCTTTCCTGCTGGCACTGTATCTGGTGCTCCCAAGATCCGCGCGATGCAGTTGTTGTCAAAGTTAGAACCTGAGCAACGAGGCATCTACTCCGGCGCTGTAGGCTATTTTGATTTGCTCGGCAACATGGATGGAGCGATTGCTATCCGCTCAGCTCTGGTCAAAGATGGTCAGGTGCACGTCAATGCCGGCGCAGGAATTGTCTATGATTCCGACCCGACGATGGAATATCGAGAGACTCGCAATAAAGCCAAGAGCTTGCTGCAGGCAGTCAAATATGCGGAGGTGAGCAGCATATGAGCCTTGTGATTGTTGACAACTATGATTCGTTTACCTTCAACCTTTTCCAGATGCTGCAGCCACTGGTTGAGACGCCGATCAAGGTTTTTCGCAACGACCAGATTACCTTCGAAGACCTGCAAGCCCTGCAGCCCGACCACGTCGTCATGTCGCCCGGTCCCGGTCACCCGGGCAATGACTCAGATTTTGGCGTATGCAAAGACGTCATTCTCAGTCGCAAAAAATTGAACGCCGCGGTGCTTGGCGTGTGCCTCGGACATCAAGGCATCGTGCACCATCTGGGCGGAAAAGTTGTTCGCGCACCGCAGATAATTCATGGCAAAACCAGCAAGATTCGGATAAAAAGCCCATCGCCTCTTTTCGAGGGCATTGGGGATGAATTCGAAGCGATGCGCTATCATTCTTTGATTGCCGAGCCTGCAACCGTGCCGAATGAGATCACAATAACGGCTCAAGAGCAAGGTCAAGGTCTAATCATGGCACTTCAGCATAAGACCGACCGGTTGTATGGCGTCCAGTTTCATCCTGAGTCGATTGGTACACCTGAAGGTCAGAAGATGCTGAGAAATTTCGTCGAGAGATGTTGAAGATGAAATTACCTCGAGAAATGCTGAGGCTGTTTGCATCGCCATGTTGAGCGAAGATACTATCGCCAGTCTTGTTGATTGCCGGCTTCCTGACGAGAAAATTCGGCAAGTCCTGATTGAATTGAGCAGCGATAGAATCGACCTGAGAATTTTGACAGCCTTTATCGACTCGGTGAAAGCTCGATGCGCCTATCAGTTCGATGGCGCTGTGGATGCGATCGATTGCAGTGGCACAGGCGGAAGCGGTCTGCCTCACTTCAACACGTCGACAACTGTCGCATTTGTTCTGGCGGCAGGTGGTGTGAAGGTCGCGAAGTTCGGCAACCGCGCTGCCAGCAGTTTGAGTGGCAGTTTCGATCTGCTGGAGGCGCTCGGAATTCCCGCCTCTATTCCGTATGAGAGTGTGCTGGAGTTGTTGGATAGTATCGGTCTGGTTTTTCTCTATGCGCCACACTACTATCCTTCTCTGGCAAAGCTTTCGGCGATTCGGCGCAGTTTGCCGGGTCCAAGTATTTTCAATTCAATCGGACCTTTGTTGCACCCGCTCAATCCCAAACTGAGATTGATGGGTACCAGCGACGCCCTTGTGCATCGTCTGGTCGGTGATTATTTGCTCGCGGACAAAAACACAGAGCGAGCAATTGTTGTGCGCTCAGAGCGTGGTCTGGATGAATTCGATCCGTGCACTGCCAGTCAATACATTGAAGTCAAGGATGGAAAGCTGCAAAATTACGTCATGCCGGCAGTTGATGATGTCGAGGAAGATGCGGACTTGATGACTTCTGAATACAGTTTCGAAGTTTTCCATCAGGTGCTTGTTGGCAGTGCTGAGCCGTATTTCATGCAGTTGGTATGCAAAAATGCCGGTGCTGGTTTCATGGTGGCAGGCAAGGTCGATACCATTGACGATGGCGTTACGCTCGCAAAAGAGTTATTGCTTACTGGCGCAGTCGCTGCAAAATATGAGGAATGTCGGAGGGCTTATGCCTGGTTCACTAGTTGAGATTGTAGAAAACAAAAAGAGCGAGCTTTCAGAGCGGATGCGTTCTCGTGATCTGGAGTCGTTTCGACATTCGGTCAGCAAAGACGATCATCGGTTTGCTGCGGCGCTGAGCAGACCTGGTGTTAATTTGATCTGCGAGCTGAAACCTAAATCTCCATCGGCTGGCGTGCTTCGTGGAGAAGTGAATGTCGATGAAATTATCGCTGCCTACAATCGACACGCCAGCGCCATATCTGTTTTGACCGATGCCAAATACTTTGGTGGCAGTCTGGAACTGCTCGAGACTGTGAACGCAAAAAGTAGTTTGCCAACACTGTGCAAAGACTTCGTGATCACTCCCTACCAGTGCTTCGAGGCGCGCGAAGTCGGAGCCGCAGCGGTTCTTCTGATCGTGAAGATTCTAACTGATGCGCAATTGCGAAGTTTGTACGAGTGCATTACATTGCTTGGTATGGACGCTGTGGTGGAAGTGCAAACGGTTGCTGAGGTTGAGCGCGCCCTGCGCGTAAAGCCTGGCATCATGATGATCAACAATCGAGACCTGAGTACATTCGAGATGGACCTGGGCACTACCGAGCGGCTGGCTGAGTTGGTTCCCGCCGATACAATTTTGATTTCTGCCAGTGGTGTGCTGGCTCGGTCAGACATCGAAAGGCTGCTGCCGTATTGTTCAAATTTTCTGATCGGCTCTGCGTTGATGAAAAGCGAAAATATGGATGCACTGCTAGCCGAATTCACCAGTTTGCAGGCTCCAGCAAAGGCGGTCAGATAATGACGCCAGAGGCAATTAGACTATGACGCTCGTCAAGATTTGCGGAATCACTAACTCCGGCGACGCACTTAATGCCATCGCTGCTGGTGCCGATCTGCTTGGTTTTATTTTTGTGGAAAGCAGCGCCCGCAAAATTGACCAGGTTGTTGCCAGGGAAGTGATTGACGCCGTCGCCGAATGTGCCAGGACTGTGGCTGTATTCAAAAACAGTTCCATTGATGACGTGCAGCGAATTTCTGAAAGCCTGAAATTCGACTACGTGCAATTGCACGGAAGCGAATCGCCTCAATTTTGCAAAGAGGTCTCCGCCCCGGTCATCAAGGTTCTGGAACTCGACGAAAAGAGTGATGATATCGAGCTTTCCAGGGTGATCGATTCATATGATTTCTGCGACTACATTTTGTTCGATAAACCAAAAGATTTGAATTTTTCCGATTGGCTGACAAGGGCGATCGATCGCGTGGAACGCTTGCAGCTGGAGCGACCGTATTTCTTTGCAGGCGGGCTGAACCCAGCCAATGTTCCTCTAGTCTTGAGCCGCATCAAGCCGTATGCGGTCGACGTAGCGTCGGGAGTCGAATCTGCACCGGGCTTAAAGGAGATGGAGAAAATGAAGGCATTTTGTGGTGCGGTGAAAGGCACCAATATCGATCGTGCAAACGTGGTGAATGAGGCTATCTCCTGATGAAAACGCTTGGATACTTTGGAACTTTTGGCGGCGTCTATGTGCCGGAAACACTGATGCCCGCGCTGGAAGAGCTTGAAGCTGCTTTCCTCGTGGCGAAAGAAGATAAGGGCTTCATGGGTGAGCTCGGCAATCTCTTTCGTGATTATGCAGGGCGTCCAACGCCCATGTATTACGCTAAAAATCTTTCGAGATTGTGGGGCGCCGATATTTTTCTAAAGCGCGAGGACCTCCTGCACGGTGGTGCGCATAAAACCAACAATGCGCTGGGTCAAGCGCTGCTTGCAAAGTCTATGGGTAAGACGCGCATCATCGCTGAAACCGGAGCCGGTCAACATGGAGTTGCTTGCGCCATGGCTGGAGCACTGCTCGACATGCAGACCGAGATCTATATGGGTGAGGTCGACATTGCCAGACAGCAACCAAACGTACAACGCATGAAGCTGATGGGTGCGACTGTGCACCCCGTGACGACGGGCAGCAAAACGCTCAAAGACGCAATTAATGAGGCGCTGCGTGATTGGATTACGAATCTGGGCGATACGCACTATCTATTGGGAACAGCAGCCGGACCACATCCGTTTCCAACGCTGGTGAAATTTTTTCAGAGCATCATCGGTCGGGAAGCGCGACAACAGTTTTTCGAGCGCTACCAGACCCTGCCCGACTATGTGATAGCTTGCGTCGGTGGTGGCTCCAACGCAATCGGCATGTTTTCGGCATTTCTTGATGACGAGGGAGTTCAATTGATTGGTGTCGAGCCGGCCGGACATGGTTTGAGTAGCACCAAGCACGGTGCCGTTTTGAGCAAAGGTAAACCCGGTTGTTTGCACGGCATGAAAAGCATGGTCTTGCAAGATGACGACGGACAAATCATCGAGGCTCACAGCGTGGCTGCCGGCCTCGATTATCCATCGGTTGGCCCTGAACATGCTCACCTGCAAGAGATCAAAAGGGCGAAGTATGTGTCAGTCGATGACAGGGAAGCACTGGCTGCATTTAACGAATTGTCTAGAAGAGAAGGCATAATTCCTGCGTTGGAAAGTTCACATGCCCTCGCCTACGCCAAGAAGCTTTGCCTGGAACTGAAGCCTGGCAATCGGGTGCTGGTAAATTTATCGGGTCGCGGAGACAAAGATTTGGCGGAGGTCCTCAGACATGAGTAAGCGCTATCAGACACGCTTCGAGAAATTGAAGAAGGAAAACGTGAAAGCGTTTATGCCGTTCACAGTGCTTGGCTGGCCAGACAAAGAAAAGTCTCTGCAGATCGTCAAAACGATGATTGAATCAGGAGCATCCGCACTTGAGCTGGGCTTTCCGTTCAGCGACCCGGTTGCCGACGGACCAGTGATTGCGAAAGCTGCATTCGAGACGCTCGAATCGGGATTCAAAACGACTGACGCTTTCAATCTGATTTCAGAAGTGCGTAAGATCGATGCCGAAATTCCAATCGGAATTCTCGTCTATTACAACAACGTTTTAGCATTCGGCGCCGAAAAGTTTTTCCAAAAAGCAGGGGCGGTAGGCATCGATGGCGTGCTGATCGCAGATTTGCCGGTTGAAAGCGCAGAGGAGGTTCTTCCCATAGCCAGAGCAAATGATGTCGATTTGATCTTCATTGTTTCTCCTGTCACGACCGACGAACGTCTGAGTAAGATTGCCACTAATGCTGGTGGCTTTATATATCTTGTCTCCAGACTTGGGGTCACAGGAACTGATAAGTCCGCCAGTAACTTATCCAACTTGAAGTCATTGATAGGTCGATTGCGAGATCAGATAGACCTGCCTATCTGTGCAGGTTTTGGAGTGTCGAACAAGCAAACAGCAAAGGATTTGTTGGAAGTTGGGGTCGATGGTGTGATTGTCGGTTCCAGAATCATCGAAGTCGTCAATCAATCAGGTTCAGAATATAAACACAGCTTGATGACACTGTTTAAAGAGCTGGAAAGTGCGTGTTCTGACAGATTGGCCAACTCCGTCTAGTTACGGTCCGACTTTCTTTATCGCGTTGGCTTGAGGCAGTTTGCCCTGGTATCTGCAGAAACGATAAAAGGCCAAATCTTGTGTTTGCTCGTCAAATAAGATCACCTCCAGGTCGCCAACGCGGAGTGAGTTGTACTGATCTGCGGTGACCTTCACAGTTCGATACCAGTGACTACCATTGGCCGGCCAACTAACATCTACCTGGAATTCATTTCTCCAGTTTGTTCTGAGGTCGTCAATCTCTGCGATATATGCTTGTCCCTGACTGGCTAACTTTCGTTGCCGAAGCGATGGCGCGCACAAAATCGCGTATGTGATTGTGTTGACCAGAGCCAACAGTCCGAAATATGCTAAGTCAACGAGTCTCTTATGTCCTGGAGGTGCATTGAGTCCTTCAGTGACATTGGGATCTGACGGCAGTACTGTAATCTCGTATTTGCCTCCTTTTTGGAACTCTGAAGCGTCACCGAGTATGTGCTCACTTTTGTGGTAGACCTGATTGTCGAGGGTGTAATTGTAGTCGACTTGTGTGTAACCATTTCGACTGGCGGCGTGATATTCGACGTTTGTGACGACGGCCGGTACCTGGGTTCCGTGTGTGGCGAGCCAGCTGTCTACACCATACGCATGTGCTCCAACGTTGAACATAATCCAGAAGAGCGGATTTAGCAGCATGACTTGAGCCAGGTTTCGCGGGCTCAGGTGCGAGCAGTGAGGATTCCATTGCACTTTGCGCGGAACGCTACCTGTGACCAGTTCTGGTGGAAGCACGACGGCTGGCGCTACTGGTACGTGGGATTTAGAGTTGGAGTGCAATTGTTGCTGCTGTGACGCTGCTATCTGTTGTTGCTTCCTCTGGGACGCCGTGTTGATTGTGTTTGTCAGCTGATTGAGCTTGTTGGAACGTCCTTGTGACGGTGCTTGCGGTGCGGATTGTGATGTCGATGGTTGTGCGGATACCCCTCTGACGAGGTTAGTCAGTTTGTTAATCTGGTTATTCGAACCACTCAGAGGGGGCGGTTGCATAATCGGCTGTGCGTTTATCGATGGTTGTGACTGCATGAGTGTGCTCGCCACGCCGGGCTTCAACCAGACCGCTTGCTGATTTGGCCTGGCTGGCATTGTCCATGATTGTGGAGGCGGAGCTGTTAGAGGAGTTACTGGTGGCAGAGTCGGATTGTACTTTGACGATTTCGGTTGAGGCTTGGACGGCTGCTGCGCCGGCGGCTGGAGGTGCGGAGCCTGATTCGGTGACTGCAGGTGGGGGGCTGGATTCGGTGATTGAGAATGTGGTACTGAATTTGGTGGCTGAAGGTGCGGTGGTGGATTCGGTGATTGAAAATGTGGTACTGGGTTCGGTGACTGAAGGTGTGGCTCGGAAATCGGTTGTGCTGGCGAACTCGTTTGAGCATTGGTGAGCACAGCGACGTTGTCGTCCTGTAACCAATCCGGAAGATTGCCTCTGATGATTCTAGCGCCTCTCTTCACAGTTGATGCCGTATCTGAAATCGGATGTAAATCGTGGACTACACTTTCAGGTAAGGAAATTTCTAAAAACGGAATATCTGGCAAATCTTGTTTTAACTGAGCTCGAATGAACCGTCCCAACTCGTTGAGCCGTTTGTCAGGGTGCCTTTCCAGTGCTGCAAAAGCTGGAGAATGTAAGGGATCCATGAAGTCGGCCTGGCGAAAGAGCAGGCAGTCGTCGCCGCCGCCGAGATGGTGCATGAGCCGCGAGTCGATTTGCAATGCACGAATCGATGCGTAAATAATCCAGGCGGAGAAATTGTCCAGATACGGCCCGAAGTGGTGTGCACTACGATTTGGATGCTGGTAGTTTCGGTGCCCCAGTTCGCTTGCCATGAATCCCTTCATGGCGGGTACGAACATGCCGTCGTAGTCTACGAGTCGCAATTCGTTATTGCATACCAGAATGTTGCCGTGCTGTAAGTCACCATGCGCGATACCAACCTGATGCAGGTCGTGCATCATCTTGAGAAAAATCTCGAGTAAGTGTCCGAGCTTCTGCGGATTTCCTAAATTGTGGACGATGTAATCATCCAGTTGCTCACCCTCTAGCCAGTCCATCTTTAATGCCGGAAGCCAGTCTCCGCGGACCTTAATGCCTTGTTTGAGAAAGTCGAATCCCACCGTATACGGCAAATCGTCGTGCTGAACGAAATCGGAAATAAGCGCATAACGTTCTTGCTGGTCGTGGATGTTACTTAAAAACAACCGCAGGGCGAAGTCCCGATTTGGGCAATGCATCCTGTAAACGGAGGCGAAGGAGCCCGTTACCGAGCGCGGCAGATCCAGTGCGTTGGTATATGGAAGCCCTTGCTTGAGTTCGGGATCTTGCAGGCTGATTTGTGGAATTTGAACAGCTTCGTTGTAATCCTGTGGTGTCGGCCACCAGATTAGCTTTGTCTCAGTTTTTGTTCGGTACATTCGTGTGCACCTGAGTGTTCACACTCCCTTCATACCCAGAACGTCACCAAAGCCTTCCCCTTGCGGATTACGGGAATCTTAAGATGGCTAGCGGGCAAGAGTTAAATTGCTGTCGGAGTGGAACAACATCGGAGGATACCCGTCTTTCTGACGGGAAAAGTGAGGCGGAAACGATTCAAATGTCTGAAATTCCTACATCTGTTAAAGAACTGATCTGGCTTGCGACTTATTATGACCGCAATGACATGCCCGAGAACGCCCAACTGATTCGTCAGGCGCTCGAAAGAACTTCCCATTCGACCGACGAGTGGGCGCCTGTAAGGCACATCGAAGAAGCCCTGGCTAATCTCGAGGACCAGCGCAAGTCTGCCTGAGCCGCCTCAGGCACAAGCCGGGCGCCTAGCCCGCTAAGAAATGGCTTGCGCAACAGATAGCTTGCACGCGAGAAATAGGTTGAGCGTGCTTCTCTCGCGTCGTCGTCATCGACGCCGCCTGCTGCCGGCGAACTGTGCGCAGCGCGCCGTAGAACAACTAATTCCCCGGCGAGTTCAGCTACCAAAAGCCTGAAGACTGTTCTTTCGGTGGTGCCTTTATTCGGTTGTGTGTTTTTCAGCTAAAACTGCAGCGCTGTCAACGCCGCAAGTTGGTTCAGGTTTCCTACGCGGCTTTGCTCTTCATCATCTTGAACGCTTCGTAAAGCGCACAGAGTCCAACAAGAGCGTAGACTACGCGTGTCATCGTGCTTCCATCGCCCAGCAGAGAAGTAACTACGTTGTAGTTAAATGCGCCTACTAAGCCCCAGTTGATACCTCCAATAACAAGGAGGACGATTGCGAGTAGCTCCAGATTTTTCATGTCGTATCACCTTCAAGCATCAAACCCGGTTAACCCATAAATCCTTTCTATGAGCTGATTTGCATGCTTACGTACCAGTTTAGTACTGGGGGCAATAGGAAGTCAAGAGGAAAAGCCTGGGAAAGCCTGACTATTTCCAGGTTTTGGCTCAGCAACGATTTGAGTTGAACCTGCAAAGCCAGTCTCAGAGCCAGTTTCAGTGGCTCTGTGTAGGTGCCACCATATGTGGCTCCACCAGGCGAAAGTTCCCTTGCCGCCGACTAAGTCGATTTGCTTTGCCTTTGCAACGCGGCAGCCCCTTTCGGCAGGGCGCTGTCTGCTTCGATGCGCACATAAAACAGACGTCCGATCTTCGGACCGCAGATGGCACAGCTGTTTCCGGATATATACTTGGGTTTGCGATGCTTCGAGAAAAGACGATTGCAGCCTCTGCAAATCGCTTGCCATGGACCGGGAGGCATGATTGCGGCGGCACTTTTGCGGCGAGGAGTAACTCCCAGTTTTTCCGCCATCTCCATCCACACTGCGTTGTGCCCCTGGTCTGAGCCGACCAGAGCATGAGCAATTTCGTGCAATAGCGTCTCTCTTACAACTTCAACTGTATTGTGTTCGATGAAGTATATAGAGAGTTCGATGCGCTTAAATTGCGAAAAGCACAGACCGAGAGTGCGTTTTCTGGTGTTGGTTTGATAAGTCCAGTCTTTGAGCTTATGTTCCTTGAGAAGCTGCCAGGCTAGCTTCTCCGCCTCTTTTACGAGCATTCATGGTCCCCATACCGCCAAATTTCAATGCCAAAACGGCCCCGCTATCTTACAAATTTTTGTCGAATCAGTAACTCTCAAAACCCTGCAGAATGAGGAAGCTTAATAGCAACTCCCTTAAATATCTGGAATCTTTTATCGGTGATTTGTTGGAACTTTTCACTGTTGGCGCCGGTCCTCAGTCTGGAGTCAAAAGGAGTGGACAATGACAAACGGACCTTCGGACGGCGCTTCAGGCGCAAACAGTGCTGAGCTTATCGACGCCTTCAAGGCGCCATTTTCCGAGCGAGAAAAACACTCGCAAACTCAGCAAAACGGACTCATACTGTTCAGCTTTGGTCGCAATGGCGGCTTCGCCAAGCCGACCGATAAGTCGAGCGAGAACGTTTCGGTCGCTTAGACGACCCACTGATTCCCCAAATAATGTCTTGAAAGGGTCGCCAGCAGTCATTTGCTGGCGGCTCAATGCTATTATCCATACCTCAGATGTATATCGAGGAATGGAGATGAAGAAGCGCTGGCTGTGGTATCCCGTTGTTCTTTCCACTTTACTAACGTCTCAGGCTGCTCTGGCAGAGCAGTTGTCAACCGACAAGGGTGCCGCAGTGCCTGTTAGATGGCAGGAATGGTCCAACGATATCTTCAAAAAAGCGCAGGCACAGAACAAATTTGTTTTGCTCGATCTGGAAGCGATCTGGTGTCACTGGTGCCACGTCATGGACGAGAAGACGTATAGCCAACCCGAAGTGCGAAAACTGCTCAACGACAAATTTATCTGCGTCAAAGTCGATCAAGATTCGCGCCCCGATCTATCCAATCGATATGGAGATTATGGCTGGCCGGCGACTGTTGTTTTTAATTCTGCGGGGAAAGAGAACGAAATACGCCAGGGCTTCATTCCACCAAAAGACATGGTGGCAATGTTGAAAGATGTCATCAAACATCCCAACGTTCAGAAAACGAAGATAGACAAGCCGACGACATTCTCGAAGGAGGGGGCGCTGACGGTGTCGCTCCGGAAAGAGCTCGAAAAGGCGCACGCGGATGGCTATGATACTGAAGATGGTGCGTGGGGTTTTCAGCAAAAGTTCTTAGATTGGGATAGTGTCGAGTACGCCATAGCAAAGGCGATTGAGGGCGACAAACTGGAAGCGCATCGCGCCAAAGAGACGCTCAATCAGCAGCAAAAATTGATCGATCCCGTTTGGGGCGGAGTTTATCAGTATTCGACAAATGGCGATTGGAATCACGCCCATTTTGAAAAGATCATGCAAATGCAGGCTGAAGATATGCGTGTCTACGCGCTCGGATACATGCTCTGGCATGACCCTGCTTATCTGAAAGCGGCTCAGAATATTCATCGTTATCTGGAATCCTTTTTGATGAGCCCGGAAGGCGCCTTTTATACCAGCCAGGATGCCGACCTTGTTAAGGGTAAACATTCAGGCGAATACTTTTCGCTGAACGATGCCGAACGCCGGAAGCTGGGAATTCCTGCCATAGATAAACATATCTATGCTCGCGAGAATGCCTGGGCGATAGCGGCATTGACTGATTTGTATATGGCTACAGGTGACAAGAAATATTTAGACCAGGCCCGCACCGCGGCTGAATGGGTGCTGGCTCATCGTGGTACCGGCGATGGTGGCTACAGGCACGACGAGAAAGATCCTGCCGGTCCTTATCTCGGTGACTCGGCGGCGATGGGAAGGGCTTGCCTGATGCTCTACACTGCCACTGCCGACCGGGCGTGGTTGAAGCGCGCCGAACAAACATCAGACTTTATTGGTAGACACTTCAACTATTCTCCCAAATCTGGCGTGAAAGCTGGTTTTGTTACCGCAGCAAGTGCCAGCGGCGTTCAATCTGTTCCATTGCTGGACGAGAATGTTATGGTAGCGCGCTTCGCGAATCTCCTCTATCAATATTCCGGTCGCGCCTCAGACAAGGCTCTTTGTGCGCAGGCGATGCGTTATCTGGCAGCTCCTGAAGTAGCCAGAACACGTCATGTTCTGGTGGCAGGCATACTTCTTGCTAATATGGAACAAGGAGGTGAGCCCGCTCACCTGGTAGTTGTCGGAGGAAAAAGTGACGCGACAGCGGCGTCTCTTCATAATATGTGTCTGCAATATCCTTCTGATTACAAGCGCATAGAGTGGCTCGACCGCGCTGAGGGACCGCCTCCGCGCACAGATGTGGAGTATCCTAAGCTGCCCAAGCCTGCAACATTTGTCTGTGCCGGTGAGACTTGCTCTGCGCCTCTCTACGATGTTGAGGCGGTCGACAAGCGCATTAAGGCGTTAACGGTGAAGAAATGAAATCTCGGGTTTTAGCGCTACTCTGCTTAACTCTTTTGCCTGGAAGCGCTGCCCTGGCCGCTTTCGACAATCAGCACAAACTCTGGACTCATGAACTGAAGCAATATGTCGACGGTGATTTGATTCACTACGCGCGGTGGCAGAAGAAACCGGCGGCGCTGGAAAAATATTTGCAAGAGTTAGCGGCGATAACTCCTGAAGAATATGACGACATGACGCACGATCAGCGCAAAGCGCTCTGGATGAACGCGTACAACGCCTTCACCGTCAAGCTCGTGCTCGATCACTATCCAATCGTGGGGAAAAATCCTTACTATCCTGTGGATAGTTTCAGGCAGGTTCCAGATGCCTGGGAAAAGTATCAGGTCACTGTCGCCGGCAAGTCTTACACTCTTGAGGCGATTGAACACGACATATTGCGGGCTTTTCGTTATCCTGAGGTTCACTTTGCGGTAGTTCCTGCCGCCAAAGGCTGTGCGGCGCCTCGCAAGCGCGCATTCGTGTCGACGACGTGGGAAACAGATATGGCTGCCTGCAAAGAAAAATTCCTCAGCAATCGAAACAACATATCTATCGATCCCAGGCAGAAGACGATTACTGTATCGCAAATATTTAAATGGTTTCCGCTCGATTTCTCGAAAGCTTCAGGCATCTCAACTAAAATTCCTCCGCCAACTGACGATCAGATCGTGCTTGCTTATCTGGCTAAAAATCTGCCCGCAAGCGTTAAGAATGAGATTCCATCAACCGATAAATTGATCGATTACAAGGTTGTTTATAAGCCTAATGACTGGTCTTTGAATGATGCCGATGCGGTGAAAAGACCTGAAATTGCCAGGAAAGCTGAGCGAGCTGATAAGGCGAATCCATAACCGGTCAAAAATATTATCGGAAATACTCTGGTTCATTGCCTGAAAAAATTCTGCCGTGCTTTAACCCAACCTTAATACAACCTTGGGATGATGAAATTGTGCAATGGATTTTACAAGGTGATCTGAAATGGCGAACCGAAAGTTGAAACAGAAGATTCGCAAGACAATCGTGAAGAAGGCGGGTCTCTGGGCTCTGAAGACA
The DNA here is from genome assembly GCA_036702955.1 of Drouetiella sp. Taxonomy (GTDB): domain Bacteria; phylum Cyanobacteriota; class Vampirovibrionia; order Obscuribacterales; family Obscuribacteraceae; genus PALSA-1081. Next base: position 7,142 of record DATNPY010000026.1, on the reverse strand, counting down.
GTGCTCAGTTCTCTGCCTGTAGTTGGTACCATATTCAAAATTGTTATATCTGCAGTTGAATTCGCACGCGAAATATTCACCGATCTCGAAGAAGAGGTGATTAGGTTGCGACCTGCACGCGCCAGGAAAGCACGTTTAGCTGCGTCGGCTGCGTAGAAGAGTCGGTGCGACAAGTGGGCGCAAGCTGTTTAACGCAACAGCGATAGCCGAACCGTTATTCAATAAAGTCGCACCAGCGGGACCGACCAGGCCAACTGCTGTAAGAGCGAGACCGGCTCCGTTTGCCACTGCTACCACCGCGGTCGTTTCTTTAATTAGCCTCATGGCACCGCGTGCGATATCAATGCCGTCTGCTAATCGCGTCAGATCGTCATCCATCAGGATCACATCTGCGTGTTCGCGAGCGGCTGCGGTTGCGCTTTGCAGAGAAATGGCGACATCGGCGTGGGCGAGGGCCGGTGAATCGTTGATACCGTCGCCGACAACTGCTACCACATAACCTTGAGCTTTCAGCTCTTGAACTAACGCTGCTTTGCTTTCCGGGAAAGCTCGCGAAATTACTTCGTCAACTCCCAGTTCATCAGCGATGCGGCGGGCACTGGATTCGGTGTCACCAGTGGCCATGACGAGTTTGCGCACTCCGCGTCGGTGCAACCGGCGAATCGCATTAACTGCTTCCCTGCGAATCGTGTCCATATAAGCGATGCATCCAGCCAGTTCGCCGTCTACAGCCACGTAGACCAGTGACTGCCCCTGTTCTGAAGCACTCTTTTCCCAATCGAAGCTGACTGCGACGTCGACTTTGCGCTTGGCCATCATTGTGCGACTGCCAAGCGACACTTCGTGCTCGCCGACTCGGGCCGCGACACCCAGCCCTATGGAGTGCGTGGCTCCGCTTCGGTGTGGAATGTCTAACTTCTTCTTGACCGCTGCTGCCACGATCGCTTGTGCAGCTGGGTGGCTGAGCCGATTCTCGACCGCCGCGGCCATCGCCAGCAGTTCGTCCTGCGTGAATTTGCCGACCGATTCCACTCGTGTCACGTGTGGATTGCCTGACGTCAGCGTTCCAGTTTTATCGAACACAATAGCATCGACACGAGCCATCTTTTCCAGGGCTACGCCACTTTTGATCAGAATCCCGAGCTTACCTGCTCTCGCCATCGAAGCTAGCACTGCTGTTGGTGCGGCAATGCGAATGCCGGTAGAGAAGTCATAGATCATCATACTCATGAGCCGCGCCGGGTCTCGTGTGACACCAAAAGTTAGAAATGCTGCCGAAATGAGCGGCATAACGGCCTTGTCGGCCATCCTGGCTGCGTAGTTTTGGATTTTGGTTTCGCTCAGCGGTGCCGTATTGATCAAGTCGATCACTTTCAGCGCTTTGCTCGACTTCAAAGGCGAGGTGCACGTAACATAAATCTGACCTTGAACGAGTATTGTCGCTGCCAGCACGTTGTGGTCGGCACTGATTTCAACAGGCACCGATTCTCCAGTCAGAGACGCTTGATTTACCAGTCCTTCGCCCTGGTAGACAACGCCGTCTACGGGAATTAGTTCGCCCGGGTAAACTACAATTTGATCTCCGGTTTTGATCTGTTCTGCTGGAACGCATTCGCGCTTTTTACCCTTCACCAGCCAGGCCGAGCAGCCTGCCATGCCGAGAAGATCGTCTACTATTTTCTGGCAATTTTTGGCGCTCAGCTCACGAATGTATTCACCGCATGCGATCAAGGTCATCATGAAAGATGCAGCTTTGAATTGGGCGTGAAATATCATGAGCAGGGCTGCCATGCCGTCTAATCCATCAACGCTGATGCGCCGCTCTGTAACGGCCGTAGTCGTGGCGCGATGCAGGATCGGCAGACCCGCCAGGCACGTCAATGGCACCGTCAGTGGTGAGTTGAATAGCGCTGCTACCAGGGCTGCGGCTGAACACCCGACCTGCACTACAGGTGGTGCGATGCGCTGCAGGAAATCAAAGGCGCCGCTAAAAATCGAACCGACTGCTTTTTTAACAGGCTGCAGAACATCTTCAGCCTGTTCATTAGCTTCGTCGTCAATGGTTGAGAAATCTAGCGCGCCAATTTTTTCGAGCATGTCTTGCTGAGTGAGCTGGCTCTCGTCATACTTTATGACCACGCACGCTGTCAGGCGGTTGGTGCGAGCTTCATAGATCCCTGTAATTGTCTGAAGCCGCTGCAAGAAGTGCTTTTCATATTCCGGTCCAAGTCGAAACTGAGCGACTTTCAGGCGCAGCCGACCGGGAATGCTATGTTCGACGGTGAAGTCAAAAGTCTTCCAATCGCTATCTGAGTTCGCAGCAGGCGAATTCAGCTCGACGAGATTGAGTTTACCTGTGTCTGCTTCAGACCGGGTCTTTCTCTTCTCTGCGGAGTGTTTAAGCGGGGCTGGATCTCTGTCTACGTCTTGCGATAGAAGGCGTTCATCCTTCACCTTCCGACCTCTCACCTAAAACGCTTTCGACGTTCTGGAGTTCTTCCGTCTGCTGCAATTTCCAGTACATATCGAAGCCCCAGTAGAATAGCGCCAGGGCTGGAACATTGGCCCAGAGCGACTCATCTCTGACTAATTTGACTGCGCCCGCCACTACAAAAGCAAGAGGCACAATGTTTTTAGCGTTCTTCTTATTGACAGTTCTGGCGTAACCCTCACGGATTCTCAGCTCGAATCGAGCGCCACCATTGACCTCATGCTCGACGCCACCATTACCTCCATTTGGTATCTGGTCAGCCCGAGGCGTCATGAAGTATTTGCGGAACATGCGTGTGAGCAGCTCCACGCCTGCTTCTTCGGCTGCCGCCGGCATCACGAGCGCCATCAAGAGCTCGGGTGCTGATTCTTCAATGGCGGCGCCGATGTCTGTGAGGATGTCGTGCTTATCTTCATGGTGAACAAGCACGCTCCCTGTCTGCGGGTTGACTTCAACATGCCGTACGCCATCTATTTTTTGGATGGCGTTTTTGACTTCAAGCAGGTCATGTTCGTTGCGAAGTTTGCCTTTAGGAACCCGCAGGCGCGTGCGATGCTTAGAACGGTGCACCACTGCGCCGTGTTTTTCAGTCAACTTTTCTTTTGTCATTGCTAGGTAGCGCTGTGAGTTTTACTAGCAGGAGCTTTGTGCTTAGCTTTCTGGTGCTGCTCTGCTTGTGCTTCTGCTATAGCGTCAGATGCTTCTTCCTGGATCTCGGCGTAGGTTTCTTTCAGGCGCTCACTGGCAATAATGCCGAACTTGACGGTCTCCTTAAAAGCGGCTCGAACCACTTTGCGACCCTTATCCGTTCCAAAAAGCAAGACTGCTGCGATACCCCATGGTCCGACGACCGTCTCTGCCAACTCTTCAAGCATGAGCATCTCCTTCCTATATCTGTTATATGTTGGATCTCGCTTGCCAGTATAAATCTATTCTCAAAAATTTGTTAGGTCCATGACAAGTTGTATGAAGGCTTCGTATTTCCTTTGCCTTCCTGGTCTGTTTTAGCCGACTTGGAAATTTCGTCCTCAAACAGTTCGATGATGCAGGCGTCGGTCTTTCCTTCACTTCAGGCAGCGAATATCAACTATCAGTTCTTGATAGTTACTTGCGTTTCTCTAGCGCTTACCGGTTTCCGACAGTTACTTGCTTTTCGTCAGCGGATGCGGATTAGCCTTCAGTGCCGCTGCAATAAAGTTGGCTGCGATGGCTTGTCTGAGGCTGATTCCAATGCGCGGAGCTGGATCGGGCAGTGAGTTGTTGAATGCCAGGTCTGTGTTATTGTCAAAGTGTCCGACAAGATGTAGAACTCGTCCCTTCTCGTATCTGAACGTGCAAGCGAGTATGCCGGTGTTGTCGAGCCGAACGTTGCCGTTTTTGCTCAAAGCAAAGGCACGATTCGGATCCTGGTATTCGAGGCGTTTACTGCGCACTAAAACTGTTACCAGATCTGGTTTTATCACTCGCACCATCTGGCATTTGTTGTCTAATTTCCAGTAAGCGCGCGGCACCGTATTTAGTAGCAGATCTCCGTTATCTGTCGCGTCGGGATTGTTGTTTGTTCGGGCATCGACCAGTTCGGAAATTGAATTTGCGCTATTCCAATCGACAAAGCCTGGAATCGCTCTGGCCAGACAATTATCTAACGACCAATCTGTTGTGATTAGATAACCACCGTTGGCAACAAAACTGCGAATGATGCCCAGTGACGCCTGCGGAATCTCGCCGGCGCAATCGACAATCATGACGTTCGTGTTGGCTAAATTAGTTTTTGCCAGAGCGCCGGGGCTGATTTTAGTAAAGTTCAGTCCGAAATTATGCAGCGCGTGACCTGAGTCGTCCCACTGTCCTTTCACTTCGAGCACCGAGTCTTTGCTCATCGGAGCAAGGTCTGGATGCGTTTCGCTCAGCCAACCGCTGTAAAGTTTTGGCGATACCGTCGCAGTTTGCGGTGGACCTGCAGGCGGGGGTGGCTCATTGTATGGATTGGCGAGGATACCCTGTTGCTGCGGCTGCTGCTGCTGCCTGGACGGATCTTCCCTGACTGAAGTGCTTGATACGCCGCCTTCCAACTCATGGGGTGATTGCGGGCGGTGACCATCCGTGACGCCCATTGTCGGCACATCTGGCGCAGGGGCGCTACTTTCGACCGGCGGATGTTTGGGCGCGGCAGGGCGCTGAGGCAGCTGGAAAACAGAAACGGGACCGTCCACCCAGTCTGATGCGGGCGCACTGTTTTGAGAAAGCGTCAGCGCGACAATCAAAATTGCGCAGCGTCTAAACTGAACAAGCGAACGCAGAGACGGAACCTCGTGGGTTTGTGGGAATTCAATGACCTACCGCCAAGTTTATCATTTTGAGCCAAGCTGAAGCCTGGTCAAGAACTCTATTGTAATTTCAGTGAACGGTCTGTGAATCAAGCCTCGCCAAAAATTGAATGCGTGGAATTGAATCTGAAAATACCGTGCCAGCCCGAGTGATGGTACTAAATATGGTGCATGTTCGAGTTGCAACAAGGCGAGTGCGCCCGGCGTAAAGTTTGGAAACGTCGTTGCCGATTCGATCGACCATTGATGTTCAAGGCCCGATTAAACGCGTTAGCAATAATCGATTATGTTCTGCATTAGTTTCGCTTGACATGGTCTGCGGCAGGCGTATAATCCTAACTGCACCCTGCACTGAAACGCCTCAACTTCACTTCCCGAAGTTGCACCCGACCGTCACCTTAATAACACTGCCCGTACACTGACTTAATTCATCACCATGAGTTGAGTAGTTCACAACGATCGATTTCAACCCCGCATTTGAGGGAATGCGGCGATACGTTTTCGCGAACAGAGTAGCTGCCACAACTGCCTTCGATGGAATGCAGACGGTTTGCTCTTGTCTAAATTCTGTGGAGTCCTGGTAAACCTGGTAAACAATAATGCCTACACAAACACCGATTCTCAAATCAAATACTTACGCAAGACCAATTGAACAATCTGCAGGGAGTGCTGACCTCGATACGATCAAGTTATTAATAGTGGCAGCGGCTCTGGCTGTGCTTGCCTGCATTCTTGCAGTCGGCATTTCAACGACAATTTGCACCTATTTTTCTCCGTCCATGATGTAGGCTATAAGTAGCCATTGTTTGCATCAAGTCTTAAGATCGCTTCGATGATTACATTGGCGCCCTGTGTCAGCGCCGAGGGCTCGGCCCATTCTTCGGGTGCGTGACTTTTGCCGTGCAGACATGGAACAAAGACCATAGCTGCAGGTGCTATTCTCGAAATGAAGGCGGCATCGTGTCCAGCGCCTGACGCTAGTTCTCTTGTTGAAAGATTCAGATCTCTGGCGCATTCACTTAGCAGCGTTTTCAGTTTCGCATTGCAGATTGAAGGAATTGAATCGGAAAGAATTCTTGGTCCCGCGCATTTGACTCGATATGATTCAGCTGCTGTGGCAGCGCTTCTTGTTACTTCTTCGAGGAAGCGCTCCATCAATTCTTTGTTTTCGCTGCGCACATCGATGATCAATCGAGCACGCTGGGGCACAACATTAATTGCATTGGGCTCAACTTCCGTGACGCCCACAGTGGCAACGAAGTGACCGAGCCCCATTGTGGAAAATTCCTCAGCGATTTTTCTGATGAAAACTATTGTTTCGGCGAGCGCTACTCCTGCGTCTTTGCGTAAGTCCATCGGTGTTGTACCGGCGTGATCTGCCTCCCCCTGGAAAATTATTTCGATGCGGCGGATTCCCACAATCGCTGTCACAATTCCGATTTCGATATTCTCGCGCTCTAGAATTGGACCTTGTTCAATGTGCAACTCAAAGAATGCCTTTATATCTGAGCGTTTTGCGCTGGCGATTTTGTTTGGTTCTCCGCCGACGCGTTTGACTGCTTCACTTAATTTCTCTCCACCTGGTTCGGTGAGTGACAGAGACTCGTCGTTGAGATATCCCGATATACCTCTGCTTCCCACGCAGGAGAGCCCATATACGTTAGGCTCTTCGGCGAGAAAGTCAACGACTTCAATGTTGTGTTTCAACTTCGTGCCGCTGTTTTTTAGTGTTCGGCCGATCTCGAGAGCTGCGATCACACCGGCGACGCCATCGAAGCGTCCACCGCCTGGAACTGTGTCAGAGTGCGAGCCGAGCATTATTGTGCCGGCACCGGCAGTAGTGCCCTCGATTCTGCCAATCAGATTGCCGGCAGCATCTTGAGAGACTGTAAAACCAGCGTCGACGAATTGACTTCGCAGCCATTCTCTTCCCTTCTCAAACATGGGCGTGAAGGCTCGACGAGTGTAAGGGTGGTCTGGCAACGTCAATTCTGCAATGGACATGAGGTCATTCCAGAGCCGTTCGGAGTTAACCAGTGCCTTCGGTTGTGATTCCGTAGCCATGTCGCACCTCTAATTAATTGGAGGTGCAATTATACTCGCTAGTCTTCGCAAGCCGCCTTGTAAATTTCGTAGATTTCGTCGATGCGTTCGTTTAATCGTTTGATAATTTCTTCGTTGCCAGGCTGAGTCTGCAGATACTCGACGATGGCCATCAGTGCGAGTCCTGCCTCTCCGCTCTGCGTCCCGTGTTTCTTCTCAGCGTCATGTAGTTTCTGCTCTAATTTGTGCATCCGGTCATCGGTAATGTGCACAGCCAAGTT
>DATNPY010000018.1:0-114657 GCA_036702955.1 Drouetiella sp. | reverse complement strand
ATGTCTCAATACTCTTATTCGCAGACTACTGCCGATCTGCTGGCACCACCATCGATGCACCACTTCATGGGCACCGATGAATTGGGTCGAGATCTCTTCAGCCGAATCATCTACGGATCGCAGCTCTCCATCAGTATCGGAGTGACGACAGCTTTGATTGCGTTTTTCATCGGCACCATTTACGGAGCTACAGCAGGATTCATGGGCGGTAAGGTCGATAACGTGCTCATGCGTGGAGTAGACATTGCTTATGCGCTGCCGGATTTGCTCGTCATGATTTTGATCGGTGTATTGATCGGTCGCGGCACCACAGGGATTCTCATAGCCCTGGGTCTGGTCAGCTGGATGGGTACGGCGCGTCTGGTGCGTGCGCAATTCTTGCAACTGCAGCACGAAGAGTTCATCGAAGCAGCCAGAGCCGCAGGGCAAAATGGTCTCTTGATTATCTGGAAGCATCTTCTTCCAAACGCCATGGGACCAATTGTCGTCGCCCTGACCTTCACCGTGCCATCGGCAATTCTCTCTGAGTCGACACTGAGTTTCATCGGTCTTGGACTATCCCCGCCAGCATGCAGCTGGGGTACTCTTGCCAGCGATGGATGGCGCTCACTGCGCGGGCACCCACATCTGATTTTGTTTCCGAGCTTTTTTATCTTCGTCACCGTGCTGTCTTTTAACTTCCTTGGTGACGGGCTGCGTGACGCCTTAGACCCACGTACACGCCTGTTCAATTACGGAAAAGTTGTTCAAGATCCGGAAGAACCAGTCGAAAATGCTGCACCAGAGCTGGTGGCAAGTGATTGAGCTCAGTGTGGCAAATACGAAAAAGATTCGATTGTTGGTTTGATTTCGGTAACATTAGACATTTAGTTTGAGTAAACAAACTTACTCAATTTTACTAATCGACTGCCTCGAAACGGTCAAAGGATGTCGCTATGAACAAATTTGACGACACCAATAGCTCATTCAAAAGTGCTCTGGAATCAACTGGAACGTTCTCGCCAAAGCTCATTGAAGAGGCCATGAAAATCCATACTTCATCTGACTTGAAGGCGACGGAAAGCAATATAGCTAGCGACTACCCGAACAACAGAGTCGATGCAGCGCTCCTGCATCTTGCGTTGCTTGGAGCTGCCAAAAGCGACGTTGCGAAGGCCGATCCGTAGATGATTCGGCTGAAGAGATCTCGACCCAATTCATCGGTGCCCATGAAGTGGTGCATCGATGGTGGTGCCAGCAGATCGGCAGTAGTCTGCGAATAAGAGTATTGAGACATGGGCACACCCAAGCCTGACAACAAAGCGATCACACAGATGGACACGATAATCCAGAAGGCACCATGGGCGGTGGGAATGCTGGTCAGTCGATGCCAGAGGTATTTGAATCCAACTTTGTCTTTTGTCGACACCATGCTAGCTCACCTGCATTCTTGGGTCGAGAACCAGGTAGACGATATCGACGATTGTATTAGAGATGATCAAAAGGACGGCAAAAACAAGAGTTGTGCCCATAATCAAGTCGTAATCGCGGTTGCTGACGGCGGTGATGAAGAAGCGTCCCATACCGGGAATGGCATACATGAATTCGACGACAAACGATCCCGTCACAAGAATCGCTGTCAGTGGGCCAAGCACAGTTGCAATCGGAACGAGTGCATTGCGCAACACATGTTTGACTACGGTTTTGTCAGCCGAAAGACCTTTCGAACGCGCGGTTCGCACCCAATCTTTCTCAAGAATTTCCAGCACGCTGGCACGCGTCAAACGCGCCAGGTAAGCGGCAGGACCTACCGCAAGAGTAAGAGCAGGCAAAATCATATGGCGAGGTGTCTCCCATAAAGCGACCGGTAACACTTTCAGCCAGATTCCAAACGTGAAAATCAACAGGGCGCCTATGACAAATCCGGGTACCGATATGCCGGCAGTCGACAGGAACATAGCAGTAAAATCTGCCACCGATCCTCGTTTCACGGCGGCGATGGTGCCCAGCGGAACGCCCATGCAGATTGCCAGCAGCAAACCGGCTCCACCGAGCTGCAGCGAAACAGGAAACGCGTCAGCCAGAATGTCGTTGACGGTGCGACCAACGTATTTGTAGGAGATCCCGAGATCTCCGTGCACAAGCCGCTCCATATAAAACATGTACTGCTCGGGAACCGGTTTATCGAGGTGATATTTTGCTTTTAAGTTCGCCACTATTTCTGGTGGCAGAGCCTTATCACCCTCGAAAGGACCACCCGGCACGATGCGCACCAGCATAAACGTAATGGACGCAACTATCCACAGCACTGGAATGGCAAGAAGAACTCTTTTAAATATCAAACTGATCATTCGATTCTCGCTTCTCCTACGGCTCAATGCTGACTTGTTTATAAAACTGAATATCCAGCGGATTAAATTTCAGACCCTTCACCCACGGCTTAACCATCGCATTTTGCGTAGCTAAGAATATCGGTGCAATTACCGATTGCTCATTGCACAAATAACGGTCAGCCTGCTCATAAAGTTTCCGCCGCTTCCCGGGGTCTTGTTCGGTACCCGCTTGTTCAACAAGCGCGTCGTATTTTTTGTCTTTCCATTGAGTGGTATTGTTGCCATTGAATGTGGTGAAGAGATTGGCAAAAGTCTCCGGGTCTGGATAATCCGCACCCCAGTTTGCCCTGAATATGGGTGGTGGGTCACGATGCAATGTTTGCAGGTAGACTTTCCATTCCTGATTTTGCAAGGCAACATCGATGCCGAGATTTTGATGCAATTGATCTTGCAATTCTTCCGTAACTATTTTTATGTCGTCGCGATTCGGATACAACATGGTCACCGCGGGAAAGTTCTTTCCACCGGGGAAACCTGCCTCAGCCAACAGTTTGCGTGCACCTTCCGGGTCAAACTTCTCTCCCGTTTCAGGCGAATATCCAGCTAGCGGCTTTGGAATCCAACTGCTCGATGGTCGCTCTTTCCGTCGCAAAATTTTTGGAAAAACATCACGGTCGATAGATTTTGCAATTGCTTTGCGCACCCTTATATCTGTGAAGGGTGGCTTGGTGACGTTAAATCCGACGTAGTTATTTCGCAAAAGCGCTTCATTATGATATTCCGGAGAATCTTTGCAGCGCTCCACATCTGGTGTCGAAAAACTTCGGTTGTCGACAAAGTCAAGCTCGTCATTTTCGTAAAGTGCGAAAGCTGTTGCTTGCTCCGGCACCATGAACATGCTGATTCTGTCTAGCTTCGGGCGCCCTTCAAAATATTTTGGATTAGCTTCCAGCTCAATTTTGTATTCGTGCTGCCAGTGTTTGAGCATAAAGGGACCATTAGTTACGATATGCTCGGGGTCGGTCCAGCGCTTGCCCCACTTCTCGATTACATCTTTGCGGGCCGGGCAGCAGGGACAAAATGCGGTCAGGTAGATAAAGTAAGCAGCAGGTTTAGCCAGCTTGACTTCGAATGTGTAATCATCCAGAGCTTTGATGCCAACTAGTTTCGGGTCAGCAATCTTCTTACTGTTGTATTCGAAAGCGTTTACTATCGGGTAAAGAAAGTAAGCGTATTGAGCCCCGGAGGCGGGGTCTAGCAGTCTCTTCCAGGCATATTCGAAATCGCCCGCAACTAACTTTTTCCCATCTGTCCAGTAAATGTCATCACGCAAATGGAACACGTATCGCTTGCCGCCATCCAGTACATCCCAACTTCTGGCACAACCAGGCTCGCATGTCAGTTGCGGAGTGTATTGAGTCAACCCGGTCATCAAGTTCGATACCACGTCGAACGATGTCGAATCAGTTTCGACTTCCCAATCTAAACCGGGCGGCTCGGTACCGATGTTGATTCGCAAGGTGCCTGGCAGCGCGCCATGTTTCGCAACATTGCAAGATGTCAACGAAATCGCGGCGAAGAGCACAAGCACGGCGATCAAGGCAGGATGGATGTTTTTTCGAAATGAATTCATCGCATCATATTTTAGTCTTGTTGACAGGTTTTCTTGGCTTTAGATATACTTGCTGCTTGACGCCTCCCCGGGAGGCCTTTTTTTTCTGCATTGTTTTTGTTTACAAGAGCAAGCCGGAAAAACGCTGTCCGGGTGAGGGGTTGCAGGAATTCGCAAACGGCTTGGCATCAAAACCCGCGCCGCAGTGGACCTGAAACCTTAATCGTTTGGGTGGAAGTTTCCAAAATCTGCGATTTTTTGGCACGATAAAAGGAAACAGCTAGGAGTTAGGAAGTTGGCCAAGAAAGACGACCGAGTCATTATCACGTTAGCTTGTGGCGAGTGCAAAAGACGCAACTACACCACTATGAAAAACAAAAAGAATGATCCGGACAGGCTCAACATCAAGAAGTACTGCCGCCATTGCAGAACTCATCTTGACCACAAAGAGACCAAAAAGTAGTCTGTGCCTGCCTTGCATGTGGGCCAATCAGACGACTCTGGCAATGGACTGCTCTCATTGGGCAGGTAGAGCTTTTCGCGAACGCGGAGCTTTGCAAAGAGACGAAAGGGCGCCATTAGTTTAACGGTAGAACGAAGGTCTCCAAAACCTTTGGTGAGAGTTCGATTCTTTCATGGCGCGAATTTACCAGTCCACGCAAGGACAAGAGCGAATATAGATGGCGATCAAGCGAAATAAGGAATCTCCGAGCGGTCAACCCAAAGACCCGACAAAACCGAAGATCGTCGTGAACGACCCGGCTGAATCGCCTGCGCCTCCCAGCCCACCAGAACCTCCATCTATCAAACCGCCTGCAGACGATGGCGGTAGTTCCGGCGGCGGGTCAAGCGGTGGTGGCGGCGGCAAGAAGGGCAAGCAGCCTGAAAAGAAAGGCAACGCAATCGCCGAAGCGCGCCAATTCATTAAAGAAGTTATCTTCGAATTTAGAAAAATTACCTGGCCCGAAAGGAGTCAGGTTTTAAGAGAGACATGGAGTGTCCTCTTCTTAGTAGCTGTAATCACCTTGATGGTGCTTGGCTTCGACTGGGTTCTTGGCAATGTTGTCTTTGGACCGCTGGAGCACTTCGCACGATTGCACGGTGGTGGAATAGGCGCCAGATAATCCGCAGAGCGAGCAGCCCAGGCTGCCTGGTGAGCAGGATGAGTACAGATGGGACACCGAGGATAGGACAGAAAACCAAAATGGCTTTTATCAAAACTGATGGGATACGGCGCTGGTATGCGGTGCAAACCGCTTCTGGTCACGAAAACAAAGTGAAAGAGCACATCGAAAAGCGCATCGTCACAATGGGCGCTCAAGATCGCATCTTCGGCGTTATCGTTCCCGAAAAAATGGTGTCAAAAGTCAAGGATGGCAAGCGCGTCGAGAAGAAGGAGCGTGAGTATCCTGGTTACGTATTTGTAGAAATGATTCTGGACGACGACTCGTGGCGCGTGGTGCGTGAAGCTCCTGGCGTAACGAAGTATGTAGGAGCCGGTAAAAAGCCGATTCCTGTACAAGACTCAGAAATTCGCCAGATTCTCAGACGTCAAATGGCAGTATCTGGAATCAAAGGCAAGAAGCAAGCTGTTATCGATGTCAAGGTTGGCGATTACGTCAGAATTACTGGCGGACCTTTCGCAGACTTTACAGGCGAAGTAACAGAAGTGAACATGGAGCGGGAGCGCATCAAGGCTTCTGTAATCATCTTCGGACGGGCAACACCTGTAGAACTGGAGTTCAACCAGGTTATAAAAGTGTAAATGTGGTGGACGCTAGCCCAAAACTACCATAAGATCATAGGTTCCGCATATCTATAGGACTCGAGCACCGTGAAAAAGGCTGTTGGCAAAGTTAAGTTGCAAATTCAGGCTGGTAAAGCCAATCCCGCACCACCTATTGGACCGGCGCTTGGTCAGCATGGCGTCAACATCATGCAGTTCTGCAAGGAATACAACGCCAAGACCCAGGACAAAGCCGGAACCGTAATACCAGTAGAGATCACAATCTACGAAGACAGATCGTTTGACTTCGTTCTCAAAACGCCTCCAGCGTCTGAGTTATTGAAGAAAGCAGCCAATATAGAAAAAGGCTCTGCTGCTCCAAACAAGACAAAAGTCGGAACGATCAGCAAAGCAAAAATTACTGAAATCGCAAAAATCAAAATGCCCGATCTGAACGCCACCACTCTTGAAGCGGCGGAAAAGATGGTTGCAGGAACCGCCCGCAACATGGGTCTGAACGTACAAGACTGAGACTGACTAAGACCGACCACTAAGGAATTTCGAAAATGGCTAAAGCTACTAAGCGTCAGACAACGCTTTCAAAAGTCAAAGAAGAGAATCGCACACCTCTTAGTGCTGAAGATGCTGTCAAGCTTCTGAAGAACAAAGAGCATGCCGTCAAATTTGACGAAACCGTCGAAGTTCATTTCCGCCTGGGCGTTAACCCCAAGCAAAATGACCAACAAATTCGTTCGACCGTTAACCTTCCTGGTGGTACCGGTAAAGAAGTCAGAGTGGCTGTGGTAGCCAAAGGCGAGAAGCTCGCTGAAGCAACTGCTGCTGGAGCTGACGTTGTCGGCGCCGAAGACCTTGTTGCCAAAATAGGCGATGGATTCCTGGAATTCGACAAACTGGTAGCAACGCCAGACGCGATGGCGATGCTGTCAAAAATGGGTAAGGTGCTTGGTCCACGTGGATTGATGCCGAACCCCAAAGATGGCACTGTCACCTTTGATGTTGGCAAGACAATCAAGGAACTGAAAGCAGGAAAAGTATCTTTCCGTACAGAAAAAGACGGCGGATTGGTTCAGATGGCAATCGGTAAGCTGTCATTCGAAGATGACAGACTGCTGAAGAATCTGGCTGCTGTTGTTGACCAGGTCAACAAAGTCAAACCAGCTACTGTCAAAGGCACTTACATGAAGTCAGTATTCCTCAGCTCCACAATGGGCCCGGGACTGAAGCTTGATGTGAACCGCTTGCAAGATCTGGCTAAGTACCTGCACGCTTAAGCCACCATCCTCAAAAGCATTGAAAGACGGGCGTAACGCCCGTCTTTTTGTTTCTGGATAGTGTAAAGCAAACCGATATCGGTTTAAGGAGTGGACCGAAACATACCAACGCCTGCGCTCCACTAAGGAGAAGGCGCTGCGCTGTTTGGAACGACGTAAGTTATCGGAAAGCTTTGCTGCGAGCGGAATTTTAGAGGAGATTGTCCGTTGTAAGCGGCTTGAACGACAAACGGCCTGACTTCCACTTCGGTTTGAACCGTGACTGTGCCGTTGAGGGCTCCGCCATATGGCTTTAGAGCATCTGCTTGAGCCTGGGTGACTGTGCTTATAGGCGGGTTGGTCACCAGCTTGAAGTTAGACAACATCCCCGCAGAGCGTGAGTTGGCACGAGCGATGACGGCTTGGGCCCGGGTCGCCTGGTCTACCGGCGCGCCGCTTGCCGCAACGCGAGCAGCTTCTCTACAAGTTGAGTCGTTGATTTGAACGCCGATGACAATTACGGCAAGGTCGAAAACTACCAGAACGATTGGGATTAGAGCAATCAAACCTACTGCCAACTCGACAATTGACTGACCTTTGCTGCGGTTTCGTCGCTGTTTGCTCGATATTCCCATGCACACTCCGGAGTCTGTAGCACTACAGTACTTAGTTTCTCATATTTGGTAGGGCTTACCGATAATCGGTTGGTTCTCAATATAAACATTCCCTATATTGCAACAAATCAAACGGTAGACCCGACCTTATGTGGGTATGCGCATGTGATAAATCGGTTGAGTGGCAAATGCACTCACATCGACTATGAGTTACACGACAGCGCTCCAGTGTTACTTCAAAATCGAGACCTATAGTGCTTTTAGAAGAAACGCCCAGAACCCAAGAAGATCTAACTTCGCCTCTACCGCCGCCGACAACCGAGGAGCGATGCGACATCTGCGGGCTTGAGATCGAAGAATCTCACGCTTGCCTGCAATCGATTCCCGCATCCGTACTTACTCTTAAAGATCCACGTATTGGGACAGTCGTGGTCGAACACTATGTTCTGGAAGAATTTATCTGCGACAGTTCAACCAGCCTCGTGTACAAGGCTCGCCATCAGCTTATCAACGGGCATGTCGCAGTTAAACTGGCCCGGGCAATCAGCACACACGACCCCTTTACAGTACTGAGAACCAGTCGGGCGGCGCTTATCGCGGCGCATCTCAATCATCCCAACATCGTTAGATGTATCGAATTCAGTCATGACAGCGATAGAAATGCAGTCCTCGTGATGGAATGGGCAAACGGCACGACCCTGTCCCAACTGATAGCTAGAGAAGTTTCTCTAACTCCGTTGCGAGCTCTGAACCTGTTCGAGGGGCTCTGTGATGCCCTTCGATACGCACAAACTCAAGGGGTAAATCACATCAATTTGAAACCGAACGGGATCATCGTGGAGACCGTTAACGGTGCGGAACAGGCTAGACTGCTCGATTTCGGTCTGATGAAAATGCTCGACCCTGTAGATGCAAACACCTTCGTCAAAAGTGAGCATTTCAAATATTCGAGCCCTGAAGAACAAGCAGGTCAGCCGCCCGACCAGCGCTCGATGATCTACTCACTTGGTCTCATTCTTTTCGACATGCTGACTGGGCGCGTTGAAACACTGGAAGGCTCAAGTGCGGCAAACGAAAGAATCGATGTGCCACCACTGGTCAAAATTCGTCCAGACCTGACAGAGGCTGTCGTTATAGACAAAATTCTCTCCAGATGTGTGGCATTCCTGCCCTCGAAACGCTTCCAGACACTTGATGATTTGTGCGTTGCCGTCAGTCAGGCACGATTGGAAGTTGAGAGAATTGAGCGCGTCGAAAGATTTCACCATCAGGACGATGGCGAACCAAATTCATTCACAGACAACCACATGACACTATTAATAGTGGCACTCTGCGTCTGTGCACTCTTTGCAATCGTGGGCGCTTAACACAGATAGCGCCATTTTAAGCTGCGCGACTATAACATCAGGTGCGGATTGCTTAAATGCAAATTGCGCCACTCAAACCAGCGCCGACACCGCATTTGGTGCTGGTTGCTTAGCCACATGTCGATAGGTAGTGCTGAAACCTTCCTCAGCGGCGTAGCCCAGAATGCGATGCACATCACGTTCGATGACCGCACCGGCCATCTGAGTGACCTCATCTTCCCAGGGCACATCAAAATCATCTGCGCCATAGCTGAGACCCTTCAGCGCATTCGCGTTTTGCGTCAATACTGAAGTTCTGATGTGGCGGACATTGTCGAGAAAAATGCGGCAGAGCGCCAGGTGACGCAGATACTCGCCAGACTCGATTTCTTTCCCGCCCAACTCGTTATTATAGGGTTTATAGGTCCAACAGAGGAAACTAAATAAACCACCACTGGTGGCATCCTGGAAATTGCGCACCACTTCCAAATGATCGAGGCGTTCGTCGAGAGTTTCGTCAAATCCAATCACCATTGTCGCTGTTGTCGACAAGCCAGCCTCGACGATTTTCTTCTGCGTATCCATGTATTCCGCAACAGTGTACTTAAGAGGACTGTGCCGCTTCCGAAACGAATCAGCCAATATTTCCGCACCACCCCCGGTGATCCATCTGACGCCTGCTTCTTTTAACCGAGCCAGAGCTTCAGGCACTGAAATCTTGCTGACTCGCGCAATGTACAACAGCTCTACAACAGTCATTGCGTAAAACTCGAGCCGATCTCCATACTTTTGTCGAATCGATCCAAACAGGTCGACATAGTAGTCAATCTTCAACTCTGGATTGAATCCGCCGTTGAAGCCAAATAAATCGCCGCCAACATCGAGCAACTCATCAATCTTCGAAAAAACCCATTCTTTCGATCTGACATATCCTTCTGGTGATTTCGGCAATCTATAAAAGGAGCAGTAGTCGCAAAGTGCTACACAGATATTGGTGTAGTTGATGATACGCATCAACAGATATGTCGCGGTCTTGGGTGCGTGATAGCGGTCGCGCACGATGTTGGCAAGCGTTTGCAGCTGCTCGTCGCTTGCATGATTCCACAAAAATTCAGCCTCAGCACGGCTTATGCGCCCGCCTCTGGCGAGGGAATCGTGTATAGAGTCAACGTTCATGGTCTCACCAGATTGCTTTGACTTTGATATGGTAGCAAAACAAACTAACGCAATCGCATTGAGTAAGGTTTCATTGCACTCCGCAACTATGTTGCTCAAAAATTCATTATTATCACTAGTAAGGAGCTTGCTCATTACGGCTTAAGAATTTACGCTTAAGCTGGTGGGCGAGTCATATGGAGTAGGCATCACTTGGTCAAATTCAAGGACTATTACCAAACCCTCGGAGTGCCGAGGAATGCCACAGACAAAGACATCAAAGCGGCATATCGGAAACTGGCGCGCGAGCATCACCCTGACGCAAACAAGGGCAATAAAGCGTCGGAGGAAAAGTTCAAAGAGATAGGCGAAGCTTATGAGGTCCTTAAAGATCCGGAAAAGCGCCGCCGCTACGACACGTTGGGAGCAAACTACAAAGCTGGGGCTGATTTCAGACCGCCGCCTGATTTTGGTCAGGGTGGATTTACGTTTGACTTCGGAAATCTTGGAGATCTTGGGCGCGGTGGCGCGTTTTCAGACTTTTTCGAAGCGCTATTCGGGCAGGCCGGTTTCGGTGGCGGCGCCCCTGGCGCAGGTGGGTTCCGAACCCAGGGTGGACCGCAGGCAGCGCAACCGCGTCGTAATGACCAGGAAGCTGAAATTGAGCTGAATTTAGAGGAAGTGTTGAAGGGCGTCACAAAGACGCTGCAAATCACTCAACCCGGACAGAAGCCGCGCACTTTAGAAGTGAAAATTCCGCCTGGAGTGCGCAGTGGCTCGAAAATTCGAGTGCAGGGCGAGGCAAACAAAGGCGCGACAGCGCCAGCGGGCGACCTTTACCTTAAAGTCAAAGTCAAACCAGACCCGAAATTCACTATCGACGGCGACAATTTGATCTCGGAAGTCTCTCTATCGCCCGCGCAGGTGGTGATTGGGGCAGAGCTGAGCGTGACTACGCTGGAAGGAAGTGTGCGCATCCGGGTGCCAGCCGGCACACAAAATGGAAGACTATTGCGTCTTCGCGGTAAAGGTTTGCCTAAACTCAAAGGCGGACCGCGCGGAGACTTGCTTGTGCGCGCCAAAATCGTAGTTCCAACGTCGCTTACAGACGAGGAACGTTCGCTCTACGAGCAGTTAGCCAAGTTGGAACAGGATAAGGCTAAGTAACTGTAAATAAGCGACCATGGTTAAACAAAACATCCATGGCTGTGTATCCGTGGTTAAACAATCAAAGCGCTTACTGCTTTGTATCCGCTTCAGATTTTTGTTCGCTTTCAGCAGTTTTGCTTGCAGCATCGTCCTTGCGGCCGGATGCAGATTTGGTGGCATCAGTCGATTTCTTGTCGGAATCACTGCCTGAACCAGATCCTTTTTCTCCAGATTGATCAGCAGACTTATCGTTTTCGGCGTCAGACGATTTGCTCGATTCGGCAGGCTTTTTATCGTCAGCTCCTGCATCACTCTTGCTTTCGCCACCTTCTGAAGATTTCTTCTCTTCGGGCTTAGCGTCGGTGTCTTCATCTGCTTTCTTCTCAAGTGTGTTGGCAGTCAACCACTCTTGATAGGCTTGCTCTTCTTTTCCTTCGTTGTGATAAATCTCAGCGTAAAGCCTGTGCAGTTCAGCATTGTCTTTGAACTTCGCCTTCTGGGCATCCAAAACAGTTTTTGCTTCAGGAACGCGATTCTGCATGATCAACATTTCGGCAAGCAAAAGTTTCGACCCGATCGAACTTCCTTGTTTTTCAGCGATAGAGCGTTGTTCCTTGATCGCCTCCGGAACTGAATCGTGGTTATTATCGACGAGCTCCTTCGCTTCCAGCGGGTATCCGAGTGTTCGTGCTTTTCCAAAAGCTTGAATGTATTCCTCGAATCCATCCTTTTCCTGGTGATTACGCGCCATCGCTATGCCAAGCAACATCTGCACCGAGGAATTTTCTGGGTCTTTATCTAACATTCCCTTGAGCAAACTGATCGCTTTCTCTTCGTCGAGATTTGACATGTAAAGCCTGGCCAGCTCGAGCGATGGTTGAAAATCCATGTTCGTTTTGATCACCTGGTCGTATTGCTTGGTGGCCTCTTCGATGCGACCAGCGCGTCCAAGTGCGCGAGCGTAATTCAAACGCACGTACTTACTGACAGGGCACATGTAAGTCGCCGTCTTCAGCAAGTCGAAACCTTCCTCAGTTTCGCCACGATCCTTGGGTGCATCGACGAACACATTGCCTGCACACATCAGGTTTTTGACATTCCACTTGTCCTTGTCCAGAAGTTGCCGCGCGGCACCGAGAGCACCATCGACATCGCCTTCACGCATCAGGCGCGACGGCTCCATATCGTATACGTCGGTCAAAACTTTTGACGAACACAAATAAAGTGCATTCTGGTCATTGGAAACGCTTCCTGGAACCACACCGTCACCAGGATAGAGTCGCATCTCCTCGGGCTTAACGACGGTGAACCAGAAACCGGCAGCGCAAATCACAGCGATGAGAGTGGCCCATATGATCAAGCCCTTCCCGGCTACTTCACTTCCATCACTGTTCCCTGTCACGCCAACACTCCTCTCGAATCAAACATTGACAAGCTAACATCCAGCGGCTCGACGCAATTTCCACCAGGAAAGTACAAAAGTTTCAATTGCTGCTTTTGACGAAACATAATGGTCCAAATGAAGTCTCAATTCCTCTGCTAAAGATAGCAAATCGGCGAGGTATCCCGCAGCCGCACTATCCCTACATGCCCGATCGCCGATGCGGGATATCTCCATATTGACGGCAAGATCCAGGATCTGGTCAGGTTCTTCAGTTTCTTCGATAGCAATTTGAATCTGGCGAGATAAATCCAGGGCGAAAAGATTCAAGTGCGAATCGCGCGATTTAAAAATCTGTTTGACCGAATCAGTGAAAGGCTTATATTTCGGGTCGAGCATCGTCGCATCCGCCGCGCCCGTCTTCAAAATCGCAGAAGCAAGCGCACTTTGAGCTTGCGGCGGACTCTGCATCGGTATTACCTGGCAACGACTCACCACAGTTGGTAGCACGTCGTCTTCTCTGGTGGCGAACAAAAAGAACATGCAACGCTCGCCGGGATCTTCAATGGTTTTTAAAAGCGCGTTGGCGGAAGGTCTATGAAAAGACTCTTGCGATGCGTCTTCAACGACGACGACGCGGAAAAAATCGGAATATTTCGCCAGTTCGTCTGACAGGCTTCGAGCCTTCTCGACTGCGATTTTGCCGCTCTTCCTGCCTTCGGAAGTGAGTGTCAGCCAAGCCTGCGGGTGCTTTTCAGCATTAATCCATTTGCAATTGACGCACTGGTCCTTTTCAGCCAGTCCAGCCTTCTGACAAGCCTCATTGAAACTGGCGGAGCGATTGGTGCAGTTCAGATGAGCCGCTACCATGCGAGCAAACGCCCACTTGTCCGAAGGTGCCTTCTGTCCGGGCTCTTGCGGTCCACTGCCGCTCAGCAAATAGGCGTGCGACAGACGTTGCGAATTGATCGCCGCAGTCACCATCGAGGTGGCAAAAGGATGTCGTTGAGCCAACTCTATATCGAAGATGTTACTCATGCAGGTTCTCGTTTGAAGTTTGCGGCCGCCTCAAATATTAGTCTAAACACTGTGCAGATGACGATACCCGCGCGCTGACAACCTCGGGCATAAATAATCTTAACGTAATAAGCCCCCAGCCCCGTTTGACAGCTCTTGGCGAGTATCTTAGACTATTTGCTTGTCTAGAAAGGCGGAGTCGAAAAGCGGCTCTGAGTTTTGTGCGGAACTAGCCGTCTCGCATTCGGCTGGAAATTCGCAAGTTTAGACTGGTCAATTTGTATTTATGAACTCGAGAGGCTAGAAGCTTGGCAAACGTAATCGTCGTCGGCGCTCAGTTTGGAGATGAAGGTAAAGCGAAGGTAACCGACCTGTTGGCAAAAAACGCCGATGTCGTGGTGCGTTACCAGGGTGGTTGCAACGCAGGACACACCGTCGTTGTCGATGGTGAAACCTACAAATTCCACCTCATTCCTTCCGGCATTTTGTATCCGGGAAAAGTTTGCATCTTAGGTCCGGGCATGGTTATCGAGCCAAAGGCATTCATCAGCGAAATCAAATCACTCACCGATCGCGGGCTTGACGACTCTCGCTTGAAACTCTCGGCAACTGCCCACGTAACGATGCCGTACCACTTGATCATCGACGCTGCCGAAGAAGATAGCCGCGGCGACAACAAGATCGGTACCACCAAGCGTGGTATCGGACCGACTTACGCCGACAAATGCGCACGTTCTGGAATTCGCATGGAAGACTTGCTCGACAAGAATGTCTTGAAGTCGAAACTCGAATGGATGATTCCACGCAAAAACATTATTCTTGAAAAACTCTATAACTTGCCTGCACTCGACGTGAAAGCGGTGCTCGAAGAGTATTACGAGTACGGTCAGCAAATGAAGAAATACGTTTGCGACACTTCAGAGCTGATTTTTCACTCGGTCGGAAACCGCAAAAACATTCTTTTCGAAGGTGCACAGGGCACTCTTCTTGACCTCGACCACGGCAGCTATCCGTTCGTGACAAGTTCGAGTCCTACCGCCGGTGGTGCCTGTATCGGCGCCGGGATCGGACCAACGATCATCGACAGAGTAATTGGCGTCTCGAAAGCCTACATGACACGTGTTGGCGAAGGTCCATTCCCAACTGAACAAACCGGCGAAATCGGTGAGCAGTTGAGACAAATTGGAAAAGCCTGGGCAGAAGTCGGTGTCACAACCGGAAGACCACGCCGTTGCGGATGGTTCGACCTGGTTCTGGGCCGCTACGGTGTTCGCATCAACGGTCTCGATTGCCTGGCAATCACGAAGCTTGACGTACTTGACGACTTCGATGAAATCAAGGTCTGCGTCGCCTACAAAGACAAGGAAACCGGCAAAACTTACAAAGAATTGCCAAGCATCGGCAGCTCATTCCAGCGCATGGAACCTGTCTATCAGTCGTTCCCAGGCTGGAAAAAGTCGACAAGCGACTGCCGCAGCTTGAAAGATCTGCCAGCCAATGCTCAGAACTACCTCAACTTCCTCGCGGAAGAGATGGATGTCACGATCGCAATCGTCAGCGTCGGTCCAAAGCGCGACCAGACAGTCGTTATCGAAGATCCGATTCACGGACCGAAGCGCGTCTTGAGCAAAGTAGCACCCTAGCCTGCCTGCACTGCGCGATTCGAGAGTGAAGCGATTTTGCTTGAGGCATGATTTGCCCGGCAAACGTTCAGGCTATCGATTTCATAATCCACGCGAAGAACGCCCGAATCTGAACTTTCAGCATTCCTGCGAGGTCGTTGTTGCGCGTCTTGCATCGGTCAACACCTGCAAGCGCAGTCACTGAGTCCGGGTCAATTTCCAGAATTTTCTTGTACTGGATCATCGCTTGCGCGTAGTTTTGAATGAAATACTCCTGCAAAATCGCCATTTTATTAAGTTTGTCGACTGACAGCGGATCTGCTTGTAAAGCCTTCTTCAAACACGCAGAAGCCTCTGTGTAGTCACCCTGCATCTGACACAGTTCACTCATATCAACCAGCCACTGCACATTACCTGGCTGAAGTTTCATTGCCGCTTCCAGTTGCTGGCGTGCTTTGCCCAACTGACCTCGCTTCAAATAAAGCTTATAACCAACGTAATTAACATTCGGGTTGGCATCGGCTTGCTTCTGCAGCTTGTTAAGCTCATCTTCGGCTTCCTTCAAATAGTCACTTGCGATCAACACTGTGCATAGTTGTATGCGCGCCTCGTTGCTGTTCGGATTTATGCTCACTGCATGCCGAGCCAGAGTCAAAGCCTGTGGCAGATTGAGGTATTCCATATACATTTGAGAAAGGGCGATCATCGGCTCGATCAGATGGGGATCAGCGTTCATAAGCTGCTTATATTCGCTCATGGCGCGAGCGAACATGCCCATCTGTCGATAGAGCCTGGCGCCGGCAAGTCGCAATTGCGGTTGATTGGGATTGGCTTCAATCATTCGATCGAACAATTCGGTGGCTTTCAGATAAGAGTGGGCGCTGGTCAGTTCGGTCAGGCGCTTGATACCAGCGTCTTCAGACTCGCCAGCAGCTGAAAGCGGATCTGTCGAAACCGCCGCCAAAATCAAAATTGTCAAAAAACTGTGCTTCATTAGTTTTGCCCCGATACCAATGGTAGCAGAGCACCGACGGTGCTATCATCGCTGTCACAGTCCATACCCGGTCTCATATGGATCAGTACAGCGAAAAAACTGAACAGCGCCCAGCACCAGGCTCTGAGCCAGAAACCAGCGCAGCCGGCATGACGAGCACTGGCAGCGACTGGCAGGCGGTTTTCCAGCTTGTGGTGATCGCAGGGCTCGGCAGCACAGTGATTGCCTTATACATTCTCTGGATTGGCATTTCAGGGCACCACAAACGCAACGTCGATGCGGCAGCGCTGGCAGCACTCTATGCAGCGAAGCAACTATCCCAAATTCACGTTGACAGTGCGACGTTCGGAAAAGTTGGTTTGTGCGATGAAGCGGCAGACGTCTCCGGCACATTCAGCTACACGCCGGTGCAGTCGAGAGTCACCGGACTTAATACCATTTACAAAACGCTGGCGGTCGACACTGCCGTTGCAAAACATTTAAAGCGTCCGGTCATGCTCGACTTGATCAATAAAGACGTGGCGCAAGCGAAGAAAGTCGAAAACGAGCTCAGCCAGCGCTTGCACGAGGCAGCCGAGCCTGATGTGATCGAAGCGCAATCATCAGATTCGTCATCTCAGTTATATGCCAATGCGGGCACAAGAACGCACAACATTTATCGCGACGTCTACAGAATGCTCGCCGCCGATAAGTCATCGCCTGACCTCTCTTTGATCGAAGTAAGATTGAAGCTGGGACGATACAGACAGCCGGCAGCTCCAGCAGAAAGCTGGCCAACAGGAAAGATTCGGCTGATCGAACCGCCGGATCAATTCGAACCAGCAAAAAAAGAACAGGCTCCATATGCGGTGCTGGTGGAAGCGGTTTTTCAAACCAGAGCAAAAAATCCATCAGACCAGGTAAAAACGCTCAGCAAAAAATATTGCGCGCTCATCGCCGCCGAACCGCAAGCTCCGGTCAAATCAACGCTGGTCATGAACTTTCCAGACGGACTGCCACCAGTTTTCGATTGTGCGATGTCGCTGCTCACGACTGCCAGTTTGAACGGCAGCGGTGATTGGCAACAAGTGGTTGGCAATGAGGTGCCGGGAAAAGGAAGTCTCGCACCATCGCTGCAACCCGTTCTTCCTGGCATGTCTGCATCTGATGCCTTCAGCATAGCGCTCTATCACTGGCTGAAACGCCAGGGACCAGATGTGAACGAGAAACAGCTGTATGCCTTATTGAACGCAAAATGGAACAGTTCCGCGTCATTGATGAAGTTCCAGCGCGATCCCGCCAGCAGCCAGGACAAAGACGCTACACCGAACAGTTGCCTGGCTCTTGATACGGGCGCAAGGCAGTACGCCATCCTCAATCAGACCGGGCCCGGTGGCATCGGACAGACCGCACTGGGCAGTGCCTTTGATATTTACTCAGGCACCATTGCCAGTTCCACGGAAAAGAATTTTCCTCAGAACGCGCTACCTTTATTTATCGATCAAAACGGAAAGTGTAATCTGTCAGGACGGCACGACTACAACGACAAGTTCGTCAACGATTATTTAAAAGCCGTATATGACACGAATCTTGCAGCAGTGGAATCGGCAGCGGTGGCGAGAATGGTGATTGCCAGAACGTCTGCAGAGCTTACGCAACTGGAGCAAAAAATATACATCGAACGCCAGGAGTTGAATTCTGTCATCAACCGCTTGAACAGACTGGGGCAGGAGAATCCGCCAACAAAAGATGGTGCAATACCAAATGAAGTGGCAAGACAAAATAGTTTGATTAAAGAGAAAATTGAAGCGCTGAAAGCGTCAATCGACCATGATGAAGACGAACGCAGTAAATTGAAGGCAACTAATTCACTGGCCAGGCAGACCACAAAAACCGCCAATCAAGTAGGTAAGACGACTTACGAGCTATGCGCGCATGCTTTCAGAATTTGCAAAGACGGAATTAGCAAAATCGACAAACCATTCTCTGCCTACTTGATCTCCAAAAAATTCATTTTCACACCGCAAACTCGACCAGTGGATGAATCTGATTTCTTTAAGGAAGATGCTGATATATCTAAGAGTTCCAGACTCTGGTTGACGAGGACATACGACGTCGTTGTGCCGATAGAAACTGGTCCTGTCAAACCAGAGGCGCTGGTAGTAGAAGGCAAGAAATATGCTGAATTTGCTGCAGCAAATTCTTTGCAGAGAGCCAATGCAACGGTGGTTTTTCTCACTACTGATGAATTGTTCAGCACGAGCACGCCACGACCGATGGTCTTCAACTTTTATCCATTCGGAAACATTCGCATTCCCAGTGGGCAGCTCTTCTACTACTGCAACGACGCGATGAGAACAGGCGCTTCTCCGCCTGTGAGCTGGTCGGTTGTAATTCGCGACCTGGTCGCTTCGGTTGCACAAAATGGACAGGGATATCCAACCGGTGACCCAATCGCATCAGATCAACCAGATTGGTGCAAAGTTTCAGAACAACACGACTGCCCGGGTCTGGCGTGTGAGTTTCAACTGCGAACGCCGCTTCCTGTGATTACCAATTCACCGGAGACATCGCTGACCAATCCAGTGAACAACGCGCAAATCCAGCAAATTCCGCCCGTTCCTGCAGAAATGCTCTAGTTGTTTCTCAAGGTCCAGAAAAAGCAAATTCCGCCGAAATCGACGGAATTGCAGTAAGGCTATGTTCACAAGTTCGCGACTGGCGTCGCGTTGTTTGCGAGCTAGTTATTGTTGTTGTTAGCTTTTTTACGACCGCGTTTTTTGGTGCTGGTTTCGCCCGCTTCACCCTCTTCGCCGTCCTCACCGTCAACTTCAGATGGTCCGTGCACTGCTTCTTCCAGTGCGTGCAGACGCTCCAGAATGTCTTCGAGGTCTTCCTGAGTGGCGATTCCGAACTCTTTTACCGCTTTCTTGGTTGAACCAGACAACTTTGACAGTTTCTTCTCAGCGTCATGGGTGCGCTTACCCGCTTCGTCTTGAAGATTACGCAAGAACTGCTGGAAATTCTCAGTCTTGCCTTTGCCCTTATCTTCCAACTCATCCAGAAGATCTTGTCCAACTTTGACGAGATCTGCCATTGCTTCGTTCAAAGCAGCTTTGACGCGCTCTGCATTACTGGTTGCGCCTACGCCTGCCAAGACCGCTTTCTTGAACATCTTGGTTCTATCGCTGGCTTTTTCCGACTTTTCTTTCTTCGCTTGATCCTTGCCCATTTGTTACCTTCTTCTCTGCTGATGATGTAAGGTTGCCTCAAATTTCCAGAGAAATTTGAATGTCTGGGCGTTCCGTCCCAGTAGTGCCTCAACAGCTCGTTGCTGGCTTATCAAGATAGTACGCCAATTAAAAGATAAACAGCCTCCTGACAGGTTCTTTGCAAAGACATTGAAACCTTTTTTGACGGCAAATTAGTAAACTTAATGCCAGCTTTAAGAGCGCAGTTATCGACGCATCCAGGGAGGTATGAACTTTGGTCGCCATTCCACGTTTGATTGATGTGTTCAAGCGAGAGCTATTGCGTGCCAGCCAGAAAACGGCGAAGAGACTGCAAGTTGCAGCGCTTGGCTTGCTTCTTACGGCTGCCCAGACGTCGCCAGTGCAAGCGCAATCATCTCCGACGCGACCGAAACTCGTACTCTTGCTCGTAGCAGACCAATTTTCATACAACTATATACCGCGCTATCTGGATAAGTTCACCTCCGGTGGTATCAAGCTGTTGATGGACCGAGGTGCTACTTTCACCAATTGCAAATTCGCCAATGCCAGCACGCAATCGGCTGTCGGCCACTCGATCATCGCAACCGGCGCCTATCCATGGGCGACGGGGATTGTCGGTGATGACTGGTACGACCGTCGCAAAAACAAATCCATTTCAGCCGTGTCAGACGATGCGATGAAGATTGTTGGTGGCACGGCGCCAGGCAGCAGCAGCCACTACATGCAAGGCACGACAATCGGCGATCAGATGAAACTGGCAACGAACGGTCGCAGCAAGGTGATCACGATTTCGCTCGCCGATCGCGCCGCTCTCCTGCTTGCGGGAAAGTTGGCTAACGGAGCCTATTTTTGGGACACGAAGACGGGTGCCTTCGTGACCGCCGCACAATACGGCACTGACCTGGCGGGCTGGGCACAAACATTCAACGATCAACACTACGCAGATAAATATCTCGGCAAACAGTGGCAACGACTGCTTCCAGAGACGCAGTACACAGCATCGACGCACGATGATTATCCACATGAAAGAGGAATTCCCGGCGATGGAAAACAATTCCCGCATACCATCACAGGCGGCGCGAATGGTCCCGGAGAAGCCTATTACAGTGCGTTTGCGATGACGCCGTGGTCGAATCAAATGATCTGCGATTTTGCCAGAGAAGCAATCGACAAAGAGAGCATGGGAATGCACACAGATCCCGACTTGCTCGCCGTCAGCTTCAGCGCCGGCGAGAATCTGGGAAATGCGTTCGGTCCATACAGTCAGGAAGTGGAAGATCTGACACTACGCCTCGATCAATCCATCTCTGGATTGATTCAACACGTAGATCAAAAGGTCGGTCTGGACAATTGTTTGATTGTTTTTACCGCGGACCATGGCATTGCCCCTATTCCAGAATTTTTGAAAGAACGAGGTCTGGATTCCAGTCGCATCGACGTAAAGAATTTCAAAACGGCGCTCGATACTCAATTGCGCAGCAGGCTGGGTCAAGAAGATTGGATCGAAGCTTTCGAACCACCAAATCTATATCTAAACCTGAATGCAATCGATAGACAGAAGTATCGTCAACCTGATGTCGAGGCGCTCTCAGCCAAAATGGCACATTCGATAGCAGGCGTCGGTGAGGTATATACAGCCGCACAATTTTTCACAAATCAAGTGCCGAGCGGACCTCTCATGGACGCAGTGAGGAAGAGCTATTACTGGGGCAGAAGCGGTGAATTATTTGTCATGCCTCGCCCCGGTCACATTTTTATTTCTGAATCAACGGGCACAGGAACTGGATCACCATATAATTATGATACGCAGGTTCCTTTGATATTCTCGGGCAGCAACGTACAAAACGGGCGATTCGGGCAATCATCAAGCCCTGCAGATATCGCGCCGACAATCACCAACCTGCTGGGGATTGAGCAACCATCGCTGTGCGAAGGACGCGTGCTGACCGAGGCGTTATCAGGTAGTTCGCGCAGCAGATAAATAAAAATTGCAAGGAGAAAAAAATGAAGCCAGATGAAACCCTGGTTCTCGTTGATGGCAGCTCGCTAGCGTTCCGTTCCTTTTTTGCATTGTTCAAATCAGGACTGCGGCGTCAAGATGGGCGGCCCACCTGGGCAGTTTATGGATTTTTCAACTCTTTGTTTGACGTAATTGAGAAGCAGCGTCCGCATGGGCTTGCAGTCTGTTTCGACCTGGCTGCACCTACGTTCAGAGAAAAAGAGTTTGCAGACTATAAAGCGAATCGCAGCGAAATGCCAGACGACCTGGCGGTGCAATGGCCGCTGATTAAAGACGCTGTGCAATTTATGGGCATTCCGCTTTACGAACTGGAAGGATTCGAAGCAGATGATGTCATCGCCACTGTCGCTAAAGAAGCAGTTGGAAAAGGCATCAAAGTGCAGATTCTCACAGGCGACAAAGACGCTTTTCAGCTCGTTGACGACACCAACGATTCAATTCAAGTGCTCATGCCGGGTCAGAAAGAATTGATCGTCTACAACAGAGCAAAAGTTTTCGAAAAGTTAGGCGTCTGGCCTGAGCAAGTAATTGATTACAAAGGGCTGTGCGGCGA
The DNA here is from genome assembly GCA_036702955.1 of Drouetiella sp. GTDB lineage: Bacteria > Cyanobacteriota > Vampirovibrionia > Obscuribacterales > Obscuribacteraceae > PALSA-1081. Next base: position 92,673 of record DATNPY010000018.1, on the reverse strand, counting down.
TGTTTCAGACAACATTCCCGGCGTGCGCGGCATTGGTCCTGTAACTGCAGTGCAATTGCTTACAGCCTACGGCACTATCGAAGGAATATACGAGCATCTCGATGAAATCAAATCAAAATCGGTCAAGCAAAAACTGACAGACGGCAGGCAGAGCGCTTTTGACAGCAAACGCTGCGCTACCATGGTGACAGACATCAAATTGGATTTTGACTTCGAACATTGCCAGTTGAATTCGCCACCACTAGAAGCAGTGCAGGAATATTTCAGAGCGCTCGAGTTCAAAACGATGGTTAATCGACTGCCTAAAATTCTAGCTCGATTCAATGAATACGCCACTGTCGGCGCGGTGGCCGGAGTGGCGCGAACCTCGGAAGTGACAGCTTATGCCGGCGCTGGCGGCAACGCCGGGGGTGCAGGTTACGGAGCCGGTGTCGGTGGCAGTGCCGGTGCGGAGTCTTCCGGACCGACATATCAAACCGTTGAAACTGCAACCATCTTAATCGAACCGATCGCGACACTGGCACTTCCACCGACACCAGATGTGGTGCTAAGGCAAACAGAACTGGACGCCCTCGTCGAAAAACTTCGTTCATGCCCAGCTTTCTGCGTCGATCTCGAACTTTCCGGCACAAGCTCTTTAGAATCTGAGATTCTCGGCTACGCATTCGCCTGGAGCAAAGATCTGGGTTTGGAACCAGACCATACACTGACTCTTAGCGAGAGCTACGACCCCAGTTCATGGTCGGTAGAAACTGCTTATGTACCGGTGCACCACTCGCAAGCAGATCAACTCTCACCAGAGACGATTGTTCAGGCGCTCAAGCCGATACTCGAAAACAAAGAAATCGGCAAAGTAGTAATGAACTGCAAAGCCAAAATGAACGCGCTTTCCTTGCAAAACATCAAGCTGGAAAATATCGTGTTCGACCCGATGCTGGCGAGCTATCTAATTAATCCAGACGAAAAGCATAGCTTGAAAGATCAGGCAGAGCGACTTCTGGGATATTCGACAGTGCGCGCTTCAGAGAGCGCTGCGGCCGGAAAGAAACAGCTGACCATCAACTTTGCCACAGTCGATAAAGTCGCCACAAGTGCCGCAGATGATGCACGTGTGACGCTCGAATTGACGCGGCTCTATATGACGCGACTCGACCACGATCAACGCTATCTACTTTACGAAATGGAAATTCCACTGGCAGGAACCCTCGCCAGAATGGAACAAAATGGAGTAGCACTGGACCTGCCTTATCTCAATCAGTTCTCTGCTGAACTGACCAGCGATCTAACGCGCCTCGAAAACGAAATTTATGAGTTAGCCGGTCACTCTTTCAACATCAATTCGCCGATACAGTTGCAGAAGGTGTTATTCGAAGAACTGAATTTAAAGACAAAAGGCAAAACTAAAACTGGCTATTCAACTGATGCGACAGTGCTTGAAGCATTAGCAAAAGAGCACGTCATCGTGCCCAAGATTCTTGAATACAGGCAGTTATCAAAACTGCGTTCAACATACGTCGACGCCTTGCCCAAATCGATCTCGCCTCGCGATCACAGATTGCACGGCGAATTCAATCAGGCAACAACTGCAACCGGAAGACTCTCGAGTTCAAATCCCAATCTTCAAAACATACCGATTAGAAGCGAGGTGGGGCGCCGTATTCGCAAGGCATTCGTACCTGAAGATGCCAGGTCATATCTGCTTTCAGCAGACTATTCTCAAATCGAGTTGCGATTGCTTGCACATATGTGCTCAGACGAAATTCTCATCGACGCGTTCAAAAAGAATCAGGACATTCACGCGCGTACCGCAGGCGAGATATTCGATGTGCCCATCGAGCAAGTCACTTCCGAAATGCGACGCATTGGTAAGACCCTGAACTTTGCGCTCGTTTATCAACAAGGAGCGTTCGCAACTGGTCAAGATCTCGGAATCTCGACGAAAGAAGCACAGTCATTCATCGACAAATATTTTGCTCGTTATCCGAAGGTGCGAGGATTTCTTACGCAGACGGTCGAGGAAGCCCGAGTCAGTGGCTACGTATCCACATTGTGGGGACGGAAGCGCTACTTCAGATTCTTGAACGATCGAAGCGACCCGGTCAGAAAAGCTGATGAGCGCGCCGCTTGCAACGCACCAATTCAGGGTAGTGCAGCAGACTTGATGAAGCTGGCAATGATCAGATTGGACAAGGAACTGACCGCCCGCAACATGAAAACCAAGCTGATTCTTCAGGTGCATGACGAGCTCGTGCTGGAAGTTCCGGAAGATGAGCTGGAACTGGCGAAAGAGGTAGTGCTTGAATCGATGCAGATGGATCAGCCGCTGCAGTTGCCTCTACAAGTCGATCTCAATGTTGGGAAGAACTGGGAGAAATAGTCTCGCCCGGGGCAGTGAGATTGTTGATTCGGAAGGCTCTCACCTGGCCATTGCTCAAATTTCCAACTTTGATTTGGTTGTTGTTGGTGTCAGCGATGAACAGGCTATTTCCGTCGACGGCGATGCCGTTTGGCTCATTGAATTGCGGATACTCACCAACGGCGTTTCCAGGCTTGCCTGCTCCCCATACCGTCGTTATCGTCTGAGCATCTAGGTCAATGCGTTTGATTTTGTGATTGAGAGTGTCTGCAACATAAAGACTTTTACCCGCAGCCACGAGCCCGAGGGGGTGCTTCAGGAGTGCCTTACTGAACGGTCCATCCACATCACCAAAGTCAAATAGGCCTTTGCCAATAAGCGTTTTCACTCTTCCCGATTTAGAACCGGTATCCGCGCTTCTGACAGAGTTGGATTCGCTGTCTGTGAAATATATTTTGCGGCCATCGAATGTGATACCGCTTGGTTGCGCCAGCTCTGAATCAAGCAATGCTTTGTCAGTCAGACCTTCTTCTCCTGAACCGGCAAATGCGTAAATGTGATCATTGTTGAAATAGAGCACGTAGAGCTGATGTGCACCCGCCATAGAGACATAGAGCTTGTTGTCAAGGAAAACAAGATCCCATGGAGAATTGAGTCTGGCTTTCTGAGCCACTCCGAAATCAGGCGGCGCGATATATTCATTCAACTTACCGTCACCAGAGATGGTGCTGACTAATTTGCTCTTCAGATTCACTCTCCGCAAACGCTGATTCTGAGTGTCTGCAACGTACAAATTATCACCATCTAGAGCAAGCCCGCGCGGATGATCAAACTCTGCCTGATCGTAAGTGCCATCAGAAAATCCGGCTTTACCCGTGCCCACAACGCTGACAAGCTTGCCGTCTAACGTCGATACAACGACTCGATTGTGTCCAGAGTCGGCAATGAAAAGCAATTTGCGCCGAGGATCTAGACAAAGTTTTTCTGGGAAGCGCAAGGGCGTATCGTCTTTCTCCGCCTCTCTTTTGAAGACGAGCGGTTTTTCATCGAGTTCGCCCTTTTTCTTGAATTTATCGATCAAGCTTTTTACTTGCTGGTCGAGTTGCTGATAGCTGCGTTCGCCCAACATCATCTTAACAAGCCCGCCTTCGGGATCGATTAGAACGATGGTTGGATAAGCTTTGACACCATATGCAGCCCAAATTAAGTTGTCACCATCATTGACGACCGGATGCTCCATGTCCAAGCGCTGAACAGCTTCGCGCAGTGGCTTGGTGTCTTTCTCGGCATCATATTTAGGAGCGTGAATTCCGATGACAACAAGCTCATTGGCATATCGCTTTTCCAACTCCTTTAAGATAGGAATCGTATGAAAACAATTGACGCAGCTGAGGTTCCAAAAATCGAGCAGAACAATCTTCCCCTTCAGATCACTCAACTTCAGCGGTCTGTCAGTGTTCAGCCAGTCTTTGCCTCCATTTAATTCAGGCGCCCTGACACTCAAAGACGGCACGGATGATTTTGAACAGCCGCTCAGGAACATCGAACCAACACTGAAGAGCATCAAACTTGCAGTTAGCAGCGTGAACACGGCAGAAAGTTGTGCCAGCCTGTGTCTCACGAAGCACTTTTCTCCGGCGCTACGATATTCTGCGAATCGGTAATTTTCGTTTTCTCGTCAGTCGACTGTATTTTCTTAATCGGCTGTGTCTCCTCAATCGACTGTATCTTCTTAACCGATTGCACATCCTTCATCGACTCAGTCTCTTCAACCGTTTGCGCGTTGCTGGATGACCTGGCATCACTGGCTGACTCCGTCTCACTGGCAGCAGCCAGTTCAAACCAGAATTCAGTGCCCTGACCAATTTCAGTATTAAAGCCGATAATACCACCATGCTCCTCGACAATGCCTTTGGAAATTGCCAGCCCAAGTCCCGAACCTTTCCGTTTAACTCCATCTTGCTCAGAAACCTTTTCGAATTTGCCGAATATTTTGTGCTGCTGATCAGCAGCGATTCCCGGACCGCTGTCCTGCACTGAAAATCTTATTTTATGCGAGTCGGGCTGACTGATTTTGACGATAACCTGATCTTTCACTTTCGAAAACTTGATTGCATTCGAAATCAAATTTGTCAGAACTTGAACGATGCGATCCTGATCGGCATCGACGAATCCGAGCGCATCCATGACAACGTTGAGAGACACACCTGACTCATGCGCGAGTCCCTGTAATCCATCCACAGCAATGCTTACCACTTCCAAAGTATCGACTCGCGCCAGATTGAGGTGCAGCTTGCCCTCCTCAATCTGCTTCACATCCAGCAAATCATTGATCAAGCGAAGCAGTCGCGCACAGCTTATGTCTGCTGTGCTCAAAAGCTCTTCGACCTGCTCGATTCGCTCAGAACCGTGTTTATCCAAAGCATACTCGATGAGCTGCAATGCGCCCTGGATGGAAGTTATTGGAGAGCGCAATTCGTGCGATACGTTGGAATAGAAATCTTTGAATCGTTGTTCCACTTCCTTGCGTCGTGCAATTTCAGCTTCCATCTCTTCTATAGCCTTAAGCCGAGCGCGGTCCATGCGATCGATGCTCAAGGCGTTCAGGAAAATGACGGTCATGAAAATCAATACAAGCATCGCAACTAGCAGCGTTAATCCCATCTCTGATGAGTAGAGCTTGTAGCGCTCACCTTCCATGCGCAGCCAACCAAGGAGCAACGGCAGGAGCACGGCAGATGGAAGCAAGCGTCGAGCCAACACACCGCCGGCAGTATCATGAGTCATGATCGAAGCGAAGCCCCTCTCGGGGCGCACGAAAAGCACTCCGAGGGAGAGCGCCGCGATGGTCAGCCCCTCCAGCATCGAAATACGCAAGCACGAAATGAAAATGCAAAAGCCCGGAATTCCGAAAATTACTCCGAGCAGCGTCATCATTGATAAAAAAGCCGCTATGACAGTGAACAAATCGGCAAGCCGAACGCGCTTCGACGGTAAGTCTATGCACAGCAGGGCGACGCTGATTAAAAGAAGTGACAGGGCGTCGTTGGCTGCCAGCGAATCCAGCAGCGAGTAAGAAAAGCCACCTGACATCGACTCGAGTGACTCTTGATTAGTCGCCATCATCAAGTCAAACAGGTCGTGCCCAGAAACAAACAAAAGCCCAGCAGCGAGCACCAGCCCAAGAACATGAACGGGCGACTTGATTTGTCTGGCTTGCAAAGCGCAAAGTGCAAGGCCGGCGATGATAAACGGGAAAGAAGGAATCGACTTGAAAACGACCAGGGCTGAAAGCCCTGAGACCCAAGCCAGTAGTGACGCAACGCCTATCAGACACGTAGCGAGACCACTCATCAAGCTAATGAGCTGCATCTTCCGGCTAAAAGCTGATTCAACCGCGCCGGTCATGTTTGGAAAGCCAATCAGTATAGGAATTATCCATACAATTCATATACCTCACTAATTGCTAGACTATTTACCGGGCGATCGGACGCCCACCGCCCTGCAGAGACGGGTGCCGAGACGGTCTGATAATGAGGCGAGCGCGTGGCTAAAATTCTTGTCGTTGAAGACGATCCACAGATTTTAAAGGTGATCAGTGATTGCTTGAAGATCGACCACCACACGGTGGAGGCTGAGGAAGATGGTTCAATCGCACTCGAAAAATTGAAATTGTTCCAGTATGACGTCTTGATTTTCGACTGGAATTTACCCAACGTGTCTGGTGTCGAGTTGTGCAAAGAGTACCGCAACAGGGGGGGCAGAGGCGGCATCTTGATGTTGACAGCGAACACTACACTCTCAAACAAAGAAGAAGGGTTGGGTTCGGGAGCTGATGATTATCTGACAAAACCTTTCGAAGTGCGGGAGTTGTCGGCTCGGGTGAAAGCCCTGGCGCGTCGTTCCTCGGTTGCACTCACATCGAACACGCTCAAAGTTGGAAGCGTCGAGCTGGACCGCGACAGGTTCTGCGTCACCCTCAATGACCAGCCGGTGAAATTGGTACCAAAAGAATTCGCACTGCTTGAATTTTTGATGCGCCATCGCAATATCGTATTCAGTGCAGAGGCGTTGCTCAGCCGCGTTTGGAAGGCGGAAGAAGATGCTTCACCAGAAATCATCCGCACGCATATCAAAAATCTGCGCAGAAAACTGGAGCATGACGGAAAGCCATCGATCATCGAAACCGTTTACGGAGTTGGTTATAAGGTCGTGGATACCGAAGGCGGATAGCCAGTTGGGTACAAGGCGAACAGCTAACGGATAGAAGGCGTACGTAAATCGGTCAAGATTTCCCTATTTTTCATTGTTGGTGAGTAATTCAGATGGAAAGAGTTGTTCGAACGCTGGAGCGCATCGAACCATGAAACTGAGAGGGAAAACTGTGACCTGTCCATCTGGTGGAAAAACGACGACTTTAACTTACCTTGGGCAAACTTCAGTGACTCAGGCTTTGCTAGCAACACTGTTTCTGTGTTGCCAGAGCGCACAAGCAGATTTGACGAGCGCACCGTTATATACGACAAACTGGGTACGTCCAAAACAAGACAGAATTTTCACTTCGTCAGACGACAAGATATCAGCCAGACTGATCGTAAACAGAGACATCTTCGACGAGGGCGAAGCAAGAACTTCTGGAAGGCTGACGATCCTTCGAAATGGAAAACGGGCAGGCGCAGACAGATACACCAGCCAGAAGGGAAAAGCAGATATTGTCAACATCGCTGGTCCGGCGATTGCCGCAATTGGCGACCAGGACGAGAACGCAGTTGAAATCCAAAAGCAATGCTATCAAGATAATACGAACTACGAATATGCATATAACGATCAAACTCATCGTTATGAACGGCGTCAACCTTCGATAGACCCTGGTGACATCAGCTCACAAAAGACGCACCCGACATGGGGAAATAGCTTTAGCACTGTAGGCAATACCAGGGCGTCTCTGCACTGGAAACAAGCTTTTTACGATTTCGGTGGTGAGGAACTAGTTCTCAGCATTAAAAAGGGTCGCCGAACTCTCTATTCAGCGCCCGTAAAGCCGCCTGCAATCGAGAACAGCGACAAGAGAAAAGACAGCTCTCCAGAATGTTTCGGTCCTTTTGTGACTACACAAATTGATCCACACGGTAAAGTAATGACTGATCTGCGGGTCACGCGAATAGTTGGTAGTTCCCGCCTTGGATGCGAAATGATCTACTACTACGACCGGGCAGCGAAAAAAATGAAAGTTTCGACCCACGAGTGGGGTTTGAACAGCCCACGTCTTGCCGATTTGCGCGGCGACAACAAAATCGAATACTTAACAGAAGACTGGAACTTGATGCAGCCAGACATGGGTGGACCGCTGCAAATTTGGCAATGGGGCAAGGGTAACAAGCTGGTCAATGTCACCGCTCGATTTCCCAAAGAAATCGCGAAACACTCTACAGCAGCTTATGCGGCCTGGAATAAAGACCATACCCGCGCGAGTCTGGTCGCCCATGTTGGTGACCTCTGCCTTCTGAACGAGAAGAAACGTGCTCTGCAAGCGCTGCATAAGATGAGCGCCGCTACTGAAACTAACGACAAAATCATTGAGCAGTTGAAACGAGAGCATTACTTGTGATGAGAGCTTTCCGAATGCGGATTGTTCTACAGAGCGGCTTTTCAAAAAACGTTTCGGTCTCGAAAAGCAGCATCCGAAACATTGATTGGCTCAGCTTTGCATCGAAAGGCATTGCCGGTTCGCTCATCGCCGCGAGCGCATTCGCGGCGACCGCATTCGCTGAAGACACCAGTCAACGACAACCACAATCACAATCACAATCACAATCACAATCACAATCACCACAAAGTCAGGTACAGTCACAATCACAAGAGCAAGTACAAACAGAAACGCCAGTACAACGACAAACGCAAGCGCAAGCACAGTCTCCATCGCCGCCGGACTCCCAGTCGAGTCCGGCTCTGCAGGGAAAAATCGAGCGCAAACATTCGCCCGGCTTCAGCTTATTTGGAAAGCGCTGGACCAGCGAAGTTTATCGCAGCCTCAATTACGGAATACTTGGTGTGGTCATGGTCAAACATCCATTCAGCAAAACAGAACGAGTCGGCGAGGTCTTTCCTGACTGCCCGGCGGCGCTGGCGGGCATTCGACCTGGTGACGTTGTCGTCTCGTATGCAGACCATGTCATTGATGGGCATGAGACTCAGCGCTCAACATGGCACACCGCAGACGGTGTCGCTGGTACTCACGTAGATTATGTGGTGCGCAGGCACGGAAGAGAACTAAAATTCGACCTGACGCGCATGAACATCGAAGACATTCAAAACAATCGCATCAGGCGCATTTACGAACGCATGCTGAGCAATCTGGGTCCGCCCGGTGAAGTTCAGGTAAAGCTGATGGAGAAGCAATCCGCCGAGTGACTGCTGACCTTTACCACTTGCCCTTTTTGGCAGGCTCCTTGAACTTGTGCTCTTGCAAGTATTCATCATATGTACCGAGGAAGTTGACCAATCCATTCGGTGTGAATGAAATCACTCGTGTAGCGACATCTGAAATCAAGTCGCGGTCATGTGTAACGATAAACACTGTACCGGGGAAGACCGAAAGTCCCTCAGCAAGCGCTGATACAGCTTCAAGATCCAGGTGATTTGTCGGCTCGTCAAATACGAGAATGGGATTTTTCTGCATCATCATTCTCGCCATAAGCAAACGCGCCGACTCTCCTCCAGATAGAGACTCCGTCGCCTTCAAACTCTCATCACCTGAAAACAACATGCGTCCAAGCAAGCCTCTGACGAACTGGTGACCCTCGTCTTTCATGTACGCCATCAACCAATCGAGCGCCGTAGAACCTGGTTGAATCGCCTCGTGATAATCTTGCGGATAATAACTGAAAGAGGCGGCATCACCCCATTTGACAGTGCCCGCATCCGGCTCGAGGTCATTGATCAAGCAACGAAGCAAGGTAGTCTTTCCAACACCATTCGATCCAATAATGGCGACCTTGTCACCTCTAAAAACTTCCAGATCGAGATCTTTGAACAGAGTCTTACCATCGAAACCTTTGGTCAAACCCTTAGTGATAAGCACTTCCCGACCAATCGGCTTTTCTTGTTCGAAGCGAATAAACGGACGCTGAATATTTGATTTCTTCAACTCTTGCGGTGCCAGACGAGCGATCTCTTTCTTTCGCGACTGCACTTGACTGGAACGCTGACCAGCAGCGAATCTAGCCACGAACTCCTGCAACTGAGCGATCTTTTTGGCTTTATCTTTGTTCTCAGATTCGACGCTCTGTCGGGCCTGCAATTTATGCTCAACCATGTCATCATAATTGCCAGGATAGAGAATGATCGTGTCGTAATCGATGTCGGCGATGTGCGTGCAGACTGAATTGAGAAAATGTCGATCATGAGAAATGACAACCAGAATTCCTTCGTAGGTATGTAGAAATTCTTCCAGCCAGTGAATTGATTCCAGGTCCAGATGGTTCGTCGGCTCGTCCAGCAGGAGGGCTTCCGGACCCGCAAATAGCGCCTGAGCAAGCAGCACTCTGAACTTGAAGTCAGTCGGCAGAGTGTTCATCATATTTTCCTGCTGCTCGTCAGGAATGCCGATGCCCCGCAAAATTTCAGCAGCTTCCAACTCGGCTGTGTAGCCATTCTCGTCAGCGATAATTGATTCGAGATCCCCGAGTCTGGTCATCTGCTCTTCGGTCAAATCGGTCACTTCGCACAGAGCATCGCGCTCTTTGAAGGCTGACCACAGCGTCTCATTGCCCATGACGACGGTGTCGATGATACGCTCGTCGTCATAAGCGAATTGGTTTTGTTTCAAAACACCGATTTTTTTGGGACGACTGACAGTGCCGCGATTGGTCGGCTCGACCTGACCGGTCAAAATTTTCATGAACGTTGATTTACCAGCGCCGTTAGGACCGGTAAGTCCATATCTATTGCCCGGGCTAAATTTGACGGATACGTTATCGAACAGCGTGCGCGTGCCGAACCCCTTAGATACTTCGCTGACTACAATCATGGCCTTTCGATTTCCTTAGACAGAATGACGCGCCGAACGCGTCAAGTACCGCGCGATTATACTTGGAAAAGCATATCTTTGGGCAGCCCCAGCGGTTTAAGCACAGCTATGGTCTGAGTAAACTTGCCGATTTATCGGGGCTCCCGCGTTTTTTTAGCCAGCTGTAACAAACCATCATCACGGCGATCTTTACAGGCAATAATTGGCTTGGTCTAGACAACAGGAAGTATCAAGCAAGATGGGTACTGCGCATCGTGAAATATCGTCTGCATTGATACTTTCCAATCATTCAAGTCCGCATCAATCGGCAAAACTGTAGCACTGTTAGGCGTTCGAGCATAGTGCGGAAAGTTGGAGCTGGTAATCGAAAGCCGGATTCTATGCCCTTTCTTGAACAGAGCCGCAGTCCAGCCGATGTCGACATTGTATTCGTAAACCTTATCTGGTTCTATCAAATCAGGCTTACTGAGCGAGTTTCGGCGACTGGCGCGAACTATAGTGTTGACGATATTGATTGAACGACCACACTCGGCAACATCGCTAAGCATGAGTGCGAAATCAGTGTCTTCAGCTGTAGATGAAGCGTAGAAGCTGGTCTTCACGAGCCCCATCACCGTCACATCGTCATCAAGAACATCTGTCGTGTAGACCAATACGTCATTTCTGATTTCGTTTTTGCGCTGATTTGCTGGTCCCATCGGAGCCAACTCCTCAAAGCAACAGCTGTGGCCGCCCTGACTGAAAACAGGATTAGCAGGATCGTACAGATAAGCATCCCACGCCTCGTCGGCCGGTTCTGTTCGAGACAGTGTTCCATCGCCACTCAGTGAGTTCGCTCGGCCACCAGAATGTAGATAGAAGAAAGTGTCGCGCGCATCTGGCGGTGGCCATTCCGCCAAATTTTTCCACTCATTTAAATTCAACACAAAGACCGAAACCCTGGCGTCCTGCAGATTTGGACGTGCAGTCGCTTCTACACATTGAGCCGCCCCATACCCCATGTGCTTGTCCAACCAATTCAGTTGCAGCAAGTTGACTATATTGCGCGCTTCGCTACCAAAATCACAAGCACCGATTTGTTGTTGCCACGGCAGATGGTGCCATGGCCCGATTACTAGCTTCTGTTCGCCTCGATCAGGAGCCGACTGAGCAAGCTTATTCATCTCCAGATAATTAGTGATGGAGCCGGAAAGAAAGACGTCGTACCATCCAGCCACGTGTAAAATCGGCAGTTCTATGTTGACCAGAGAATTGCGCACTGATTTGTTCGACCAGTATTCATCATATTTGTCGTGCTCAAGCCAATCCAAATAATACGGCGCGTACGTTTCAGCTTCGAGTATTGAGTCTTTTAGAGGCGTGTTGAAATAGGCTCCCGGGAGCGACATAAAAGCGGACCACATGCGCTTCTGCATGGCAAAGTGACCAGCACGACGAGCCGTATCCTGACACAAATACATCACCCACGATTGGATGAAAGCCTGGGAGAGACAGCCTCCCTCGTATGTCCAGCCATCAAAGAAGTCTGCTGAAGTCATTGCGGGAACTATCGTTTTTAAACCGCGCGGTCTGGTAGCTGCAGTTTGCAGCTGAATTGCGCCAGGATAAGAAAAACCGTACATGGCAACGTTACCGTTGGAGCCCTCGAGATCCGCCGCCCATTCCACAGTGTCATGACCGTCGGCGGACTCGGCGTCGAATGGGCACCACGTGCCTTGCGAGGCGTAGCGCCCACGACAATCCTGCACCACTACCATGTAACCGTAGCGTGCGTACCAGGCTGGATTCAGGAAGACAGTATTCTGCGCCATGCTTTTGTCGTATGGTGTGCGCAGCAGAAGAACCGGCAACGGCTCGGGCACATCGGGGCGATAAATGTCGGCGAAAAGCGTTACGCCATCGCGCATCTGTGCGGGCACGTCCTTACGCACGCTGATGTTTTTGTGCCTGATCGGCGGCACGTTGATGTCAGTAGGCATTGCTGTTCCTTTTTCCTGGTCCTCTAATTCAATGCCATCGGCGATTCCGAATCAAGGTCGGCCGATTACTCGGCAGTTCAGATTAACGTAAGTCGAATTATCGGCTGTTCCGAGATCGATAGATTCCTCGGCTATTCCGATTCAACGTTACCTGTCGGCATTCCGGGTATGGGCAGAATACATCAACGGCGCCTGAAAAGTCCCAAAATGCACTAAGAGAGGGTCTCCCCTCTCCGCGCTTGCCCTTAAGATTTGCAGCCGAGGCGATGCATGTCTCTTCTGCTGAAATCATATTGCGGCAATATTGTGTCGGAAAAATGTCAGCCGAAATTTTTTTTGTTTTTTTTACGGAATAGTTTGACCCGCACTAACCGTCTGGGCATACCTTACGTGGCCATTGCGGAGGCGAATACGAAAATGCTGAATGCTCCTCTACGGACAGTCACCGAAGCTTATAAATTGAAGGAATTGGGGAATCACAAAGAAGCGCTCAAATTGTTTGTGCAGGGTCTTGATAGTGACTTCACTGTAGCCACGGCAAGTTTTGAGCTTGCCCAGTACTACGAAGGAGGGCACATCGTTCCACAAGACTTCAAACTGGCGTTCGAATATTACTTAGTTGCTGCTGAAAACAACATCGCCGAGGCGCAGTTGAAAGTTGCCGACTGGCTCGCCACTGGCAAGCTCGGTAAGCCAGACCTGCCTGCCGCCCAGCTCTGGCGTATGAGAGCAAGCAAGCAACAAGAGTATGATGCCAAGCCGATAGTTTCTCTGGCAGATTCAATCAGGGCCAGAGTATCTGACCGTCCCAACTGAAGCTGGCTCGATTGCTAAAGCTAACAACCACAGTCCCAGTTCGACAATCTCTAAGCCGACTTGATCAGGTCCTCTGGCGTCTCTGCGGCTGCCTCTGCTTTGGCGAGATTGCTGTGATGGCGGCTATAGCTGAAGTAAATCAACAGACCTAATGGCAGGGTGATGCAGTACACCTGCAAAACGAGGCGACCCAGGTGCCCCATGAGTATGACGCAGCCCACCGAGGCAAGCAGCGCCACGATTGGATTGACGAGTTTTAAGCGCCAGGCGCCGATACCCACGAACATGAAAGCGACGAGCGTTCCCAACACCATCATGTCGGCAATCTCTCCGAATGGCACAAGTCCTGCTGTCAGGGCGACGATTGTGCCGTTCAAAGCAATGCCGACAACAGGATTTCCCTTATTTGTCTTTTTGAAAATTGGAGGAAGCAATCCATCTTCAGCCATGTTTCTGAAGATGCGCGGTCCGCCCATGCAAAGAACCAATAGCACATTGAAAATGCCGAGTACCGCTCCGAAAGAAATGAATTTGGATGTCCATTCTTCGCCCGCGTTGGCAAGCAATTTTGCCAGCGGTGCTGCAGCCTCGTTGCCGACGAATAGCGGGTTTCCGACGCCATTGATGAAGCATGGAGCCAGTCCGGTTGCCACTGCCATGACTGTGACGTACAAGAATGCAACGATGCCCACGCACAGTACTGTAGCCAGTCTTGTGTCTTTTAAACTTTTAGATTCACGCGCAAATGTAAAAAGCGCGTCGAATCCAACGTAAGGGAAAACGGCTAAGGCAGCACCTTTCAGCACGCCATCCCAACCTTTGGGCATGAACGGAGTCCAGTTGGCAGGGTTGACGTGGCGTGCTCCCACTGCCAGAAACATGACTAACAGCCCGAGCTTCAAGCACACAAGAATAAAGTTCAGCTTCGCAGACTTGCTCACTCCGCCGAACATCAAAATCAACGTAACTACGGTCACAACAGCGACGGCAACGATGTTGATTCCAAAATGGAAACCATCCGGTCCATTTACAGGTCCCGCCCAGAACTGGGGCAAGGTGTATCCCAGTGAGGTCTTCAAGTACTCGCCCCAGGCGATCGACACAGCCGATGAGCCGAAGCTGTACTCGAGAAAAAGACCGAAAGCGACAATCCACGCGAACAACTCGCCAAGCGAATGGTAGACATAGCTGTAAGCAGAGACGCCATGTGTGACGCGGCGCGAAAACTGGTCATAGCAAATTGCCACCATCGAAATCACAAATCCTGTGATCAGAAATGAAAGAATGCCCGCCGGTCCAGCTTTCCCCGCAATGATTCCCGGCATGGCAAATATTCCAGCGCCGATGGTGGCACCGATGCCGAGCGCCGTCAGCATGACCCAACCCAGATGTTTAGGGGTATCGTCAGCACCCGCTGCTACGGCAGGAGTACAGCGCATCAATGATGTCATTAAGGGCATGTATGTGAATCCTTAAACAAACGAGTGTGACAAGCGGTTGACCGTAAGGCGCCTTGGATAATGGTGTGAAGCTTAGCCATTTCCTGGAAATGCTAGCATGACGGGTTCAAGACGTAATGAGCGGGGAGACGTTTTCTATGAAAATCCAGAAAGCTGCGGTTATTGGCGCCGGTGCGATGGGCTGCGGAATCGCTCAAGTGCTCAGTCAGGCGGGCATTGAAGTCATTCTGAAAGACATCGAGCAATCTTTCGTCGACCGCGGGCTTGCCAACATTAAGCGCATGTACGACTCCCGCGTCAAAAAGGAAGTGCTCAGCCAGAAGCAAGCAGACGAACTCTTCGCACTAATCAAGGGCAGCACTGACTTCAACGGCTTCAACAACGTCGACCTGGTGATAGAAGCGGCGCTGGAAAAAATCGACGTCAAGCTCGACATCTTCAAGACGCTGGATGAAGTCTGCCCATCTCGCGCGATTCTTGCATCGAACACATCAGCACTCTCGATCTCTGAAATTGCATCGGCGACAAAGCGCCCCGAGAAAGTCGTCGGCATGCACTTCTTCAATCCTGCTCAATTCATGAAATTGGTGGAAGTGATTCCGGGCGTGAAGACATCGGATGAAACCGTCAAAATCGCTCTGGACCTTTGCAAGCAACTCGGAAAAACGCCAGTGCGCGTGCGCGAATGCCCTGGCTTCCTGGTCAACCGCATCCTCTTCCCTTATATGAATGAAGCGATTTATGTTCTGCAAGAAGGTTCCGCAACACCTGAGCAAGTCGACCAGGCGGCAGTGGAATTCGGTTTGCCGATGGGACCGTTCACATTGTTCGACATGACAGGCATCGACATTTGCGGTCACGTCAACGAGTTTCTCTACAGCGAATACGGTCCTCGCTTCGAAACTGCTCCACTTTTGAAATTGATGATGAAAGAAGGACAGCTTGGTCAAAAGTCAGGCGCAGGCTTCTACATGCACGAAAAAGGTCAACCAGCTCAGAAGGATGCGCCTAAGACCGTGAACCCGAAAGTGGAAAAATTGAACAAAGAAATCGGTGCGCCGGCAGCTAAAAACACTGGTAAATTCGATGTCTACCGCGTTCTTCTGCCAATGCTCAACGAAGCAATCTATGCCGTTCAAGAACAAGTAGTCACCGCCAGTGATGTCGACATCGCCATGGCGAACGGTTGCGGATTGAACAGAGGTTTGCTCACCATCGCCGAAGAGAAAGGTCTGGATTGGTGCTTGAGCGAACTGGAAACTTATCAGAAGCTGCACGGCGAACGTTTCCGCCCATCCTGGCTGCTAAGACAGCTTGTGCGCGCCAATATCCATGATTTCTCCAAGCTCAACAAAACACCAGTAGCGGTGCATTAAAAGTGTTGATTTAAAACCGAACCAGAGACGGGTAAAAGAAAGATACTAGCGGCAAGAAAGGGAATTCGATGATCAAATGGTTCTTTCTGCTTCTGTTTCTCATCTTCGTCTACCATGTGCGCGAAGTGTTTCCGCCATTTATTGTCGGAGGCATCATCGCTTACTTGCTCAACCCACTGGTGGCATGGTTGTGCAGAAAAGTAGGCTGGATGAAACCACCTATTGCAGTGGGAGTGATTTACTTAGGCACTCTGTTCACTCTCGTTGGTCTGCTCGTCGTCTTCGGACCGCAACTCGCTTCTGAATTCAAGGACATTTTCGATCAGCGAGAAGAGATGATTGGAAGTGTTCTCAATCAGATTTCGACGCAGACGCCACTCAACTTCAACGTTCCTAAAGTGACGGCAGACGTGATGGCAAGCCTGGAAAACGCCGGGCGTCCAGCTGAAATAATGCACTTTGGTGGCTTGGTCTCGAAAAGTTTGCTGGCGATCTTAGTGTGCCTGGTTTCGTCGATTTATCTAATCACAGACAGTTCAAGAGTGGGCAGGTTTTTCCTGCGTTTCGTACCAGAAGAACGGCGCAGTGAGGTCGTCGATCTTTCGTCTCGCATGAACGTCATGCTCAGTAAATACGTAAGCGGACAATTGATCTTGATTGTCATCATGTCTACCGCTTCGTATTTGATTCTGACGTGCTTTGGAATCAAATTCGCTCTCTTGATTGGTATCTTTTGCGGTGTCATGGAGATCATTCCGGTGCTCGGACCATTACTTGGAATTGGTCTTGCAACTATCGTCGGCTGCACACAATTGCATTTCGATATCATGTCGTTAGGCATTCCAGCAGCGCTTTTCCTCGCCCGTCAGGTCGAAGATTACATCGTTGTTCCGAAAGTGATCGGACACGCAGTGGAACTGCACCCACTGGCGGTAATCTTTGCGGTACTGGTAGGCGAACATATGGCGGGAGCACTGGGAATGTTGATTGCCATTCCAGTTGCCGCATCAGTCAAGTTGATTTTGGATTCGTCTTACCCGCCCGGACCAGGCGATCACGACGAGCCTAAGAAGCACGGCGGAGCGCTGGCATGGCTGGTCACCAAGTTCAAAGGCAACCCGCTCGACCGCAAACCCGAGCCCCCATCGTCAGAGCAGATTCAGGAAGAAGCGACGGCTGAATGGGCTCATACGAAGAATGAAGTGACCAATGAAAAACTCGCTCAGCAGATGTCGGGATTGCAGTCGGGATTGCAGCAAGATATTGAGGCGCAGGAAATAAGAGAAGCGGCGCTAATCAAGTTGGAAGAGAAGAAACGACACGCAGCGGAAGAGAAGGCTCGCAAGGCGAATAAGACAGCTGAAGCGGCGAAAGTCTCCGATGCACACAATTCCGAAGAGTCTTAGTTCGAATCTTAGTTCGAATCTATAAACTGCGAATTGAAAAGGTCAGTTCGGGTTGGTGACTTGAGCCTGCTGCGAAATCGGCATTGGATCGACGTTATCAGTGGCAATGATGATCCCGATCACGCAAAAATATGCAACCGCACCGCACATCAAATGAACGGGCTTGAGCTTGTTTCTCGCGATCAGTCGCAAATAAATCATGGCGGAAAATATGGCTACAATTCCTGAACCTATAGCTTTGGGTTCAAGATTCCAGGCTGTAAACGCGACTCCGAAAGCGACAGGGAAACAAGCTTGAAAGACAAGCGCGCCGGTAATATTCGCCAGAGCCAGAGTGTCTTTTCCGCTGCGAGCCCAGATTATCGAATTGATTTTCTCCGGCAGCTCGGTGGCGATGGGAGAAACGATCAACGACAAAAATAGTGCGGAAAAGCCAATTCCCTTAGCGATGGTTTCGATGTGGTCAACAAACAGTGCTGCACCGCCCACGATACCAGCAAGTGAAAAAGCGATTTGAGGAACGATCAGCCTGAGGCGTGTAGATTCTTTCTTGAATAGTTTCGAAAACCAGAGCTGTTCCGGCTCGTCACCCATCTCCGATTCACCCTTAATCGTCATGTATACGTAAACTGGATAAATCAGAAATATCCCGGCAGCAACAAGCAACCTCAAGTTGCGATCGGGTGACATAAAGGAAGCGCCCAGAGCAAGACTGTAAGCGACTATGAAGAAACACAGGTCACGAGTCAGCAATCCGTTGTTTATCTTGATCTCATGCTTCCGCCGCCCGCTGCGCGTGAAAACGAACATCGATAGTCCGCACAACGATAGAGTCAGCGTGCTCAGCATGAAAGGCGCGCCCGCTATGGCGCCAATGCCTACGTCAGCCCCGTGCCTGCCGCCGAACCAGAACACCGCCACTATCGGTATCAGCGTCTCCGGCAAGGCTGTGCCTACAGCCGCTAGCAAGCTGCCCACCACACCTTCACTGAGCCCCAGCCGCTGCCCAAGCCATTCCACACCATTGGTGAACAGTTCGGCCGCCGCTACAATCAGCACCAGCGCTAAAACTAAAAGAGCGTAATGTGCGAACAAATTCTAAAAAGTCTCCGAAGTTCGCACGCCTGTAGCAAGTTTCATAGATTTTACATCTCCATGCTACATCGAAAGCATACGTGCAATACTAATGCTTGCCGAACATCAATAGCAAGAGAAAAACCTGATGATAACCGTAGCCGACGTCGAGCATGTCGCAAAATTAGCCCGCCTGAGCCTTTCAGAAGATGAGAAGAAGCTTTATGCGGAGCAACTGGGAAAAATCATCGGATTCTTTGCAGAATTAAATGCAATTGATACAAACGGTGTAGAACCTATGTCTCATGCTCTATCGGTCACAAATGTAATGAGAGAAGATGAAGTCGAAGCTCCTCCGGGACACGAAATTCTCCTAAAGACCGCACCAGCAAGGGATGACGCGTTCTTCCGCGTGCCCAAAATCGGCGAATAAATACTCGATCGATATTCAGACTAACGCCAGTTTATCGATGCCAACGGCGATCCTTAGACGCGGTTGATACTTGACCCATGCCCGATCTTGGCGAGAATAGCTTATAGTAATCCTGGGACAGCTCTGAGCAAGAAAGCTGCTCGGCTATCATTTTGGGAACAGCAAGACAGGAGGCAATATGAACACCAGGTATGTATTTGTTACCGGTGGGGTCGTCTCTTCATTGGGGAAGGGCATCATCGCAGCCTCTCTGGGGCGGTTGCTCAGAGCCAGGAACATTTCAACAACAATTGTCAAGCTGGACCCATATCTCAACGTTGACCCCGGCACAATGAGCCCGTACCAGCACGGTGAAGTGTTTGTGACCGAAGACGGCGCAGAGACAGATTTAGACCTTGGACACTACGAGCGATTCATCGATGTCGACCTGAGTCGAATGAACAACGTCACAGCTGGATACATTTATAAAAGCGTCCTGGAAAAGGAAAGACGCGGCGATTATCTTGGCGGCACCGTGCAGATGATTCCTCACGTGTCGAACGAAATCAAAAACTTCTTGCGCAAGGCTGCTAGTACTTCGCTGGCAGAAGTCGTCATCGTCGAAGTCGGCGGCACCGTGGGAGACATCGAGAGCTTGATCTTCCTGGAAGCAATCCGACAGATGAGGAAAGATATCGGTCGCGACAATGTTTGCTATATCCACGTGACGATGATTCCAAACTTGCGCACGACGGACGAATTAAAGACCAAACCGACGCAACACAGCGTGGAAACGTTGAGAGCACGCGGTATTCAGCCAGACATTCTGGTTTGCAGGACCGAGCGCAACATTCCGCCAGCGATTAAAGACAAGCTGGCGCTATTCACTGACGTTGACTTGAATGCCGTTATTCAATGTCGCGACGTTCAGCACCTTTACGAAGTGCCGTTGCTGATGGAACAGGAAGGGCTGGCAGAGCGCGTGCTGGAACGTGTTCACTTGCAAAACAATCCGCCAGATCTGGTGGCATGGAAAGAGCTCGTCGATCGAGTCAAACGTCCAACCAAAACTGTCAACATTGCAATCGTCGGCAAATATGTGATGCTCTCCGATGCTTACATATCAGTCGTCGAATCGCTCAAGCACGCAGGCGCAAAACTTGGTGCGGCTGTAAACATCAAATGGGTTTTGTCTGAGGATGTGGAAAAGAATGGAGCCCACGAATATCTCATGGGTATAGATGCTGTGCTGGTTCCAGGTGGATTCGGCGATCGCGGCATCGAAGGCAAAATACTCGCTGGTCAATATGCTCGCGAACACAAAATTCCATACCTGGGACTTTGCCTGGGCATGCAAACAGCAGTAATTGAGTTTGCTCGCAATGTCGCAAACATGGGCAATGCAAACTCAACTGAATTTGATCCTGCAAGCAAGTTCCCAGTCATCGATTTGATGCCGGACCAACACAACGTTACGCTGAAGGGCGGCACGATGCGTCTTGGACGATACCCATGCCACCTTAAAGCAGGCACCAAGGCTGCCGCAGTGTATGGTTCAGATTTGATCCACGAGCGCCATCGCCATCGCTACGAAGTGAACAATTCGCTGCGCGAGCAGCTTGCTAAAGCTGGCATGATTTTCTCTGGACTCTCTCCAGATGAAAAACTGGTCGAGATGATCGAATTGCCTGATCATCCTTACTTCGTTGCTTGCCAGTTCCATCCAGAACTGAAGTCCAGGCCAGACAATGCGCATCCGTTGTTTGTAGGATTAGTCGATGCCGCTATCAAGCGACACGATGCGTCACCAGCGACAGATAAGAGCGAAGAGAAGGTTGTTAAAGGCAAACCTTCTGCAGTTCATCAACGCAACTAGCGAAAGACTTAGGAACGACGCTGGCTGGAGTATAGAGCGGATGCCGCGGCTGCGCGTTTTTCGTTGTGCCGAGACAAAATAGCTTGTGCTCGTGCTCGGCAATCAAATTGAGCACTTCATCGCTGCGCCCCAACAAATCTCCATGGTTACCCCAGGCAAGAATCACTTGCTCTGCCGCTTCCACTGAATTCAGAATGTACCTGTCATTCAGCTTACCGACAGGATTTTTGGAGGCGCGCAATTCTTCCGGATAAGTTGCGCAGAGCGCGAAAAGATTCACAACCTCGAGCGATCCATAACCGAACCTGGTGGCCATGCCGATGCACGTGCGTATAGTCTGGTCGTTTTTCTCGGCGTCAGCTTTGCTGGGATTGAGCATCAGAAAGACGACGTTTGGTTTACGCTCATTCCATTTGCGCCATAACTTATAGCGGTATTTCCTGGTGCGATCGAAAGTAGCGCCACTTTCCATTGATTGCATTTACTTCTTTCCCGAATCAGATGGAGGGCTGGATTGCGGCAGAGTGCGAGAATCAGATGGAGGGCTGGATTCCGGCAGAGCGCGAGAATCAGATGTCGCTTCCTTAGCAGTTTGAGTGCGGGAATCCGTCGAAAGTCGGGAATCTGTTGAAGCACGGAAAGAAGAAGCAGCGTTAGTTCCAGGTAGAGTGCGTGAATCAGGCGACACGCGAGAATCTGCTAGTGAGCGCGTTTCAGGAGCCTCGTGCGAATCTGACTGGAATGGAGTTTCGCCGAGCCAGCCTTTCATCCACATAATAAACAGTGTGATCAGAGCTATTACAGCCATGAGAGTGAGCGCAAACGGGTAACCGAAATACCAATGCAGCTCGGGCATGTTGTAGGGCGAGGCATGAGGGTCGAAATTCATCCCATAAATGCCCGCCACCAGGGTTGGTGGCACGCAGAGAGTGGTAATTATCGTAAGGACCTTCATGATTTCATTCATGCGATTGCTGATGCTGGATAAGTACACATCCTGCAAGTCGGCACTCAGCTCACGATAAGTTTCGATGAAATCGAGAATTTGCACAGCGTGGTCGTAACAGTCACGCAAGTGGATGATAGTTTCCTTCTGGAAAGCCTCAGGAGAATCACGCAACAAGCTGTTCACGGCTTCTCGCAAAGGCCATATCGAGCGCCGCAGAATCAGCAGGTCTCGCTTAATTTTGTGGATCTTCCCAATCACGGCACGCGTAGGCTTTTCAATGATCAGCTCTTCCAGATCCTCGAGCGAGTCACCGTAATTTTCCAGAATCGGGAAATAACTATCGATAACAGTGTCCAACAGAGAATAGGCTAGATAGTCAGGTCCCGATGAGCGCAAACGCCCCGTGCCTTTGCGGATACGGTCTCTGGCAGGATCCATGCAGTCAATCGGACCGTCCTGGAAAGTGACGACAAAATTTTTGCCCAGGAAAATGTTTAGCTGCTCGACTTTGATTTCGTCGTCAACCCACTTTAACATGTGGCCAACAATGTAAAACTGATCGTCGTATATCTCAACTTTGGCGCGCTGATGAAAGGTCATCACATCTTCGAGAGCAAGATTGTGGATGTGAAAGAACTTGCCGATTTCTTTGATCACTTCAGCGTCTCCAAGCCCATCCACATCTATCCAGGTAACTGGATATTGGTTCAAAAACGGCTCAATTTCACGAACGCTTGTAACTGTTTGTTCAACCAGTTCATTAGGTCCATAGGCAATGATAGTTATCACCGGATGCGGTGCATTTTCCTTTGCCTCAATACTTCCCGGCAGAGTGTTGACACTATACGACGCCAGTTGCTGGCGAATTCTGTCTTTGCGAAGCTTGCGAGAACGACTCATGCATATCCTGTCGATTGCCAGCAAGAAAGATACATTGTCAACGGCAAGCGTGCAACCGCTTCATTACCAAATTCGCATGTATTTCCGCGTGACAAGCAGGAGAATATATAATAGATTGTTGATGAATTCCCCAAGCCAGGCGTTAGATGCGGGTTTTAGCCACTTTTATTTTAAGCACGTCCCTCTGCTGGGGACTCTGTTGCGGCGCTGGGTGGGCAGAAAACGAAGATCTGAAAGATTGGCAGGCTCAAATCTCAGCGGGTAAATTCGCCGGACTGGAAAAACAAATTGAGACAGCCCGGGTCGATGCGCTCGAGAAAAACGACTACGTTCGTGTAAGCGCTATTGAAGAGCTGCAGAACGAAATCAAAAGGCGAAAATCAGCAGCCGGCGGCGGTAAAGTGGATAATGCCACCACAATGAACGAAGCCATTCGCGTGCAAATGATCATGCTGCAAACGATGGTCGAAAAATTTGCCAGGCAGCACCACGGGAAATATCCAATCGTTTTGAGCCCTGAGTTTCAAGGTTACTTTCCCATGATCACAATTAACAAATCAACATCCACGGCGCCATTCTACAATCCATTCGTAAAGAAACAAGAATGGTTCGTCGTCAAACCCATGGGCAGTTTAGACGAAGTTGAAAGCGAAGAAAGTCTGCCAAAGGGACAAATCGTCTACTGCCCGGTCAAAAACGGTTCTGCATATGCCATCATAGCTGGTGGCGCTGACGGCAAACTTATTCGCAACAAAGATGGGCAGAATCTGATTTTAAAAAGGAAATAGTCGATGATTTTCCCTCGCATTCCAAATTCCTATCAGCACCGACGACTAAAACTTTCGATTCAGTATTCACTAGCTACGCTCCTGCTTATTTCTTCCGCTACGATGGCGCATCCGGCGCAGGCAGAAGGTTTTCCAGGCAAGGGCGACGAGGATGCCTGGAGCGACGCGTTGCCCTACTACAATCGAGGCAATCGTTATCTGCAAAAAGAGCAGTTCCAGCAGGCGCTCGAAGACTTCAAAGTGGCAGTTGGCAAATACACCTTTGATCCCGATTTCTACACGAATCTTGGTGTTGCATACAGAAAGGTCGGCGATTATGCAAATGCTGAGGACGCCTACAAAAAATCACTGGCGCTAAACGACAAAGACTGGATGCCCTGGAACGATTTGGCTAATGTATATCTGAAGCAAGACAAGTTGAAAGAGACTGTTGCAACGTTTCAGCGAGCGCTCAAGTGCAATCCACCAGCCAAAGACAAAGCTGCTATCGAACAAGATATTAAAGACATCAACAAAATTCTGAGAATGCAAGCGCCACCGCCCAAGGTGGCAAACAATCAAGCCGCAACAGGCGCATCGACCGGAACGAAAAAAGCCGGAGCTGGAGAAGGGTCCGCAGCCAGAGGCGAAGCTGGAGCTCGTGCCAGAGCAACAGCCGGTGCCGCAGCCTCCGACGCAGCGACTCAGAGCCAGCGTCAGGCAGCGACAACACCAATCAGCAAACCGGCTGACAAGAAAGAGCTGAAAAACAGCGGCTGGGATTACGTCTATGACAGCAAAAATTGAAGCACATGCAACAATTGAAGCTCATCCAAAAATTGAAGTTCATACAACAACTGAAGCCAATACATCAATTGAAGCACACGCAGAAATCGAAGCAGATGCAACAACTGAAGCGATTACGATAATTGAATCAAACGAGAAGACGTGAACAATGTTCCTTGATTCAATGAAAAATCTGGTGCGTGGGACCGGCGAAAGAATCGTCTATCCAGAGGGATTGGAAGAACGTGCGATACGCGCTGCAGACTTGCTTCATCAGCAGAGTTTTGCGACACCAATTTTACTTGGAAACGCTTCGAAAATTGAGTCGAAAGCAAAATCGCTGGGCATCGATCTGAGTGGCATCGAGATGGTCGATCCTGCAACAAGTTCAGATCTGGATGACTTTTCAAAGACTTATTTTGATCTACGAAAACACAAAGGAATCACGACAGAGCAAGCTGCTTCCAAAATCAAATTGTCCCATTACTATGGCGCAATGATGGTGCGAAAGGGAAAAGCTGACGGCATGGTGTCAGGCTTGAACAGCGAGACAAAGCCATTTCTCCCAGCGTTTGAGATCATTCAACTCAAAGAGGGTTTCCGCAAAGCATCATCGCTGTTCGTATTGGAATGGCCTGAACGCTTGCTATTTTTCGCGGACTGCTCCGTAAATATCGATCCAGACGCCGCTACACTTGCAGACATTGCCCACGCCACTGCGCACACAGTCAAATCATTTGGCTACGAACCGCGTGTAGCTTTTCTGTCTTTCTCTACACGTGACAGCGCTAAAAGTCCACTGGTCGACAAAATCAAAGAAGCAACGCGATTAGCTAAGGAACTCTGCCCCGGTACTGTAATGGATGGCGAAGTGCAATTCGACGCCGCTCTTCTTCCGGAGGTCGCGTTGAAGAAAGCACCGGACAGCCCATTTGTAGACCTGGGTGCTAACGTATTCATCTTTCCAAACTTAGATTGCGGAAACATCGCTTACAAAATTACTGAACGACTCGGACGCGCAATAGCGACCGGACCGATTTTGCAAGGGCTCAATCATCCAATTAACGATGTATCTCGCGGTTGCTCGTTCGAAGATTTTGCTAACGTAGGAATTCTCACGGCTGCTTTAGCTAATATGCAGAAAGAAACTATCGCAGGGTCATAGCTCCGCGAGCTTCCCCTATCTCCGCAGTGCATTGCGATAAGGTTTGGGAATGAAAACTTTGCCCAGAGCAGAGTATTTGTCGTATTCAGCAAGATCTTTTGTCTTCTGAGCGTGCTGTCCCGATTGGTTATATATCATCGCTCTGAGATAGTGGGCAGACGATAAAACACCAGCGTTGGTGAAATCTCTAAAGGAATCATCCTCCGTACTTAAAATTGTATTGCACTCATCCAACGCCGTATGCATATCACCCTTTTCAAAAGCTATCCAGCCCATGACAAGCCTGTGAGTAGGATCGGTCAAGAAATAAGGATCGTCAGTTTCGGTAGGCTGCGTTGCTATCGCACCTGAAGGGTCTTTTTCATCCAACTTGAGCAGCGCCATAAAAGACTGCGCTCGAGCAGAGTTATAAACATCAGATTCTCCGTCACATGCGGTTTTGCTTCTCTTGAGAAACATTAGAGAGTCTTTCGTGTCTCCCTGCTCCCGTCTGCGTATTCCCCTGGCCAGGTCAATCTCCTCATCTATCAAATCGTCGCCAGGCTTTAGCGACTGCAAGGCCCAATCATCACCCAATAAAGTCAGTGCGTACACCGACGGCTCCAGCGCACGAATTTGCGACTTGATTTCAGGGTTAGTTCGTGCAGCGATTGTTTCTTCGACAGGCTTCCGAAGCAGCTTAAATGTGCGCTCATCGAAAACTCCACTGTTTACTCGCGCTTGAGCAATATCGAACATAGAATTGTATTTTCTATATCCAAGATCATATAGCTCTTGCAAGTCTTTCTCTTCATCCGCATATCGATGCAAAAGTCGATAGGTCGTTGCACGATCCTGCAGCAGTTCGGGATCTCTCCGCTTATTAATTGCTTGCGTCAACAAACTGGCAGCTTTGTTAGAGAACGAAGGAGTAAAAAACATTTTTTGAAACACATAGGGTGCAGTCGGGTCAGTAATCAAACAGACCAGAGCGACGAAAACTGGGAGCAAAAGAACCCATAAAACAATTGGAAGCTTGAAGCGACTTCGTTTTAATGGAACTCTTTTTGCAAGCGAACGATATTGTCTGGCGTTAAATTCTTTATTGCCACCGGACATACCAGCGTCTGATATCGATACCGAAGCACCTGGTAAATCAGGCCCATCGCCAGGATGCTCGCCGCCTTGTATTGCAACAGGTCTTTCCTTCGCAGTAGGTCTCTCTTTTGCAATAGGGCTCGCAGTCTGAGGAGCATCCTTGGAGTTCTCACCGTCGCCGCCTGGCGTCGCACGCAGATTTATCTGCTGTTCCTGTAGGCGCTCATCAAAATTACTCGACATGCACCTTATCCTTCACTCTGCGGAAACGAAGATTCAGACGAACATGATGTTCCAAGATCGGGGTACATGCTGAGTAGTGTCTCTCTGAGCTCTTTAGCACTTACGAAGCGATCCTCTGCGTGAGGAGCTGTGAGTTTACGCACAACCGCACTCATCTGCGCCTGAACGATCGACTCAGTCAATATCGACTGAGTCAGAGGTTCAGGATCAGAACCAGTCGCCAAAAAGTAGAGAGTGCAGCCAAGTTGATACAAGTCACCAGATGGCGTAAATTGTCCACACCATTGCTCCGGTGCCAGGTAAGCGTGCTTGCCTACAATAGTCTGGGAGGAATTAGCGTTAGCTTCCTCAGCCACGTTGAAATCAATCAACTTGATGCCGTCATTCGTGTTAATCAAATTATCGGGAGTAAAATCCCGATGGATAACAGGCTTTGCGCGACTATGCAGATAGTCCAAAATCGAGCAGCATTGTAAAGCAACTTCTGCCAGACGATGTTCATTCAAAGGTCCGCTGTTCTCCACATGCTCGCGCAAGTTTTTGCCTTCAAAAGCTTCCAAAACCACATAGATTTTTCCACCCTCAGTAAACAGGTCCAGGCATCGAACAATATTGTCGTGATGCAGACTTTTCAACAAGTCCACTTCAGAGACAATGTGTTTCAAAATATTTTCTTTCGATGTCCGCGTGCCACCGGAGTTCAAGACAATTTCTTTGATCGCCACCTGAATAGACTGAAAATCAGCAGATTGTTCATCAGTCTCTGACGCAATCCTTCTTGCAGAATAGACTACAGAAAATCCACCATAGCCGAAAACTCCTTCCACGATATAACGTCCTTCACAAAGTGAGTGCCCAATCTCCAATCGTCTCTTAAGATCGCCCTGGTTAGAAGACCTGAGCTCAGACAACCACAATTGCGTAAAGCTTGCAGCATCGCCAGCGGTGCTCTCAATCTCGAAATCACCGTCAAATGAATCAGGATCAACGTGCTTTTTGATTGCAGCTAAAAACTTTTGCTTCTCATTTTCGAAGCCGAAGATAATCAACGGCAGCCTCAGGCAAACGCCCTCGTATTCGTCTTGGACAGGCTTTTGCGTCACAGGATCAAAGAAATAAAAGGAACGTTTTAAACCATCCACCTTGAACGTGTTAAACAACTTTCTCCAGAACTTTACTTTCCCCTCGTTAACATAAAGTTCAAGAACGCCAGTTCTCAACATGCCCATGAATAGGAGCTCTCTCACTTTGACCGCTCTGACGTTCTCCCAGGTTATTAAGTTGTTGCGGTTCCCAAAAGCGAAACCTTCTGTTTGCAAGTAAACAGAGGAGGGAAAAGGATTTTGACCAGCTTGCGCGCTTGCGCTGGTTAGCATATTGATGAAAGCAATATACGAACTCGAGAACAGCGAAAGCAGCGCTATCACTTCCACGGTCGCAAGAGCCTGAAATATAAAGGTTGGACGCAATGCGGCCCAAACACTAATCAAACTAAGATCATGCCAGGAGGAAGATATGAATATTAAAAAGAACGGCACGAAAATTACAGCGAACATGGACTTGAAAGTGTTGTTAGTCAGCTGACCAATAGCATAAACACGCCACTTGAAGCCTGCTGCGTTGTTATTGCCCTCCGTTGACTCAAGAAGTTTAGATGTTAGAAGTGTCAGCCGTCCCTCTCGCTGATTAACCTCAGGTTTGGCTTTCCTGGTTAACTTTGGAAACTTGGGAAGTTCCGTGAGTTTTGGTAATTCAAGTTTTTTAAAAGTTTTTGCAGGCACGTTACTCACCGACCTTCAAATCGATTTTAATGCTGTTAAGTCGCGAAGCTATTTGTAAAAGGTCTGGTCTGTCAGATGCATCAAATCTGGTGCAGTCCTCGATCAGCTGTATGAGTTCGGAACGCACACCATATTGAGAGAGAGGCGGCAGCTTTGCCATACTCAACATATCCTTGCCGCAAGCCAGAAAACATAGCGTCGCTCCAAATGCATAAATGTCAGATTCCGGCGTCGGTTGACCTTTAAACTGCTCTGGCGGCATGTAAAACTGCTTGCCAACAAGCGTCTGGGTTTTGCCTGTCGTAAAAACATTTGCTGAACCGAAGTCGATCACCATTACCGACTTTGAATGTTCTATGAAAACAAGGTTGTCTGGTGTCAGGTCTCGATGCAATATAGGTGGAGATTGTTCGTGCAAGTACTGCAACACAGATACTAAATCCAGTGCCACATCAAGAACAGTTCGTTCATCGATCACACCGCCGATGTGAACTAGCTCGCGCATGTTTTTGCCTTGCGCACAATCCATCACAAGGTAGCTCCGACCGTTCTCAACAAAACAATCTCTCACTTTCACTATCGAAGGGTGATTGAGTTTAGCCAGAATGGAAGCTTCGCGCAGAAATTGCTGCTGCTGCTTTTCCTGGACGACGTCGCTGCTGTCTGCTGGTGTGACAAGCTCCTTAATGACTACACGCTGCCCGCTCTTTTCTGCGGCAAGGTAGGTTGAGGTATTTATTTTGGTTGAAATAGTCATATTGATTATGTAACGGCCATTCCCGCAAAGCGCTCCGGCCGGCAGCGAAACATAGTTGGAAATCTCAAAACGTCGGTTGAATTCATCTAGCCAGATCTGGGTATAGTCGCTCAGATTGGACTCACCACCACAGAGCGCCTGTACTTGAAGAAAGAGAATTTCCGGCGAAAGAATTTCCTGGGGCGCATATCGAGACAGCATCAAAAACAGCTGCTCGCGTTGAGCGCTTGTCAAAGCATCTAGACTGATGTAATCCGCGTGAACTACGTTTTTTGACAGAGCGCTCAGGGTTCCAGTTGGAACTTCCCAATCGAGAACGATCGAGTCTGAACGGTCGAGCAGTATACCGTTGGCATACCGCGGCAGTCGCTCTTTCGGAACAAATCGCACTGCCCGTAGTTCAGACCAAAGCTTGAGCCCCCTGGATTTTAGTCTAAAACGCTGCAAAAACGCTGGCGCGACAAAACGCCCTAAAGTATCGGAGTAGAGCTTTCGAGCGATCCCATCCGCTGAAAAGCAGAGAAAACGCCTGAAATTCATCAGCGACGAGCCTAATATTAGTGCGGCCAACATGACGAAGAACCAATTTGTCTTCCAGGACGTCAACTCGCAAAACAAAAAGATGCAGAGATAAAAAACCCCCAGCCATCTCATTATCGCTGGTGAATTTAATCCGTACTTTCCGTCTGTTTTTTTTACTACCAGCGAAGCGAAAATGCGCCCCAGTACAAATTCACTCCTGGTTGGCAGGATCACTGACTGCAGTGATTCTGAAGCGACGACTGCACATGCGCTTCGTGTGCTAGATGAATCAGCGACAGGTGTGTTCATACTAACTTTTATCTAAACTGAGTGAAAGTTTTTGCTGTAAATTTCTCGAGTTTTTTAGCATTGATTGGACCTTGAAACCAGTTCGAACGTTCTCAGGTCTTCTACGGATTAATCTAATATGTTCCCCACAGCGTTAGCAAATCTCTATAAAACCGCAAAAGTTCGTTCGCTCCAGCTTACAGGGAAGTGCATACGGAAAGGTCGCAAGCAAGCAAGGCAACAGCTTCAAAAGCAAGTCATTCGCTCGTTTAACGTTCGACTTTAACGAGGGTAATCGGACTTGTTGAGACACATTTGTGGAACATAGACTTATGTCGACATGAAGACCAGAGGAATTCAAGTCTATGAATTCAGCAGATGCAAGCACTAAACTTTGCGCTCATTGCAATATGTCAGACTTCACTGACTTCAGCACGTGCCGATATTGCGGAAAAAAATACGGAACGACACCGCCGCCGCCACCGAAAACCTATTTGACAGAGAAAGCACTAGCTGTCTGCACAGCAGCGATTGTCATGTTTGGAATTGTTCATCATGAAAGAGCCAAGGCTGAGTCAGTGCGCAGAACCACATTGACCGAGATCAGGCGCGAAATCAGCGTCTCTCATCGACCGCGCGTACTGGAATTCGGCGCTGATTGGTGCGGTGCTTGCAGGGCTTACGGGCCAACCATCGAGGCGGCAAGAGCGAGATATCAAAACATAGATTTCGTACGATATGACGTGGACAATCCAAGCACTGCAAATCTCGCTCTTGGGCTCGGTGTTAGTGCTATTCCTGTAACATGTTTCATCGATCGAAACGGCAACCTGGTATCTCAGGAAGTTGGTGCCCTGTCCGATGACTACCTGAACGAAAAACTAAAAACTATTCTGTAGTTTTACAAGGCGCAAGCACACTGGCTACAGTCTGTTCTACCGCCATTCGTCTGTGCATTTCGATCATCTCGGTTGAAAGTGGATTCGTGCCTGGTGGCCACAAGTGCTTGACGTTATCGATACTACAGTAATAAAAGACGCACATACCAATAATGTTGACTGCGGAATGAAGAGGATCAACATCCCGAAACTGACCGGACTCAGAGCCACGCTTAAGGATATCGACCAGAGGAGCATACAAAGACGTGATGGCAATCTGACTGTAGAACTTTCCTTTGTTCTGGATTCCTTCATAAAAGAAAATTGCAGGCAGATTCGGATTGCCGCTCAGGTCACGCAGAAAACTATCAACAAAATTTCGCAGGGACAATTCGACGCTAGCATTATGTAAATCGGTTTTCTGTATGGTTGCCACGCGCATGGAAACGGCTCGCTGCAGCACGGCCTGATACAAACCCTCTTTGTCGCCAAAGTGGTAGAAAATCATGCTCTTGGTTACACCGGTTTTAGCAGCAATGGCCTCCGTGCGGGCACCCAACAGCCCTCCGCGAGCGAACTCTTCTTCGGCGGCGTCCAGGATGCGCCCCCTGGTTGCCTCAGCGTCTCGTGTAGCCGGCGTTGATTTCTTGGTAGATGAAGGGCTCATTACAAACTCCGAAATTTAATCAACCATTAGGTCAGTTTAACAGTCAGTAATCAGGGGTGTCAATGCCAGCTCTGCTGTACCAGCGGCATTTTTGAGCTTGACAGACCCATTACCGGAAGCTAACATATTAACAGACCAACCGGTTGGTTGGTATTACAAAGGGAACCTGAAGCCATGTCTCAACACTTAGTTATCGCCGGAATACCAGGTATTCTTCACCGCACTATTGCGCCGGACCAGAAAGAATCGACTTTCAGACAAGCGCAGCGCATGAACCCTGGTACGAAGCATCGAACCACTGAGGCGAACTCGCGCGTGTTTAAGAGGGTCGCAGAGAGTACTGAGGTCAGGAATTTTGAGCCAGCCAGCCAACGTGTGACAAGCTCGGCCGTTCGCACCGCAGAGGTAGTTCGCACGCCAGAACCAGAGACTCGCAGTTCAGACACGGTAAGCAATGTCGGAGAATCAGCGCTCAGGGAAGCTGAGCCAACAGTTCGTGAAACTAAACCGCTGGACGCCCCGAAAGGCCTTAACCCAGTAGCATCTGAACCGAAAAAGAAGCCGACAAACAAACTGAAAAAAGGCTTGCTGATCGGAGCAGCGATACTGGCACTGAGCGGCGCAGCCCTCGGCGGATACAGATGGTATGCCTATGCAACGGCTCACGAAGAGACGGATGACTCATACACTGCAGCCCACATGCACGCAATCAGCTCGCGCATCAACGACACTGTTTCAAAAGTGCTCGTAGACGATAACGAACATGTGAAGGAAGGGCAGGTTCTTGTGTTGCTGGATCCCGGCGACTATCAAGTGCGCGTCGAATCAGCGCTTGCGGCGCTGAAAGTAGCGCAGCATCAGGCTGAAGCCGCTCAATCATCAATCACATTAGCGTCCACGAATGCGACCGGCAAAACCACCGAAGCTTCGGGAAATGTGTCGAATGCGATCTCTATGATTTCCAAATCACAAGCTGCAGTGCTTGAAGCGAAGTCGGCGATTCCACAGACACAGGCGGTGCTGGCTGAAAAGAAAGCCGATCAGGAGCGAGCCGAAAAAGATTATGCGCGCTTCCAGAAGCTCGCCGAACAAGGAGCCGTGTCGTGGCAACAACGAGACCAGGCATTGAGGGATTTTGATGTCGCAAAGAATGCAACAATTGCGGCCCAGGAAGATGTAAAACAAGCAGCAGCAAAGTTGGAACAGGCTGAACAGGCTGTCATCGCAGCAAAAGCCCAACTGGTGCAATCGCGAGGTGTGGCCCAACAGGCTGAAGCAATGCACGTACAGACGCAAGTTGACACCAGCCAGTATGACGTTGCCAAAGCAAGTATTGCTCAGGCTCAGGCACAATTAAGCGATGCACAGTTACAGCTCTCTTACACGAAGATCACTTCGCCTGTAGCGGGTCGAGTTGGAAAGAAGTCCGTAGAAGAAGGGCAACGGGTCCAACCGGGTCAGCAGTTGATGAGCGTTGTAGCCGATGACTTGTGGGTTGTCGCTAATTTCAAGGAAACGCAGCTGGAGAAGATTCGCAAAGGCGAACACGTCTCGGTCAAAATTGATTCTTTTCCACACCACGAATTCAGCGGAACAGTCGACAGCGTTTCGCCAGGCTCCGGTGCCAGCTTTGCGCTTTTGCCACCAGACAATGCAACAGGAAACTTCACCAAAATTGTTCAACGCGTGCCGGTCAAGGTTACTTTCGACAAGTCCAGCATCAAAGGTTACGAAGATCTGTTGGTGCCCGGTATGTCAGCTGTCGTGAGCATCGCGGTGAAATAAGATTATGGCTACTGCAACAATGCCTTCGCCCGCCACCGCCAGCGCCACCAGAGAACCGCCAGTTTCGCTGAGGAGCTGGCTGGCGGTTCTCGGTGCTGCGCTTGGCGCATTCATGGCAGTGCTGGACATCCAGATCGTGAACAGCTCCCTGCAAGACATCCAGGGTGCGCTTGGCGCCACGCTCGATGAAGGAACGTGGATTGCGACATCATATCTGGTGGCGGAAATTGTCACCATTCCTCTCACACCATGGCTGTCGAAAGCTTTTTCGACACGCCTCTACGTGATCGTAAATGGATGCTTCTTCATCCTCTTCTCGATGTTATGCGCCTGGGCGCCTGACCTGAATGGAATGATCATTTGCAGAGCCTTGCAGGGCTTCACCGGCGGCATTCTGATTCCCATGGCATTCACCATTATTCTGACCAGCTTACCCCCGAGCAAACGTCCAATTGGAATGGCAATCTTCGCAATCACTGCAACATTTGCACCGTCGATCGGTCCAGCAATCGGAGGATGGCTTACTGACACATATGGCTGGCAATACATCTTCTATTTGAATGTGCTTCCGGGCATTCTGTTTGTCACCACGCTCTGGCTGACTTTGCCCAAAGAACCGCTCAATCTCAAACTGCTCAAGGATGGTGACTGGTTAGGCATCATCACAATGGCAAGCGGACTGGGCTGCCTTGAAGTTGTACTTGAAGAAGGCAACAGAAAAGACTGGTTCGGCAACAATATGATCGTCACACTGGCGATCATTTCGGTCGTTTCACTGACCGCATTTTTCTGGCGCGAGTTGACTGCAAAAAAACCTCTCATAAATTTGAGACTTTTAGCAGAGCGCAACTTCAGCCTGGCAAGCGTCGCCAACACAACCCTGGGTTTTGGACTCTATGGCTCGGTCTACATAGTTCCGGTGTACCTGGCGCAAATTCAAGGCTACAGCGCGTTGCAGATCGGCACGACAATGATGTGGTTGGGTTTGCCGCAGCTGTTAATTATTCCACTCGTGCCAAAACTGATGACCAAAATAGATGCGCGCTTACTGCTTGGCATTGGCATTTCGCTGTTTGCAACAAGTTGTTTGATGAATACGAACATGACGTTTCTAAATGCGGGCGATCAGTTGATTCCGTCATTATTAGTGCGGGCAATGGGACAGCCGCTAATCATGGTGCCGCTGTCGACCCTTGCCACCTCAAACATTCAAGGCAGCCAAGCCGGCTCTGCATCGGCATTGTTTAACATGATGCGTAACCTTGGCGGGTCGATAGGCGTCGCGCTCATTTCCACGTTTGTGACGCGCCGAGAACAATTCCATTCAAGCAGAATTGGCGAATCTGTTTATCAGGCGAGCCTGAGCATGCAAGAGCACCTGAACGGCTTAACCCAACAACTGATAGCGCGCGGTGCGGATGCGGTCGCAGCTCACGATCAGGCAATCAAAATACTCGACAACACAGTTCGAAGGGAAGCGTTCGTTATGGCTTACAACGACTCGTTTTTGATCATGGGGACAACTCTTCTTCTCAGTGTTATCGCCATCTCGTTCCTGAAAAAGCCGAAGGGTCCAGCGGCGGAAGGGGTTCACTAACATTTCATCCGTCTCATTCATGGGTGAAATCTTAGCTAAAACACGATAAGGATTGCTTTACGCGCGCCTGTGAGACACATATTTTGAGCCTTAAAATGTTAAGCTCAGCTTGTACCCCTGAAAACCTTCAGTAGGGCACCATCGCTTAGTTTGCTCAGTCGAGGTTGCAAAAGTAGTTTTGAAGATTACAGGTTCACGTCTGCCATCGTTATTCCAAAATCACATCAATGGTCTTGCGGCATTGACTCTCGCTCTGGGCATCGCCGCGACGTCGTCTTTCGGCGCACTTGCGGCAACGGAGCCCAGCAACGATGGCGCCAAGCTTGTTGTGACCTCCCGAGCGACGTACGCTGATTATCTGAAGTTGAAAGATAAACCTAAAGTCGTGGCTCCCAAGATTGGACTGGCGCTGGGAGGCGGCGGAGCAAGAGGCGCAGCGCACGTCGGAGTGTTGGATGTGCTTACAAAAGAAGGCATTAAGTTCGACTACATTACAGGGACGAGCATAGGCTCGATCGTCGGTGGGCTGCATGCAGCCGGCGTGCCGACTGCAAAAATTCAGCAAGATTTCGAATCAGGCAGCCTCATGAAGCATTTCATGCCCGTCTCTCTTCCAGTTAGAATTGCACTGGCCCCGGTTCTATATGTTCCGCGCTTGCTTGGCGAAAAGCCCTATGACGGCTTGTATAGAGGAAACATTTTCCGCAAGTACATGGACAAAAATTTTCCTGACAAGCAGCAGTTGATCCAAAACCTGAAAATTCCATATGCTGCAATTTCGCTGAATATTCTGGACGGCAAACCGTACATGATTGAAGGCGGTGACCTCGGCTACGCAATGCAAGCGAGTTCTGCCGTTCCAGGTCTGCGGAAACCTGTTGAAATCGGCGGAAAACTGCTAGTCGACGGCGGCGTAGTTTGCAACCTACCAGTCAAACAGTGCCGCGAGCTGGGCGCCGACATTGTCATTGCAGTCAACATCGACGAACCATTCTACGAGGATAAACTTGAGACTTTCAGACATCCAGGCAGTGTTTCACGACGCATGCTCAAGTGGGACTTATACACAATCGATCAGGCACAGGAAGATATTGCCGACGTTGTAATTCATCCAAACACAGAAGGTGTTTCGCTGATTACGACCAGTAAGAAGTTAGCGAAAAAAGCTTTCGAAGAGGGTCAGAAAGCCGCTCGCGAAGCGCTCCCTCAAATCAAGAAAAAACTGGAGGCAGCCTCGGCGTTAGTGGACAAGGAGACCCAGCAGGAAAGCTCAGCACCACAGATGGTGCGCGAGTAATTCACACAGTACCTCGATCGATTATGAAATATCTCAACGTTGCAGCCTACAAATTCGTCAGCGTTCTCGACAGGGAAAAATTGCAGCCTATCCTGCAGGATAAGTGTGAGCAGTTAAAATTGAAAGGCACCATTCTGCTGGCCGATGAAGGAATCAACCTAACATTGGCGGGCGATGAATCGGCTGTTCGCGAATTTATGGCATATCTGGCTACAGAGCCGCTCTTTTCCAATCGCTTCGCGGATCTGGAAATAAAGGAAAGCTATTCCGGCCATCAACCATTTGGCAAAATGGTCGTAAGAATGCCAAAAGAAATAATTACGATGCGGCACCCGCTGATCAAGCCCGAAGCCGGTCGAGCTGCTTCAGTTGATCCCAAAACTCTAAAGGAATGGTTGGAGAAGGGGCACGATGACGAGGGACGCGAGATTGTTCTTTTAGATACTCGAAACAACTACGAAGTCAAAATCGGGACGTTTGAAGGCGCAATCGATTACGATATTGTCAACTTCAGTCAATTTCCAGAGTGTGTGCAGGCCTCGTTC
The DNA here is from genome assembly GCA_036702955.1 of Drouetiella sp. GTDB lineage: Bacteria > Cyanobacteriota > Vampirovibrionia > Obscuribacterales > Obscuribacteraceae > PALSA-1081. Next base: position 55,885 of record DATNPY010000018.1, on the reverse strand, counting down.
AACGATCCGAAGAGTCCACTAAAGGAAAAGACGATCGTCACATTTTGCACAGGTGGCATTCGCTGTGAAAAAGCGGCTCTCTACATGAACGAGCTGAACATGCCGAATGTCTATCAACTGCACGGCGGCATCCTCAATTACTTCGAGCAAGTCGGAGGCGATTACTGGAAGGGCGAGTGTTTTGTCTTCGACGAACGCGTCGCAGTCGACCCTCAGTTGCAACCAACCACGCATGATTACGGCAAACAAGCGGAGAAAATTTACCGCAGCCCCGTCGAAAAATAATCAAATCGATGCAACAATTCGGCGCCCACGGCTTTCACAACAGACGCTTTGAGTTAAAATGATTAACTCGGATAAATCCAGCGTGAACAGAGAGGGCTTCTTCGTGACATCGTCAGCACCCGCACCTACAAAGACAGGCGACTTCATCAGAGACATCATCGATGAAGATTTGAAAGCTGGGCGTCACACAAAAGTTCTGACAAGATTTCCCCCAGAGCCAAACGGCTTCCTGCATATCGGTCACGCCAAGTCTATCTGCCTGAATTTCGGGCTAGCGCTTGAATACCGTGAAAAGCTGGGGCAAGGAACCCGCTGCCACCTGCGATTCGACGATACCGATCCCGCCAAAGAAGACACATTGTTCGAGGACGGCATCCAAGCAGACGTGCGTTGGCTTGGATTTGACTGGGATGGTCTCTATCACGCCAGCGATTACTTCGAGCAGATGTACGACTACGCCGAATATTTGATCAAGGAAGGAAAAGCCTTCGTATGCAGTTTGAGTGACGCGGAGATCAAGGAATATCGGGGCAACGTCACAACGTCTGGAAAAAATTCGCCTTACAGAGATCGCAGCGTCGATGAGAACCTGGACCTTTTCCGCCGTATGCGCAAGGGTGAATTCAAGGACGGAGAGCACGTGCTCCGCGCCAAGATCGACATGGCTAATGCGAATATGAAGATGCGCGATCCGATGCTTTATCGCATTCGTCACACAGCGCACCACATGACTGGAGACAAATGGTGCATTTATCCGATGTACGACTACGCACATCCGATCTCAGATGCGATCGAAGGGATCACGCATAGCATCTGCACTCTGGAATTTGAAAACAATCGCGAATTGTACGATTGGGCAATCGATAATTTGATCGATTACGCGAAGTTCCCAAGCCGTCCGCACCAGTACGAATTTGCCAGATTGAATTTGAACTATACAGTTCTCAGTAAACGTCGATTGCTGGAGCTGGTCGAAGGCAAACACGTGAGCGGTTGGGATGACCCCAGACTCCCGACAATAGCTGGGTTGCGACGCCGCGGATACACGCCCGAAAGCATTCGCAACTTCTGCGCCAGCGTTGGTGTTGCAAAAGCAAATAGCGTTGTCGATATGGCACAGCTCGAGTTTTGCATTCGTGATGACCTGAATCAGAACGCACCACGTGTGATGGCAGTACTGAAACCATTAAAAGTAGTTATTACTAACTATCCTGATGATCAAGTGCAAGAGCTGGAAGCACCATACTTCCCACCAGATATGGCGAAACAAGGTTCGCGCAAAGTGCCTTTCTGCAAAGAAATCTATGTAGAGCAAGACGATTTCATGCTGGAGCCAATCAAAGATTTCCACAGATTGGCACCAGGAAAAGAAGTGCGCTTGCGCTACGCATACTGCATTACTTGCACCGACGTCGTAAAAGACGCGAACGGTAACGTCACCGAGTTGCATGCGACCTACGACCCAGCCACTCTGGGAGCCAATCCAGAAGGTCGAAAAGTCAAAGGCACCATACACTGGGTCAGTGCTAGACACGCAGTCGATGCTGAAGTGCGGCTGTATGACAGACTGCTTTCAGTCGAAGCACCGCCTGCAGGAAAGGATAGCGAATTCCTCAACGCAGTCAACCCGAACGCACTGCAAGTTTTGACGAACTGCAAAATCGAAAGAAGCCTGGGCGAGTCAAAGGCAGCCGAACGATTCCAGTTTGAACGTCAGGGTTACTTCATTGCTGATGAGAAAGACCACAAACCAAATGCGCCGGTGTTTAACCGCATCGTAACGCTTAAGGATTCCTGGGCAAAGGCTCAAAAAAAGTAGGTCAACAAACCCATTATTCGTGAACGGCGTCGATATTCATTGGAACACCGTCCATACTATGAAGCGGCATGATATCCATGAGCGGCGTCAATACTCATGAAATCGATACCATGAAGCGGCATGGTATCGATTTCATGAAACGGCATCGATAAACGTTAAATTGACAATAGATACAGCAAAAACAACAATGCTGCACAAGATGGATAGATCTGGCACCATAATTCTCCCCGTTTGTCTTTAAAGTCAGTCGACAAGAAAACTCCTGAAAGAAAGATTGCTGTGTAGTAGCCTGACCGCTAACATACAGAAGAAGTTGTGTCGTGGGCATGACAATAAACGTTATCAACGAATGCCATTGCAACGATGCAGCTGGGCTGCTTTGCAGCTCTGAGTGGACATCTAATAGTGACGTCAGAAACGCAAAATTCGTACTGCGGCCGTACAATAGCTAATACAAATGGAAGCTCTGGAAACTCAGGTGCGAATACGAAAATTTTCCGCTCTTAAGATGACGAGCATTGCAGTCAAACAGAAAATTTTTCAATAAATCAATAGCGAGTGTAATTGCGGGGGCGCTTTTAACTGCGCAGACATCGGTACTTGCCGACGAAGTCACCTGGAAACAGCTCTACGAGCAAGGCTCGAAGAGTTACATCAAGTCTAACTATCCGGAAGCGGAAGGCATTTTGCGCAAAGCCTTGAAATTGTGCGCACCACAAGAGGTGAATTACGCCAAGACTGAAATTTTTCTCGCGGACGCTCTGGAAGGACAGAAGCGATATTCCGAGGCGGCAACGCTCTACATAAACGCACTGGCAATATTGCGAAAGAAGACGGGCGATCAGAGCGCCGAGACATCCGATGCATTGTGGAATATCGCAACCTTCTACTTCAATCGAAAACGCTACGCTGATGCTGAACCGTTTTACGAAGAAATTCTCAGCACGACTGAAAAGCGGTTTGGTCTGAACAATGCTAAAACAGCAGACGCCATGGCTGACCTGGCAGACCTTTATGTGAAGGAGCGCAGACTTACAGAAGCAGAAGCACTGGCGAAAAGAGTTCTGGATATTAGAACGAAGCTATTCGGTCGCGATGATTCCTCAATAGCGGCTTCGCTCTCGCAGATAAGCAGCATACTCGCTGAACAAGGTAAAGACGCAGAGGCGGAGGTTCAATTAAAACGGTCGCTTGAAATTTATCAAAAGACGGTCGGCGAAGATGACCCTAAAACAATCAATGTAATCAGAGACCTGGCAAGCCTGTGTCGAGTGCAAGGGAAAACGAAAGAGGTACAGCAATACCTGGATCGAGCTGCTGCAGCCGAGAAGAAAGGTGGTAAAGAAGCCAATGCCACCGACCTCTACGTGCAAGGCAAATTTTATGTTGATCAAGGACGTTACGCTGAAGCTGAGCCAATTTTCCGTGCTTACCAGAAGCTCGACGAAAAACCGCTGCCAAATACACTCGTCTTCAAAATGCGCGCGGCGCAACAAGCAGAAATGCTCATTCCACTCTGTGCCGACCTGGCAATCGATGACTTAAGACCACTGGTTGACAAAATCACTGGTAATGTCGATTCAAAAGCCGCGGTCTACAGTCAGGAAGAGGAAATGTCTTCATTTGATCGCTTCAGGTTGCAGCTCGCCCTTCTAAAATTCGGCGCTACAAATCATGAAAAAAATACAGTGAGAGCCTTGCTGAAAAGCATTGATTACGCAGATTCAAAAAGCTTTGATTCGGACTCACTGGTCACGACTCAATCATTTCTATTTACCACACTGCGTTTTACGTCTTTGAACAGACGTTCATTCTCAATGTGCAAACAGTGCTCGGAACAGTACATCAGGTTTGTACAGAATGTGCTGTCCGAGGAAAACAAAAATAAGCCGCTTTCCCTTAAGAACATGATTTTGCAGGGAAAGAGCGAGACAAGCCAATCGCAAAGGCTGAGTCAAAAAAGTTGGAATTCTGAGTCTACTGCCGTCGCGATTCTTGTGCATTCGCTTTTAAGCATGGCTTATCTATCCAGCGACCTCGAGGAAGCTGGATCGACGGATGGGCGTGACAAAGCAAGAAGATTGAACACCCTCGCGACTCAGGTGGTGGAAAATTACTTGCCTCGAATTGATGCGAAAGAGAGTTGTGAGTTACTGCTGTCCATCGCGGACAGTTGCAAGCTAGAAGGAGATTACGCACAGACCAAGCTCATATTATCGAAAGTATTCGCCATCGAAGCCGGTCAGCGTAGTGCAGACACTGAATCGATACGCGCTCGCGCCTTAATTTCTCTTGTTGAAGTAAATTTGGAAGAATGTGATTACAATTCTGCTCTTCAAATTGGACATGAAGCACTAAGGCTGCCCGTGCTGAGCACGGCAGAATTTTCAGAGCGAAAAGCGACTATGCTGGATAATATGGCTCAGGCAGCCATTCAATCTCGCTCTGACCAGGCGGTGTTTTTTGCACAACAAGCTCTGGATGCGCTGAAGTCTGGCACTGCACACAGTGCCAATATTTTCAAGGCAAAGCTAATTTTTGCAAGAGCTCTTATAAGCGATGGCAAATCAGACGCTGCCATCAAGGTTCTTGACGAGATGCTGCCTAAAGATGGCACTGCCAATGATGCTAGTGCTTCGGTAGAAGAATGGTCTCAGCTGGCGGAGGTGTGCGCTACGCTGGGTGATGCGCAATTGGCAAATCGCGACTACCAGGAAGCCAAAATAAATTACGCGAAAGCACTCGACGTTCATCGACAAAGCCGAACAAAATATTCAGTGGTGCAACAAGTTGATGACACATTCAACATAGCTGTTTGCAACGCTAATTTAGGCGCGTCTGACACAGCGGCAAATCTGAGCGGACTGGCTGCGGAACAACTGATGAAATACAGTCTTGATGTCTTTCCCGATTTATCATTCGCCGAGCAGCGAAACTTTGTTCAGCAGTTGAAGTATTATTCTGGATTGCTGGTTTCCATGCGACACTCAGATGCTGAAATCAAAAGCACATTTGGATATCTCATTCAGTGGCGGGGGCTACTCATAAAGGCTTTGCGACGCCAATCTTTAATGGCCGATCAGACGCATGATGCGCACTCGGCACCGCTTGTCGATAAGTGGCGCGAATTAAAGCGAGAAATATCCAAACTGGCAAGCTCAACCGGTGACTCCGATCAAGAACTGAAAAATAAAATTGCCGATTTATCAGAGCAGAAGGAAGATTTGGAACGTCAACTCCTGGCCGGTACCGCTGGTGGTGGCGAAGACCCTGTAAAAGGGATGACGGCGGATGCCTTTATGAAAAGGCTCGAAACAGAAGAAGCATACATTGAGTTGAGCAGTTATCAACCGCTCAATTCGGATACCTTGCATTACTATGCCATAGTTGTCACGCCAACAGTCCTAAGGTTTGTAGACATCCCTGAAGCGCAAAGTATTAATGATGCCTTGAAAAATTGGCGTCAGGCAGGAATGTACAGACAATCAGGCGTTCCTGAGACTAAGGACTCAGAGATGCTGGCTGTAAAATCATCGGAACAAAAGCAGTCACGTGATCTGAGAATCGATGACGAGCAGCAGTCGACAGACGTTCCATCAAACAATTCCTTCTCAATCATGCAGAAAAAATTGTGGAATCCAATTTTGGCCGCTCTGCCTTCTGCAAGTAGTCGCATCGTACTTTGCGACGATGGAGAATTATCGCGCTTACCATGGGAAATGCTCGTCAATGAAAGTTCCGGCGGCAGACATTTTCTGACAGAGCGAGTCGACAGCCCTCGTGAGTTCCTTGGTCTTAAAACTAGCCTTCCGGATAAAGCTGCCTCGCCAAAAACTGATTCGGTCTTATTGGTGGGCGCGATTGACTACCGAAACCAAAGTCTCGCCCTCGCAGGGACGGGAAAAGAAATTGACGACATCGACAGGCTATTCATCGAGGAAGGGAAACTGACGGCATCCCAGGCGGGCTCAATGCGTTCGCCGGAAGTCATCATCTTGAAGGGTAATCAACCAACGCCAGACAAAATTAAGAAGCTTCTGCCGCAGGTTTCGATCGCGCATCTGGCGACGCACGGCTTTTTTGCGGCAACGACGAAAGAAGATACTGCTCCCGGAGCGCATCGAGCCATGCGAATGAATAGCACCGCCATTGGTGATGCCATTGCGGTAAGAAACCCACTTGTGGCGTCCGGAATATTGCTGGCGGCTGAGACGGGGACTGTTAATTCGGGTGCTGTTAATTCGGGTGCTGGTAATTCGAGTACTGGTAATTCAGTTGCTAACAATTCGAGCACTGGTAATTCAAGTGCTAACAATTCGAACACTGGTAATTCTACTAATAACGCAAGTATCGGCAACCAACTCAATCTTTCAGCAGAAGGTGAACTGACAGCTGAAGAACTTGTAGAGCTGAACCTGTCCAAGTGCAAACTCATCGTGCTTTCAGCCTGCGAAACCGGTCGGGGCACCGAGGAGCGCGGGCAAGGCGTGTTAGGCTTGCGTTCAGTTTTGATGGCGGCCGGCGCGAAATCGGTGCTGCTTTCACTCTGGTCTGTTGACGATGAAGCGACCAGCTTCTTGATGAAAGAGTTCTACAAGCATTTGCTTGAGGGCAAATCAGAAGCCGAGTCACTTCAGATAGCTGAAAACGCTGTGCGCAACAACCCAGATCATCCGCAATGGAGAGCACCTTGCTACTGGGCAGCCTGGGCACTTGTCGGTCAAGGGTGGTAGTAGTTTAAAGTCTACAACTCGTCTTTCCAACTTCCATCCAGAACCCATGGGTAGGTCCACGTAAGCTGGAAATGGTGACAGGATTTGCACACAAGACCGGATTGTTCCGGAATTAAAACGTGCCCGCTGTCACATACAAACGGGAGAAACAAGTTCGAGGATTGATACTCCTTGATGTTTGCTACAGATTGCTCAGACCAGGGTGCATAGGCTTTGTTTGAGATTTCAATGGCAGGAATTGGAAAGCATTTGTTCTTGTTTATACAGTCAAGACATACTCGAGCATTCATGTACGGCAAAATTTGATAAGCGGTGCCAACGAGCCTGGCGCAACTGCAACAGAAATATGAGCCGTCATCGCCTCCAGACCGAGCAGGGCGGCGTGGTCCAACTCTACCGCCGTCAGATCTGAATGGCTTATCACCCTTTTCGTTCATGCATCACCGAAGCAGGCGGTTAAGACTACCGGTTGGTATGAGCTGACTTCGCTTCTTTACTTGCTTTGATGATCATGCCCAGTTTTTCCTCAGTTAGAAGGTCTTCCTTTGAGTCGATGTAACCTTCCCACCGCACAATTCCATCTGCGGAGACAACGAGCACCAGCGGTATGCCGGTCACACCAACGGTTTTGTACATGGCGCGATCAGGAGCTGAGGCGATATGATATTGAACCGGATTTTTATCCAAAAATTTCGTAATAACTGGAACAGATTCGTCAGAAATACCGATAATCACAAGATCGTCTCCAAATTTTTCTGCGAATTTGTTGAGTATAGGTCGAGCGCGGTGACAGTCGGGGCACCAGGTTGCCCAAAATTCAAGCAGCGTTACTTTACCCTTCGTCTTTGGTGCATGACCATTCACCCATTCCGCAACCTGGAGTTCTGGTGCTTTCTTGCCACGCAGATCATTCGTTGCATGTAACTTCTTGTCAGTGATGTATGGCGGATACGCGGTGTCTGCTGACGATGCGAAAACGCTGCAACCGTTGAAAATATATAAGAGAGCGAGTAAAACAAATAGAGTTTTCATTCGATACTAATCTCACTTGAGCAAATGCACTACCATAAATAACACATGTATCAGGACAGGTCGCGGCTGTGCCAAGACATTTGACGAACTTGTAGTTTATACCGTTAATGATGAAAAACGACGACTTTCACTGGATGACGTACTGCCAAGTCGGTTCTTGGATAGATAACGATGAGGCTGAGTCGCTAGAACAGCAAATTTCCACCGATCCAAGCAACAAAATAGCTCGTGCGAAACTTCTCGGATATTATTCAGCGAGAGAGAATACGAGGAATGACGAGCGCAAACAGATCGAACATATTCTTTGGGTTCTAGAACACGAGCCCAAATGCGGTCTCGGCGTAACTCCTGCCCTGCACATATCAAAGCTACAAAACCCTATTGGCTTCGCGAAAGCCAAAGAAATAGCCCTTCGTCAGGCAAAGAGATTTCGCAGAAATTCAAACGTACTCACGGACATTGGTTCTATATTCCGGGGCGATGATCCTGAATTCGCAGTGTCGCTGCTTCGAAGAGCCTACAAAATTTCTAACGGAACAAACAGAGACCGCGTTGCTTTCTGGCTCTCGATGACACTTGCTTGTCGTGGGCGAATTGAAAAAAATCAAGCCGACCTAATTGAAGCGACGAAACTAATGAAGGAATCAATTGCACAAAAGCGACCGACCGCAAAAATAGACTTCCGCACATGGCTAGCTAAGCTTGCACTCGAAGCAAATCAATTCGCCACGGGGGCAGAAGTCGCGAATGAAATGCTCTCCGACAACTCTCAGAACGACCAATCTGTGCATGTCGCGTGCAATGTTCTCGGCACCATAAGCTTTCAACAAGGCGATGTCAGAACTGCATGCGAACGGTTAATTCAGGCGGGAAGAGTTAATGGAGGACATCGACTCCGTTCGTATGGTCCGATGATGAAACTTGCGCAAAAGCTCTTAGATGTGGGACAGAAAGATGCAGTCCTCCGATATCTGAACGACTGCAAGAGCTTTTGGGAGATGGGGCAGCCAGAGCTTGCACAATGGATAATTCGTATTGAAGCGGGCGAGACACCTCAATTAGAAGGTGATGACTAGGTTTAGACAACCGATGGCTGCTTCAGCAACAAATGTAGACTTTATAAGAGCAGTCGTCCACCAGAGCAACGACACTAGATCCGCTTTTCGTCAGCCCGTTGTATATTGGAAATGGTGACTCGTTTTTACTATTACCAATAGGTCAAACAAATGAATATGCTGATGAGTCCGCAAGCCTCGCTTGCGGTCGGAATCGCGCTCATGGTTTTGGGAGTATCATTCTTCTACAAAGCCGCGGTCGCGCTCGTTAACGGCAGAATGGCATACTGGACGGGATTTCTCCCGCTCACAGTCATTTCGCCCTTTTTAATTCACTTACCAGGCTCCAAAAATTCGCTGATCAAATTTGCAGAAGGCATGTGGGTTGTCGCGATAATGTCGCCGATCTTCCTTGTGCTTTCGGTGCTGTGCGCTCTATCAGGGGCAGAGTACGCAGGAATGCCAGCGGTTGAGAGCATCAACAGCGCACTTCATGGAGGGACAGATGGCACCGCTGTCATCGCATTCTCGAAGACGCACGGATTTGCTTTTCCGTTGCTGGCGCACTCGAGTCCAGCACTCAAAAAGGTTTTTGGCTCCTCAATCGATTTAGATCCCAAACAGGAAATTGTGCCGAGGAACACAGAAAGCTACCAACAGCAAATCGACAGCAAATAAGCTCCTAGCGTCGTTTGACAATTAGCGAATTCATCACTTGAAAGAGTTCGTTCAGGTCAGCTTGTCGCACCAAAAAAGTCAGCTCAGTATACGTTGAAATCAATTCGACTATGTTGAGCCGCTTTACCGCGACTGCGCGCAGCAAAGCGAAATACATATTTGGAGTGTCGATATAGTGATCTCCAAACTGCACTGTCAAAGCAGCCAAGTTGTCTAACATCAATTTTGGCTTTTCCGGCTTGAACGTTTTGCCGAGAGCAGGCAACAAAGCCATTGGCGCAAACACTGAAATTTCGCTTGCGCCGTAAGTCACTGTCAAAAAATCAGCCTGCGATAACTCTTTATCGAGGATGAGTTTTTGCGCTCGCAATTTATTGGAAGGAGTTTTGTTGAACGCGACCTCAGCCAGGTTCGATTTCACTGCGATCCCATAAAGCTTTATTTCGGGCAAAAGCGGATCTTCCTGAGTCAGTTCCTGACTAATTCGAGATAGTGCGACCACAATCGTTCCTATTTGTACTGGTTTGCGAGTGCGGCGAGACACCTCTGGCTGAATTCGCTTTGCGTAAGCGGAAAGGTTCAACAGTCGTCGCGAAAGTATCGTCAGCTCTGGCTCTGACGAAAAAAGAATTTCCTTTACGATGTCGGTTACTTTCACCATATTTGTAATAAATATAACAAATAACAAGTATTTGTATCAGATAATCAGAAATTTTACAGCGTTTTTGATAAACGCTAAATTGTTTTCCGTTCAGTAACTCTGGAGGAGGAAGATCAATGACTATCTCGATCAGGGAAGCAACAGCGTTTGACGCTCAAAACTTACATCGAATGATTTGCGAACTCGCCGCATACGAGAAAGAAGAACACAGCGTCAAGGTAACTGAGTTAGAACTGGAAAATCAGCTCAGACTGCAATCGCCTCCATTTGGCTGCTTGATTGCGGAATCGGATGGTGTCATTTGCGGGTTCGCTCTATATTTTTATGGGTACTCGACGTGGGAAGGTTCCCGCACTTTGTATTTAGAGGATCTGTACGTAAATCCAGAATATCGAGGTGAAGGCGCGGGTCTAGCATTAATGCGAAGTCTTGCACAACTTGCAGATGAACAAAAATGCAAAAGATTTGAATGGTCTGTGTTGAACTGGAACGAGCCTGCAATCAAATTCTACAAACAAATTGGGGCTGAGCCGATGCGAGACTGGACGCGTTACCGAATGGATTCAAACGCGATGACACAGTTAATGGGGGCGAATACGACGAAACCGAAGAAAACGGCATGATGCGAGCACTAAGGTTCGTCCTTCTTTCACCAATTCGAATCGGGCAGTGGCCATTTTACCCAAATGCGTTCCCATTTCTTGCTGGCAGAATCGCCATATAGCTTGATTATGTAAGCGCCATACACGTACATTGCGTACTCCGATTCAATTTGCGGCTTTTGATACGGCCAGTCATTTGCCGCCATTGGTGGACGTGATTGCGGCGGCACCAACTTCTCAGTCCATTGCCTGGAGACTTCTTCAGAGATGTAATCATTCTTGGGATATATGGTCGCAGCGTAAGGTCGCTCTCCAATTTGCTGCGGGTCAAACACAAGAAAAATATCAACATGATCGCGTTTCGCAAGCCGAACAAATCCACGTAACTCTGCATTTGGATGCAAAGTCCGATAGTTATTTGCGAGATGCCACGAACAAATTCGGGCTACAAAATCATCAGTCGAATTTGAAAGTTGCTCAAGGATTGGTAGCATGCCCGGAATCGGCCGATGCTCTTCGGTAGCGGCCATCGCAGCTACAGACTCGGCACCAAATTCGACTAACTTTTGCACAGCGTCAGCATTGCCACTGAGCACTTCATGCGCATGGAAATCAATTCCGTTGTAAAAAGGTATTTCCGGCTCGGGAGCTTTCCTTTTTGCAAAAATTTCCAGAAGCCAATCTTCTAATTTGATACCACTGTTTCCGATGTAACCGTTATCACATTCACCCATTAAAAGCGGACCGATGAATGCTCCGGCGAATCCCGGTCGTGCAATTTCTCGAGACTTCACCTGCTCAAGTGTAGTAACAAGTGGTGGCAAATTTTCAGCGTAAGCGGAGTACATATCGCCAAAGGCTGCAGCGGATGCCGCTCTCAAAAGATCATTGGGGTGATCGAAAAAAGGTTCTAAGAAATTCTGAGCTTGAGCCCAATCGTCTAGCGGAAACAGCTCTGCTTGAATTTTTAGTATCGCGACAGTCTCTTCAGAAATTTTTCCGCCGCACTCCGCTTGTGCCAGCCATTGCGCGAACACATCATTTTGATCACCGGAGAAGGATGCCCACTTTGTAAAATGAGCCAGCAAATGCTCACACTCGTTTTGCTCACCGATCGCATTCAAAATGGGCGTCAAACGCAGCTCAGAAGGAGTTGCTGTATATCCAGGCTGTCTATGTTGTTGCATACGTTCAGCCCAGACGCCTTTCTGCAATCGATCTAAGGCATATTCTTTCTTCCGACTATCAGGATGATCGAGTAACGCAATAGCATCTGCAAAGAAATGTTGCCACTCCTCAGAAGGATGAATTTGCGACAGCTCAAATTTGCGTATTCGCTCTTCGATAGCTGCAAAGTTGTTGTCTGACAAAGCATTTTCCCCCAAATGCCATTATCCCATGGTGGCTAAAGCCTGCCGGTCGGGCACCTTCGGCGCGCTGACGGCGTCATCATGTTAAGTACTCCCTGAGGGTTGCCATATGTCCACTGTGCCTTCCGTGACCGCCGCCAAACCGAATGGTAACGTCGTTGAGGGGAAAGTGCCGGAGGTTAACGCGCCCTTCTGGCTCATCAAGATACTCGCGACCACGCTGGGTGAAACAGCCGGCGATGCAGTGACAATGTCCATGAACCTTGGATACCTGGTGGGAAGTTCGATATTTCTCAGCATTTTCCTGGTGTCAGTTGCCTGCCAGGTCACAGCGAAGCGGTTCCATCCTCTGGTATTTTGGGCAGTCATCGTCGCCACAACAACCGCCGGCACGACACTAGCGGACTTCTTCGACCGATCCCTGGGAATCGGTTATGCAGGCGGATCAGCGACACTGTTCATTTTCTTAATGGCATCGCTCGGCATATGGTACAAGTCGGAAGGTTCCGTATCGATCAAGAAAATACTTTCGCGCAAAGCGGAAGTATTTTACTGGCTCACAATCATGTTTTCGCAGACCCTGGGCACCGCACTCGGTGACTGGGTAGCAGATCCGCAGACTGGTCTGGGTCTGGGCTACGAGGGTGGAGCACTTCTGTTTTCAGCAGCTCTGGTGATAGTTGCGGGCCTATATTTCTGGACAAAAACTTCGCGCACATTTCTGTTCTGGGCAGCCTTCATTCTCACGAGACCGCTGGGCGCCACGTTGGGCGACTTCCTCGACAAGCCGCACGCGGCTGGCGGGATGGAACTGAGCAGGTATACCGCCACCGCGGCAATCGCTGTTTTGATGTTCGGTTGCGTACTGCTGTTTCCGCAAAGAGCTGAGAAAACGGAAGGGGCGGCGGCTTAGCGGCGCCTTCATGTTCGTACTATGCGCCGGTCACTGCTTAACCATTGCGCCGCAGTTGCTGCAATACGTTGCGCCTTTCCACAAATGGTGCCCACAGCGCGGGCAGGAAATGCCGAAGATATTTTTCAAACCCCAACCAGTTTGACTTCGCGAAGTCCATCCCAAGCGAGACTTTGAGCCTTGGGTAAGATCGATATCTGGAGATTCAGGTTCAGTGTTCGAATCGAGCGCAGGAGTGTTTTTGGAAGTCCTGCCAGCGAGACGATATGGGGCGCTGTCTATCGAAAGATTTGGGTGCAACGCAAGAAATTCATTTTCGTCAGCCTTGGAATCGACAAATTTTTGACACTCAAGGCGCATTTGCGACCATTTGCTATTGGTCGGTTCCCAGACGCAGAGAGTGCGTAACAACCCCACCTCGGCTGTCACCGCATTGTAGGACGCCTGGCGATTACCGTGCTCTTCGGCGACCTCATATTCATTGTTCAAAAAATCTACCGCAGTTGAAACCAGATCAGCCGAGTTGTACTGGGGAAATTCGTGCGGCATTGAACGCACGATTCTCGCTGCATCTTCAACCTGACTCGCTCCCGCCTGATATTTTCGAGTTCCAAAAAAAGTTTTCGATTGCGCAAGGCAATCCTCAACAAGTCGTTTAAGCTGCGCCGCTTCCGATGTGGTCCCTGCCGCATACGACGGCTGCAGCGCTGGCGCGACTACCAGCAAGGTCAGTAGCAAAACGAACCATTTAGAACTACTAAGTTTTTGCAACCAGCCGTTCACGTTCCATCCTGTCCTAGAGAATCCGAATCTCAAGTAATCTTCGTGGAAGTGGGTGCAAGTTTTGTGAATCGACGAGAGAAAGTCTTCTCTTTCCTGTCCTACTGTCAAGAAACGCCAGTCCAAGAACGACGGGGTTGTCTGAGGAAAGGGCTTCGGCTATGGATAAATTGTTCAACAAATCCCAGCATGCCTTATGGAGGTTCCAGCGGTTCATTTCTCCAGAATTCGCCTTCCGGTCTGACCGTTTCATCGATGCAGACATGTCCATGCGGGTTTGTCTCTTCCCTATGAACATGCACCCTTCTCAAATTTGTAATGGTCTCGAAATTTGCAATTTGTTGACCGTTATATGTGATCCAGGCGCGACCACATTGACAGCCGTAATTGGTAGTGAAAAGATGAATTTTGTTTTGAACGGAAGGTGCAAAACGCGACTCAGTTAGCTGTTTTAATTTAGACCATTGCATCAGTCTATTCTACAATGAATTTTCGGAGCTTGCGAAGTGCCACTATATTCAGTGCGTAAAGAAATTGGTTTCGAATTTGTCCAATTCATTCCGTTGAACCGGAAGCTCAGTCCCAATAAATGATCCAAAAGCCACAAATTACACTCGTGTCAGCGAAAACTGCCTAAAAGGGTGCAAACTCGTCAATTCTGGGAATAAACTCGGATGAGTCGCCCCGGCGCTGGAGACAATTTAATGAGTGAATCATGGACTACGCTAACTCACAGCGCTGAATCAGCAGCTCGTGGGGGAAAAGTTCACGAAGCTAAGGATTTCTACAAGCAAGCGATGGCAGATGCCGATTCCCGTCGCGACTTGCTTCAAGCATATTACACGCGATGTAATTTTGCTGCCCTTCTTAGATTGCTCGAGGAGTACGCCGAAGCGGAGCAGTTGCTGCGAGTCGCAGTACAAATGCGCCATGACTTTCCGCAGCAACTTGCGCTCGATCCTGTTTCTCCTCTGCCAGACCTGGAACGGATTCTGGTGAAACAAAACCGACTGTCTGACGTAGAACAACTGCACCGGGCGGATACAGATCGCATGTTCGCTGTTTATGGTCGCGACTCGCATGAGTTTAAAATGAGCTTGATGAATCTTGCTGCCACCTACGGCAACTACCTGAAAGATATGGACAAATGCAGAACCTATTTCCGTGAGGTTCTTGATTGGTCCAGAACGGCTGAGCCCATCACACGCAAAATGATTTACATGAATTACGATAAGGTTTTGCGCACGGCTGGGCTGGCTGCGGAGGCGGATTTAGCGCAGCAGGAACTTGCAGCGATGCAACAATCCAACCAGGTAAGTTTTTAGATTAGTTACCGCAAACACTTCAAAATTGAAAGAGAGACTAATTCGAAACCAAATTTGAAAACTCGGCAAACACGGAATCGGAACGAGTCGACACGGATCATCCATTCCAATCGGAGATTGCCGTTTTGTTTTAAAAATTCGAGAATGGAAGCTCATCATTGACGCGAATTTCTGTGTGATCAGCACACGTTATAATGTAAGCAGTAATAATCAGGTGTCCCACACAGTCGACATAAGGCTCTGCTTGCAGTTGCCAGTACCGGAGGACACATGACCAGCGACACACTGCGCGATACCAAATTCACTCTTATAAACGGGTCTGGTGAAATACCTGCTGCTGGATTCGGCACATCATTCACTGGCAAAGATCCAATAGTCACACGACAGGCGGTTATTGACGCGTTAAAAGTAGGGTTTCGGCTTATCGATTGCGCGGAGCGCTACCGGAATGAGGATAAGGTTGGCATTGCTATTCGGGAAGCGCTTCAAGAAGGCAAAGTGCGACGAGAGGACATATTCGTCACCACAAAACTTTGGAACAACAATCATCGTCCAGAACGAGTACGGGACGCATTCGAGGCTAGCCGCCGCCGACTCCAACTGGACTATATTGACTGTTATTTAGTTCACACACCCTTTGCTTTTCAAGCTGGAGACGACCAGGACCCGAGGGACGAACACGGGCAGGTCATTTACGATTCGGAAGTGACGCTGTCAGATACGTGGAAAGCGCTTGAACTTCTTGTTGATGAGGGGAAGTGTAGGTCAATTGGCTTGTCGGATATTACGCTCGGCGCAGCGCGACAAATTTTTGAAACGGCGCGGATAAAGCCTGCCATCATAGAAGTCGAATCGCACCCTTATTTACCTGAATGGGAACTGCTTGAGTTTTGCAAGCAGAACAACATCATCCTTCTTGCCTTCGCTGCACTCGGGCATGGAATGGAACCAAAGGTACTGGAAGATCCGGTAATTTTGGAAATAGCTCAGCGCCTGGAAAAGACACCGGCTCAAGTTGCGCTTGCCTGGTCTATTCAACGGGGAGTCGCATTTCTGACTACTTCTACAACACTCGAACACATCAGAGAAAATTTTGAAATTTCCACTTTGCCTGAATGGGCAATGCGAGAAATGAACGAACGCATCACCACGAGGAAACGACTTAATCCGGTAGTCGAAACTGGCGTACCAGGCTTCTTTCGGTAGGTTTTCTTCCGGACTCAGGAATATTCTGTTCGCTTCAATACCCATCGCTCGTCGGCCAAAGTAAGTTGTTTAACTGGCACAAGACTGCGCGCCAGAACCGGCAAGACTTTTTCTGGAGCACACATGTAAATTCCCGCACCAAATGCTGGATTCGCCTCTACAACAGCCCAACCGCGATCGCAAATAAATCCAACATCGATAACCAAAGCTGGTGGCAGCGGTACACTCCAATCATCCAAAAGCTCCTGTGTAAATTTCGCGCACTCTTTAGCATCGGCGGTCATTTCAACGGTTAGTTCGCGCACAAATTCTCCGTTGCATGAATAGAGTGACGAACACATGACGGTGCGGTCTAAAACGAAAAAACGATACTCGGTTTCCCAATCGACGACCTCTGACAAAATTGCTGGTGACTTTTCGATATAAATCGATTTACACTCGATTGATGAACCAGAGTCATAAACTTTCGCACTAAAACACTTATCATCGGCAGGTTTTGCAAAGACGCGGGTGGGATACTTCCGAGCCTCTTGCAGCGTCGTCAATTCGAGCTTTCTTTTCACATATCGCTCAGGAAGATCCGGCAGCCAGGAAAAGGTGGGTTCGATAAGGGCAAAATTCAAGGATTCGGCGATAGCAGCGACGAACAATGGTTCACCGTAGGCAGTGATACCAGTTCCATCATCGGTAAAAGAATCAGGCACTCGCCAGTTTGTGAGCCGGTGTACTGCCCAACCAGCTTCGTGCGCAGCCTGTTCAATTGCAACAGAGCTGTCGTTACGGCGTGGGGAAAGAAACAATTGCAATAAAAAACTCCCACTGTTCAGCGCTTTTGTTCGAGATATTCCTTGATCAAAACAAGCATCTCTTGCGCGAGGATACAGTAGTCTTTGGCGTCCGCCTGACGCTTTCCTTCGAAGAGAGTTGGCGGCCACACCTGGGCAAGGTCGCAGGCCTTCTCAAAGACCCACATAGTGACATCGCCGCCAACGCGAGAATTACGACCGTAGCACATTTCTCCAGTCTTCAAGAAAGCGTCGATTTGAAGCGGAATCATACAGCTTGAAAAAACTACTCTCTCCACAAATCCTGAGTCCATCAGGATTTTATGCGCCTGATTTCGTTCGCTCTCCAGGATTTGCTCCAACCTTTCGTCGTCTTCTTCGGAGATAGCATAGTCCATCGTGGGGCAGCCCTCTGACTGATTACTGCACTTATATCAAGCCGGCATTGTTTGTGTCCACGAAGTCGATTTTTAACGCCGATTACGCTTTTAGCCCTGTCTGAAAAATAAAATGGTGAAGACGACAAGTATCGCCGGGAAAGCAATATTCACTACATACACTTGCCCTGTACGGAAGTTCGCAGTACAATTTCATATATGAGGTAATTGACCATGGCCGTCAAAGGCAAAAAAGAAGAGCGCATCGATGCCAGACTAACGGCAGAGGCAAAACAGCAAATTGACCAGGCCGCTGCGTTGCAAGGTCGCTCAACGTCTGATTTCATGGTTCAGGCAGCCCTCAAAGAAGCCTCTCAGGTAATCGAGCAGCAAAGAATCGTTCGCCTGACGGTTGACGAAAGTGTTGCCCTGGCTCAGCTAATGTGCAAGGAACCGCAGATCAACAAGGCGTCTGTGGAAGCAATGCGCCGCCACAACAAAATCATAGGCAGCTAAGTGCAAAAGTCGCCGAAGCTGTCTCTGGTCATTGAGCCCTGGACCAAAGAACATGACGCCTCGCAGTTCGCATCAGACCTTGCAAGCATAAAAAAATACATCCAAGAACAAGCCCACCGCGACATTTCCAGTTACACCTCTTCTGTATTTGTGCTGACCGAACCAGGTGATAAGGTCGTCAGAGGCTATTATTCGCTGTCTAGCCTGAGTATCGTTTTCAAGGATTTGCCTTCCAACGTTCAGAAGAAACTGCCCAAATATCCAGAGACGAGCGGAATTTTGCTTGGTCGGCTTGGAGTTGATCGTGACTACAGTCAAAAACTGCGGGAGGATTTAGGCTACAAACCTCGGCTTGGAGAGCTGCTTTTAGCCAACGCACAAATCCGATGCCTCAAAACCTGTAGGGATGTCGGCAGCGCGCTTCTTGTAATTGACGCCGAATTACCAAACTCCGAAGAACAAGAGAAAGGTGCCCGAGATCCGTTACCGCTTTACGCCAAATACGGATTTGTCCCACTCACTGCTAATCCACGAAGAGTAATTAAAACAATGCGGGCAATTTCCGAGGAATTTAAATCACTCTGAATACAGTAAGGAACAGGCGACACCTTCGCACTTTCTCCTTATTGAGAATGCTCGAAAGCGTGCACCGATGATACTTTGAGCCCTGTTAAAAATAAAATGGTGGAGGCGGCGAGAATCGCACTCGCGTCCAAAGAAGCCGTGACATAAGCATCTACAAGTTTAGTTTGGAATTTTCCCAGTCACCGTTTCCGATCCGCTGGTAGAGGCCCAAACAGCCATCCGGGTTCGTGATTATGTCTTAGACCAGGCTATCAATCGCTAATTTCGCCTGATGGCAACCACCGTGGTTGACCCAATAAGTGCGGGTGGTCAAGCTCTTATCGAGTCCAGCAAACCTAAGTTATTAGTTAGGCAGCCAGCGCAACGCGCTGGGCTGGGAATTTTACGATGTTATTTGCATCTGTATTTTGCTCTGCTTTTTTACGAGAACTAAGCGAACTCGACCTGCAGCCCATGACCCAACAACCCTGTCGAATCTAAACGCCCCCATGTATGGGGTAAGGCTCAATCATCTCTCTTCAATTTTCAGGGTTCAAAAAACCGCCGCCGTGCGGCAATTCATCGATCTATATTCCGATTATAGCAAACTTACACTGTTTAAGACGGAGCAAATGACAGCAAGTTCCGCTGAGGTACGCCCCGCGCAATCACAAGCCCGGCCCACATTCCCTGGATTTTTTCGTCGCGAATCACCCACTTCCCTTTAGTCAATTCTTTGCTGAACATAGGCAGCTTTTCCTTAAGAATTCCTGCACATATTACGAAGCCACCTGGTGCCAGAAGCCGCTCGTAAACAGGCAAAAGCGAAATGATGTCTTCACAGGTAAGGTTCGAGAAAATGATGTCAAAATCCTTGCGCGTGACAGTCTCTATGCCACCGCAAACCAGCTCTACTCGCTTCGTCACTTTGTTTAGTTCAAGATTCTTAGCGGCGTTGTCTATCGCTACTGGATCTATGTCAACCCCGATAATCACTGCCTTTGGACCGGTTTGCAGAGCGCTGGCAATTGCGAGAATTCCGCTACCAGTTCCGACGTCCAAAATACGCTGCGGATGCGGTTGCATTTCAAAAGCAGTCAAACAATATTGCGTGGTCGCATGCAAACCGGTACCAAAAGCCATTCCGGGTTCAAGCACCAGAACCTTGCGCACACCAATTTCTTCGGGAGTGAGTGTATCTAGCAACCATGGAGGGCAAACCATAAACTGGTTTCCGACCTCGAACGGCTTCAGTCCTTCTTTCCAGCGGGCCAACCAATCCTCTTCCTCGACAGATTTATGCCTGAGGGTCTTGAGCGATTCACCGAGTCCGTACTCCTCAAGACTCGTTTGAATTTTTGTCAGAATTTCCTCGGATAATTCAATTTCGTCGAACGTAGCTCGAACAATAATGTTAGCGTCAGGATCAACTTCTATTACCTCGCACCCGGTCGAACCGCATTGAATCATGAGCCAGGAAGCCATGTCTTCATGCTCAGGTGAGGTCTCGAATTCGACAGTCGCCCATCGCTTTTTCAATTGTTGTACTGGTTCCGCATAATCCATTTGTAGGATTCCTTATTGACGTCAGACGAAACAATCACCGAGTAATAAGCGCACTAAATATAGTGCATCTTCGACGATTTAATTGGATACACCAGCGATTCTGACGCCCGCTTTAATAACTGAGAGCGTACGGATCACCGGACATCTAACCCATTTTTTCATTGCTTGAGCCAAAAGTGCCGTTTGACAACCAGATTATTTTCCAGTCCTCATAATTTCGCCCATAAAATCGCCTTTTGAGCCCGCGAAGTCAAGAGTCTGTTGGGATTTGCGTCTGTGTTTCAAGGCTTACGGGTCAATGGTCGGTCAGTTCATTCTTAACGAGGCGCCAGGGTCTTTTTAAGGAACTCAGCTCTTTGCGGTCACGCATGGAGATGCAGTGCAACACTTCAGCGCTGCACCACCCATTCCGCTTATAATGTAGCTCTACTCGGAAGGATAATGGCATAATGCTGGGTCTCGAAATAGCAGCAGCGCTAGCACTTCTCATAGCATTATATCTGGTGGCATCGCCGCGTTACGGTGAGCGCGCCTATCACTACGCGCTGTTCGCACCGTGGAAATATCCAGTGGGAAACTACCACGGAGAGCTGGGTAGCAGCGGAAAATTCGATGACGTATATTTTAAAGCAATCGACGGAAAGAAGCTTCATGGATGGTTCTTCCAGGGAACCAACAGCAAAGTGATCATGGTCAATCATGGCAAAACAGGTAATATAACCGACCTGGAACGACTCATGTTTATGCTGCTCGACACCGGAGCATCAGTTTTCATTTACGACTACCGTGGCTTTGGACGCAGTGAAGGCTCACCATCGCTCAAGGTGATCTGCGAAGATGGCATAAAAGCCTATGAGTGGTTGGTGCAAGAAAAACAGACGGCGCCTGGAGACATTGTTGCCTACGGCGAATCTCTCGGAGGTGTTGTTGCTTGCTTTCTGGCGGAGCAAACTGAACTCGGCGGCTTGATCTTGCAATCGGCGTTTTCTTCCCTTAGAAAAATCAGCATCGAAAATATGTCTGTGCTGAAATATTTTCCGCAATCCCTTTTTCCGATTTACGGAAACAATTCCGTGACTTTGAGCCGATTTCAGAAACCGGTCTTGATTCTGCATGGTGCACTGGACCAGGACATCAGCATTCAGCACTCTCACGACCTGCACGATGCCGCAACTTCGAACAAGGAATTTGTAATCCTTCCAAACACACTGCACGACGAAATCGATGAAAAGGATCACGTGTTATTTGTCACCACTGTAAAAACGTTTCTAGATACTCTTGATAGAAAAACCACCTTACCGGTCACGAGCCACAGTGAACCTCAGTGAGTTAGCGCACTTCAATGATGGCAAAGCTCGAACTCTCTATTCCATACAAAACGATGTCTACCACGATGGCGATCGTTTACCTGGCGTGCTGGGCTGCGCTAGGGCTGATGCTAGTCGGTTACATCTCACAAGCAGTGTTAGTTGTAGCCAGCTTGCTGAACCCTGTTGCGCGCGTAATTTTCCAGATACTATTCACTTTTGCCAGCGCCGCAGCATTTGCCTACATACCCTACCGCGTGGTCAGCACCTTGATGCAGGGTGGTTGCATATCCGCAAATCAAAATGGTTTAGGTCTGCCAGGCTCATTCTTGCGAATGCCCAAACTTCGTCCCTGGGGCCAACTGAAATTGGCGGAGATGGAACGCAACATTATCTATCTAACTTTCGATGACAACGAACAGATTTCCATCAATTCGAAGCAGTTAAGCTCGGAGCAACTCGAACAGTTTCTTCTGGCACTGGAAGTTTGGGGACATAAAGCGGTTCTCGCAAATTCTTTAATTGAAGTGCGAGATCGCGTCCAAAACGAAAAGGCCGGACTTGAAGATCACGGTTATACAAAGTTGTGGGAAGAAGAGCTGAACCGCCGCTTTAATTCGACAACATTTGTGCCGCTCGAGCCTGGCGCAAAATTGCGCTCGGATTCATTCACCATACTAAAACAACTGGCTTTTGGAGGCTTTTCAGCGGTTTATCTGGCAGAAGATAATAATCGCAATCAAGTCGTTATTAAAGAGTCAGCGACAAATATCAGCGATGCCTCGCACGAGAAAGCGCTTGAATTATTTAAGCGCGAAGCGTTGTTGTTGAGCGCATTGAACCATCCGCAGATCGCAAAATTGCTCGACAATTTTATTGAAGCCGGACGAAATTATATGGTACTGGAATACATTCAAGGTGACAACCTTCGAGAATACGTGCGCAAACACGGCGTCCTGGAAGAAGCACTGGTGCTTGATCTCATGGCACAAATGGTGGGTGTTCTGAGCTACTTGCACGAGCAAAATCCGCCAATCATTCACAGAGATTTCACGCCGGACAATCTTGTGATGAAAGCAGACCGCACACTTGTCGTCATTGATTTCGGAGCAGCAAATGAATATGTCGGAACTGCAACGGGCACACTGATTGGTAAGCAATGCTACATGCCACCAGAACAAGTGCGCGGCAAATGCGAGCTTAAGACCGACCTTTACGCGCTGGGATGCACGGCGTCATTTCTGCTAACCGGCAAGGATCCAGAAGCACTGCGCTCATCTCGCCCTCGTACGTTGAAGCCCAATGTATCGGAGCAAACGGAAGAAATCATTTCTCAGCTTACCCAACAAGATCCTCAAAAGCGCACACAATCAGCGCAAGCACTAAAAGAACTGCTTCAGCAATGGAATCAGAAGACAAAAACACAAACCCACTAGTGCCAATTCAGCCGAGCAAAGTGTATACGAAGCCCGTGACGGGATCGCATGATTATCGCTTGCGCTGGAACGAAAAAGCGATTCAATTCGAAACGCCAACAGGCATGAAACATCTCGACTGGAAAGACGTTGTTCACGCAACGTCATCGGAACCTATGGATGGATTCGACGGAGTCGGCAAGACCCTCGACCTGACAGACCGAGGTGGTGTTGTTCATAAAATTCCTTTTGCAGATATTCCAACTCATACACGCTGGCTTGATCTGCTCGACACGGTAAGGTTTTGCAGCGAAGCTCGATTGAACGATCTGACTCCGGAGCTATATAACCTATCACGTGAATTTGTCGTGCACCTCTGGGCATACGGTCAGTCAGATGGCGAAAACGAAAAGAAAACAAGGAGATGGGTTAGCGCCGTCATCATCGTGTTTGCGTTGGGGTGGATATTCGAATTACTCGCGACCATGGGCTCGGGAAACTTACTTAGCCACAGCGTGTTTCCATTTTTTCAATTCATCAAGTTTCTCCCACTAATGTTTATTCCGCTCTATGCACGCGCTGCACCTGTCTCGCAAATTCGCTGCACGCCTGGAGAGCTTCGATGCGAAGCGGTCGTGGGCGGACATATCGTTGTGAAACGCAGATTGAGCTGGATTGACATGGATCGAATCGTCGTCGGACCAGAGGCCCACTCGCAGCGCTTGCTGGATAGGGAACTCTGTTTCTACAAGAAAGGCAAAGAGGCGTACAGACTTAAACTCGATCAAATAGGC
Organism: Drouetiella sp.; assembly: GCA_036702955.1. Lineage (GTDB taxonomy): Bacteria > Cyanobacteriota > Vampirovibrionia > Obscuribacterales > Obscuribacteraceae > PALSA-1081. The sequence continues at coordinate 32,102 of DATNPY010000018.1, read as the reverse complement.
ACCGCAGATAATTGGCGCGAGCTACTCTCATCAATCTTTCATTCGTCTGGAAAAGCAGTAGAGGGTGGCGACCCGCATCTATTCGATCGGATCAATCCCGACCAGAAAGATCCCAGCTACACGCAGATCTGGTTAGACTCTCTTCTGGCTCCTGCGCATCGAGAAAAGTTACTACAGCTGGAATCAGGTGCGGCATTGCAAAACGGAAAGTATGTGCTGGAGAACAAATTGGGAGCAGGCGGTCAGGGCGCAGCCTATTTAGCACGCCGTGCCGATGGCACAAAGGTCGTTTTAAAAGAATACATCTTGCCGATCTACGTTGACGCAAAAGTTAAGCGTAAATCTTTGGAAAACTTCGAGAACGAAGCTCGCATGCTCGAACAACTTGATTCGCAGCTGATCGTCAAGCTGCTCGGATTCTTTGTTGAAGATCACCGTGGATACCTTGTCTTAGAGCACATAAGCGGAATGAACCTGCGCGATTATGTATTACAGAACGGTGTGTTGCAGGAAAAAAGAGTCGTCCATTTTGGAACGTTGATGTGTGATGCTCTAATTCAGCTGCATTCGTTGACGCCACCAATTGTGCACAGAGACTTCACCCCAGACAATATAATTATGTCGACTGGAACAGATGGTGCTGAATCAATAAAAATAATTGATTTCATGGTGGCACAACAAAATGAAGAGAGCGCCACCGGCACTGTAGTGGGCAAACATTCTTACTTGCCACCAGAACAGTTTCGAGGCAAAGCGACGCCTCAGAGCGACATATATGCGCTGGGATGCTCGCTCTATTTTCTTTTGACGGGAAAGGAACCAGAGCCCCTAACTACTTCGCACCCTATTCTCATCAACGATACCGTCAGCGGTGCCCTCGACGAAATTGTTGCGAAAGCAACTGAGCTTGAGTGCGAAGATAGATATAAATCCGCGCAAGAACTCAGAACTGCGTTGATGAATGTAAGTACCTGAGAATTCAAAGACCGCCAGCACTCAGATGGGCCGATGGACATCAGTGCATTCGAGCACGCAAATGGCGTTGTACATCGGCGAATTCAAGCACGATTCAGATGCGCACTTAAAACGAATGCGCAATTACGCAAGATGTGCAATTACGCAGCGCGCACTGTGCACTGGATGACGATTCGCCTGGCAGAGTGCTTTAATCAATGTAATCGCGCAAGCGGCGTGAACGCTGAGGATGTCGCAACTTACGCAACGCCTTCGCCTCAATCTGTCGAATACGTTCTCTGGTTACACCAAACAACTGCCCGACTTCTTCCAGAGTGCGTTGACGCCCATCATCAAGCCCGAAGCGCAGACGCAAAACATCTCGCTCTCTGTGACCGAGTGCAGCCATCACCTGAATGATGTCTTCACGCAACAATTGATGCGTGATCGAAGTAGCAGGAGTTTCCGAATCCTGGTCTTCGATGAAATCTCCCAGGCGACTGTCATCTTCCTTACCAACAGGTGTTTCCAACGACACTGGTTCCTGCGCAACTTTCATGATGTCGCGAAGCTTAGCAACAGTGATTTCCATCGCGTTGGCGATTTCCTCTTCTGTCGGCTTGCGTCCATAGGTTTGAGAAAGTTGACGTGTGACCTTCTTCAGCTTGTTGATTGTTTCCACAACGTGCACAGGAATACGAATCGTTCGCGCCTGGTCAGCTATAGACCTTGTGATCGCCTGCCGAATCCACCACGTAGCGTAAGTACTGAACTTGTAACCACGCTGATGGTCAAACTTTTCAGCAGCTCGAATCAAGCCCAGGTTGCCCTCCTGGATCAAATCAAGGAAAGCCATGCCGCGGTTGGCATACTTTTTGGCAATCGACACAACCAGCCTCAAGTTTGCTCTCACCAACTGGCGTTTGGCGATGGCGCCTTCCGAACCGCCTTGCTCAATGCGGCGCGCCAGCTCAATTTCCTGGTCGGCTTTAAGCAACGGAATCGAACCAATTTCTCGCAGGTACAAACGAATCGGGTCGTCATCACCCGCTCCCTTTACGACATCTTCAAGCTTAGTCGGCAACTCCACTTCTTCGTCATCTTCAATGGCGCCGCGGAAGATGTCGTCTGTATCCGGCTCATCATCATCTTCTTCTTTCTCTTTGGCGCCGCCCTCTTTGCCGGCACTCTCTTTCGACACCGCCGGCGATGCAGCACCCTTCTTGCCGCCCTTCTTGTCGTCAACTTTCGCAAGAAGCTGCTTGAGGCGAATAATTACCGCCCCGGGAATTTCATCTTTGCCTTTTAATTTTTGAACGCTCTGACCAAACTCTGGATCATTGCTCCAGGTCGACTGACACTTAGTGCACTCATCCAGGTGCTGGCAAACTGCTGAGGTCGATTCAGGCTGAGGTTCATCCAGAAGAGATGTCAGCATTGGTACGACTTCACTACACTTCATCGATTCACCTCGAACGGGAGTTCCTTCCTTTATTTTATTCCACTATTTTGATGGTTCTCTCATTGATAGGATGATACCCCAAAACAAGTGGCAGGAGAAAAGAGTGGTCAAGGAGCGCGAAATCCAGATAGGAGGCGGCTTGAGCGGCACCGTTAATGGTGGCGGAAAGCGAGGTCTGGTGATAATTTCGCACGGAGCTGGGCGCGGTTTAGACGCTCCGATACTCGTTAAAACCGCAGAACGCTTGGCAGACCTGGGTTTTCAGGTTGTGCGGTTCAACTTCAGTTATCTCGGGGTTCGTCCAGCGCCATCAGCAGGCGGAAAGAAGGAACAGCCGGAACTGGTCAGCGTGATCGAGCATATGAAACAGTACGGGGCTCCAATACTTATCGGAAAGTCGTTTGGAGCCAGAGTTGGCACTTTCGTTGCGGCAGAGCGCGATGACATCAGGGCGCTGGTGTTCTATGGTCTGCCTATCCAGGGCATGGGAAAAAATCCAAAGCCACGCGATTGGTCGCATCTGGGCAAAATTAAGGCGCCAATGTTGTTTATAACGGGCCACAACGACAAGCTGTGCCCGCTTTCTCAACTGGTCGAGGAGCAAAAGCACATTACCGGAAAGTTCGCATCGCAGGTGGTACCAGGCGACCACTCTTTCAAGCCGAAAGGCGAAGACGCCGCCATCGAGCTGTGCGTGAATTGGGTGGACGCGCTGCCGTAACCTGGCTCGACGCGCTGCCATAATCTGGATGGGCGCGCTGCCGTGAGCATCGAACCGGTTTCAAGTCCAAACGACGTTGAAGGTACAAGTGTCAGCGAGCCGAAGCCTTGGTTGTCGGCTTGGTATGGCTGAACAACGATTGAGTCTTCGTGTGATTGAAAAACGAGCCCGGAACATTCGCCCCGGCGACCTCTTCGTCGATATCAACGCGCTTCATGTTTGGCGAGATATATTTCTGCTTCTTCTCGTGAGTCAGCTTCCACCAGTGGAACTCGGGCGCGCCCTTGCTCATCTGCGTGCACAGCTTCCAGGTGTCCTTCGTGCGTGGGTCCATGGCCAGAACATGCTGCTCATCGGTGACCAGCAACACGTTCTTGCTGTGACGGCTCATGCCTGGCAGGTCCATCGCCACCGATGCCTGTTTTCCGTTGATTGTAATTTTGACCGTCGGGCTGAACGCCTGGTCTGAAGCCCCGACCACCACAGCTTTTCCGTTCACCTTAAACGCGCTATACAGGTCAGGTGCCGTGTAATAGTTGCCGCCCAGAGCAGCGAACTCAAGGCAAGTCATGTCTGTAAATGCTTTCAAGACGGTGTTTTTCACATAGCCGTCTGTAACATTAACGGCAGCAGCAGTCGGAAGCAAATTTCCGCCATTGAAGAAATCTGCATCTTTCAGCGCATCGAGCTTAATGCCGCCAGCCAGTTGAGTGACTTTCGCTGTCAGTGGAATCACCTTATCGACATGATCGGTCATCGCCGGCAGCGACTTCAGAGTGTCAGCAGGAAGCAGGTCATTCTCGGTAGCAGCGCCCTGCAGCGGCTTCTTTTTCGTGAAATCGGGCTTGCCGACCATCGAAAGCAACCCGGACTGGTCGATAGATGCCTTCAAGTACGGGCTGGAGGGGTCATACTTCTGGAACAGCTCAGCAGCCTGGGCATAGAGCGTCGCCGCCTGAGCGTTCTGGCGCAAAAGACGCCGGGTCTGAGCCTCAGCATACTTACACTGAGCCTGGAATCGCCCATTGTTCGCCATCGCGAACCCGGCCTCAGCGATGCGGAACTGCTCTGCGGCACCGTATAAATTGTTGACGGAGAGCGCTGAAACGCCCTGCTTGTAAAACTGAGAAGCCTGCCACTCACGCACGTTGGTGAAGAGTGGCGCCGCCACCTCAGCCTTACCTTCTAACTTAATTTTGGGCTGCTGAACAGTGTTGTCAAGCTGCGGCTTCTGAGGTTGCAACATGGTTAAATCGTTGCTTTCGACGGAATAAGCTGGAGCGGCAAGAACCGCCACTCCAACTAGAGCGGCAGAGAAACGAGCGGCTGGCAATTTGCCAGAAAACCTGAGTCGCATCTGAAAAACCCGATGGTTTCGGACCTGATTCACACTACATATCATGCCCGTCTAATCCGCATTGTAATCACAAACGGCATTAAAATGCTTGGTCTCAATCTGAGGCTGAATGGGCGCCGCAGCAGGATTTCATGACAAGTGGATGAAGTGGATGAAACGGATAACGTTTCCCTGATGAGCAACAGTCTTATCGCTTGCTTCTTTTCAACAATGTCTCCATTTACAGTGCTGCCGCGCAAGAACTGTTAAAACTGAATGTCTGGTGGCACCATATGTAGTGCCCAAGAGCGGTAACCCGACTCCACAGAAGGATTTCTTGCATTCGGATAAATCCATTGCGCAAACACAACTCCATTACGCGAATAATCTATGCCTGCTCAAAAACTCGCGCATGGAGCAGTCAGAACCGTCTACTAGCCCTATGCGTAGCTATCTTCTGGCACAAGCTAAGCCTGCCCGTCCCAGAAATATTCCGTTGAATTTGCTAAAAATAAAACCTGCCGAAGGTCGGAGTCGAACCGACACGCCCGTGAAGGCGGATGATTTTGAGTCAACTGCGTCTGCCATTTCGCCACTTCGGCGCAGGAGTGATTTTTCATTCTACACTATGACCATGGAAGCACAATGGAAGCAAAACGGAAACACGCAAAAGTCAACAAAATGAGACTAAAAAATTCGCCAAACCGCACGGAGCGGTGCTTGATTACGGGGTTCGATGCATTCGGAAAGTACGACACAAACCCCAGCCAGCGAATCGCTGAACTTTTACCGGAAAAACTGAAGATTCCAAGGACCAACTTGTCAGTCGAGATCGACACACTTGTCGTGCCGACCTGCTGCAAACAATCCTGGCGACTGATTGCGAAGCAATTATCCAGAGCGGAGTATTCATCATTGATTCTCGTCGGGCTCGCCGGTGGTCGCAAACGCATAGCACTGGAGCGATTCGCCCTGAACATCCGCGATTACGGCATCAAAGACAACAACGGACATAAATACGACGGCACGCCAATTTATCGAGGCGAACCGGAGGCTTTGAGGACAGACCTGCCTTTGACCCATTTACGCGACACTTTGCGAAAAAAACAATTTCCCGCGGAAATTTCAAACTTCGCTGGCAGTTTTATCTGCAACGAAGTCTACTACCAGGGATTGCGGTACAAGGAAAAAAACAGAGCGCTCAAATCTGTTCTGTTTGTCCACGTTCCGCAATTGAAAGACCTGGCTAATACCCTTGTAGAAGCAGAGCACGAAAAGATTATGGACATTAAGTCATCCGCCGCAAGAAGCAGCGCGGCACTGCGGATGATGACGGAGTGCGTTCAAGAGATCGCCGCTTACTGCAGCAAACTCAGCTCCTCCTGAGCACTTTTCTGCTCAAACGACTCATACGGAATTCGATTTTGATTGGCAATGCCCATCGCTGTCCATTCGAGTCGACGCGCCTCGATTGGCTTCTTGTGACCGATCAACGAAACGTATTGATTGACTGAATCGACAAACCTGACCTGATCCGACTTGAATTTACTTCCACGCGCAAGCGTCATGGACTGCTTGAACCACCTGGCTGCGGTGTCTTCGTCGTTGTTGGCTTTGCAAAAATATCCCATCGCCGCGGCGAATTTCTGATCAGTTTCGTTTTCCGGCTGCGAATTTTTGAAGAGTTTATAACCAGCCAATCCCTGCTCAGTTCCGCTCAATTGCAGCATCGTTTCAAAGTCAGTGTACGGTCCATGACCATTCAAAACATTTGACATTAGCAGCGATGAAATCAACTCCTTCTTTTTCATATAGCCCGGAATCATCAGGGCGTCCTGATTTGCTCGTTGTCCCTGCCCGGTGAGCATCGCGCATTGCAAATCAAGATAGATAGCGCGCTCGTTTCGAGGATTCAAGTGACGCACGCTGGATATGATTGAAAGCGCCTCAGGCAATTGGTAGTCGCAAATCAACGCGTCAGCAAGCGTCAACGAAACGCTCAGATCCGGCTTGCTATAAGCACTTTCGAGGGCAAGCTCTGAGCGTAGCAGAGATAGCGCTTCACGCACATTGCCATGGCGCATTTTATCTTTCGCCATCAAAGTCAAAAGGAATTGGTGTTGACTCAGCGCCAGAATCGGCATAAGCAACAGCATCGTAACGGTCAGGCTTTTTCTGAAGGCGTGCTTCCTATAACGAATAGATTTTCGCCCAGGAAATAGTTCAGGGTCTGTCCAGCGCACAGCATCGCCCTCAGCGAGAGCAACAAGTGAGCAGGAAAGCGCATCGGCTCGGTCAAGCTCCCCTCGGCGCACATAATGATCGATCAAGAATCGAATATCAGCAAACACATCTTTTGGCTTTCCGTAGTTAAGGCGCAGTCTTGTGCACGCAGCCTCAAACCCCGGGATGAAGCGACTTAAGAAGGCTTTGATCATCAACAATCACCTTCGCTACTAACCAGTGGATTAGAGCAAAATCGAAAGCCGAATCAAATAGGGTTTTGCCTAGTCGCTGCTCAGGTTTCCAACTGAGCCTGCCTGCAGACAAGCGCTAGATTATTGCAAACGCACCTAGAGATGTGGACCCTTGGGGGTATCGCACCAACCAGTGTGGTCGCAGTTAGTGCAAACATCTTTTCCGCTGACAAAGTGTTTGTTGCAGACTTTCTCATGACAAACTGAGCACTTCTTTCCGTCAGTGCCGGGTAACCCCGTCACCAGCGCTCCGAGGGGCGAGCCGCAGACGGTGCAAGTAAAACCAAGCGGATTTTTTGGAACGATAGGGGGTATTTTCATAATTCAATTGAGATAGTCGACGCTACATACTAAGATCTTAACTCCAAATTCCAATTAATGTGATTTATGAAAAGCTACATCCTCAGCATCGACCAGGGCACAACTAGCTGCCGCGCTATCGTGTTTGATAAAAGCGGCAAAACAAAAGGGTTGGGTCAGAAGGAATTTAAACAGTTCTTCCCACAACCGGGTTGGGTTGAGCATGACGCCGAAGAAATTTTATCGACACAAGTTGAGTGCATTAAAATTGCAATCAAAGACGCGGGCATAAAGCCTGACGAAATTGCCGGTGTCGGCATAACCAATCAACGAGAAACGACAGTCGTCTGGAACAAAAAAACGGGCAAACCCGTTTACTCAGCAATCGTCTGGCAATGCCGCCGCACCCAGAAGCTTGCCGAAGAGTTGCGCAGTCAGTCAGACGAATTCAGAGACAAAACTGGACTTGTTCCCGACGCATATTTTTCTGGTCCCAAAATTCGTTGGATTTTAGACAACGTCAAAGGGGCGCGCGAACTCGCCGAAAACGGTGAACTCGCCTTTGGCACCATCGACACGTGGCTGATCTGGAATTTGACGAGTGATAAAAAACACTACACAGAGCCTAGCAACGCGTCACGCACGATGTTATACAACATCAAATCGATGAGCTGGGACGATCAGCTTTTGTCGCATTTAAAAGTGCCAAAATCGATGATGCCGCATGTAATACCATCGAACGGCAACTTCGGTGAAACAAATGAACATCTCGTCGGATTCAAAGCTCCTATAAGAGCCAATCTAGGCGATCAGCAGGCAGCGCTCTTCGGACAGTGTTGCTTCGACCAGGGCATGGGTAAATGCACTTATGGAACCGGAAGTTTCTTGCTTACGAATATTGGCGCTGAAGCAAAATTGGTGCCGGGACTTTTGACGACAGTGGCGTGGCAATTGGAAGGCAAAGCTCCCACCTACGCTTTTGAAGGAGCAATCTTTGTCGCCGGTGCTGCCATTCAGTGGTTGCGAGACGGGCTCGGCATCATCGAATCAAGCGATGAGACGCAGAAATTGGCGGAATCACTGGCATCAAATGAAGGGGTATTTTTCGTGCCAGCTTTTGTCGGGCTGGGTTCTCCATATTGGAATTCAGATGTGCGCGGTACCATCACCGGGCTGACGAGAGGCACAACCCGTGCGCATCTAGCCCGTGCAGCTCTGGAATCGATGGCGTTCCAAATTGCAGACGTGGCAAAAGGAATGGCAGAAAACGGAATCGGACTCAAAGAATTGCGCGTCGACGGTGGTGCCACACGCAACGACTTTATGGTGCAATTCCAGGCAGATTTACTGAATGTACCGGTGATTCGATCTGCACAGCTCGAATCCACAGCCTGGGGAGTTGGTGCGCTAGCTGCGCTTTCATGCGGACTGGTGAAAGACTTTGAAGAACTTTCTGCCGATTGGCAGCTCGACTCGAAAGTCGTGCCAAAAGAAGATCGCAGCGGCGACTACAAAGGCTGGCAAGCAGCGCTCAAGGGTGCCTTTGCAGTCGCGGAAGCGACAAGCCCCTGACCTGGATATCCAGTACAGGAGCTTGAGCATTGAAAGCGAAGGGTTTTAATCCCAGCTCAGCGTGCCACCGGTCTGATAATCGATCACTCGTGTCTCGAAGAAATTTTTCTCTTTCCGCAAATCGAGCATTTCACTCATCCATGGGAATGGATTTTGTGCGCCCGCATAAAGTTCAGGCAGTCCGATTTGATTGAGTCTGCGATTAGCAATAAATTGCAAGTACTCTTTGAACATGTTTTGATTCAAGCCAAGCACGCCACGCGGCATGGTGTCCTGAGCATAACGGAACTCCAACTCTACCGCTTGTTTTATGAGGTCAACTATTTCGTTCTGGAAATCAGCCGTCCATAGATGTGCATTTTCAGCTTTGATTTGATTGATCAAATCGATTCCGAAATTGAGGTGCATTGACTCGTCCCGAAGAATGTATTGGAATTCTTCAGAAGCTCCTGTCATTTTGTTCTGACGTCCAAAACTCAACATCTGCACGAAGCCGACGTAGAAGAAGAGCCCTTCCATGATCACGTAATAACCGATCAAGTTGCGCAGGAAACGGCGATCTGTCTCTGGCGTGCCAGTGCAGAAATTTGGATCAGACAGTTCGTGTGTGAACTGCAATTCGAATGCGTCCTTGTCGTGAATGACAGGAACTTCGCGATACATGTTGAAAATTTCGCCTTCATCGAGACCCAAACTTTCAATTACATACTGATATGCATGTGTGTGCACAGCTTCGTCGAAAGCCTGACGCAATAAGTATTGGCGACACTCCGGATTAGTGATGTGCCGATAAATGGCCAGCACCAGATTGTTGGCGACCAGCGAGTCTGCAGTTGAGAAAAAGCCCAGATTTCTTTTGATAATCATGCGCTCATCGTCTGTCAATCCGTTTGGATTTTTCCAGAGAGCGATATCCCGAGACATGTTGATCTCTTGCGGCATCCAGTGGTTGGCGCATCCATCGAGATATTTCTGCCAGGCCCATTCGTACTTGAATGGCACCAGTTGGTTCAAATCGGCGCGGCAGTTGATGATTCGCTTCTCGTCAACTTTGATGCGATTAGCATTGAACTTAATTTCTTCAACGCCGGTAACACCATGCCCGGCACTGGCAGTGGTGACAGGTGGGGCGAACGAAATAGTTCCCGGATTGGCCGGAGTACCAGAACCGACCGGACTACCCGGGTTAGCCGTAGTACCCGGGTTAACCGGAGCACCAGAACCGACGGAGTTCCCCGGTGCAACTGGTGCTCCGGGTGCAGTTGCGTGCTGCGCAATACTTGCAGTGTTGTCGCCAAAGTCGAGCATGTTTGTGTTTCCTCAGTTTTTTGGAGTAGGGAAAATTCGGATCGGCAGGGCTACTGACACGATTCACATTCGGGGTCAGTGATCAAGCATGCCTTCCCCATCTGAACGGGAATGGCGTTAGCAACAGAAGACGACACTGCATTCAATGCACCTGTTTTCACGGTCGATTTTTCGGCGCTGGTGGCACTGGTCGTGCGCAGATAATATGTAGTCTTCAGGCCCGATGTCCAGGCAAGTTTGTACATTTCATCCAGCTTTTTACCGCTTGGTTCTGCCATGTACAGGTTCAGACTCTGAGCCTGGTCGATCCACTTCTGGCGTCTCGAACCGGCCTTGATCAACCAGCTCGCATCGACCTCAAAGGCGGTGGCATAACGCGATTTCACGTCGGCAGGAATACGCTCGATTGGCAATACGCTGCCGTCGAAATATTTCAGGTCGTGCACCATAACTTCGTCCCACAAACCAAGCTGCTTGAGCTCATCGACGAGATAGCTGTTGAGCACAGTGAAGTCACCAGAGAGGTTCGACTTGACGAACAGATTCTGGAAAGTAGGCTCGATCGATTGGCTGACACCAACGATATTAGATATGGTGGCAGTCGGGGCGATGGCGAGGCAGTTGCTGTTACGCATTCCCCATCTGGCGATGTGTTCGCGCACAGGCGTCCAGTCTAACTTTCCACCACGAGTCACATCAATCTGAACTGAACGAGCAGCTTGCAAAAGTTCCAGCGAGTCTTGAGGCAATATGCCTTTATCCCACAACGAACCGGCGTAACTCTGATAAGCACCGCGCTCCTTTGCAAGCTGACTGCTTGCAAGAATGGCATAGAAACTAATTGCTTCCTGAGAGTAGTCAGCGAAATCAACAGCAGCTTCCGAAGCATAAGGAATTTTGAGCAGAAGCAGTGCATCCTGGAAGCCCATCAGACCCAGACCGACAGGACGGTGCTTCAAGTTTGCCTGGCGCGCCTTCGGTACGCTGTAATAGTTCACATCCACGACGTTGTCGAGCATGCGCATCGCCACGCGACAGGTGTTTTTCAACTTCTCGAGATCAAGCACACCATCTTTAACGTGAGCGACAAGATTGACCGACCCCAGATTGCAAACCGCGGTTTCTGAATCTGAAGTGTTCAATGTAATTTCGGTGCAGAGGTTGGAGCTGTGTACGACTCCAACATGTTGCTGCGGACTACGCAAGTTACAAGGGTCTTTGAAGGTGATCCATGGATGTCCGGTTTCAAACAACATCGAGAGCATCTTGCGCCAGAGTGCCAGTGCCGAGACCTTCTTGAAAAGTTTGAGTTTGCCGGCTTGAGCCATGGCTTCATACTCTTCGTACTTATCTTTGAAGGCTGGTCCAAACAAATTGTGCAGATCTGGAGTTTCGTCGGGGCTGAACAGCGTCCACTCAGAATCCGAAAGCAAGCGCTCCATGAACAGATCTGGAATCCAGTTGGCGGTGTTCATGTCGTGGCAACGACGGCGGTCGTCACCTGTGTTCTTGCGCAATTCCAGGAATTCTTCGATATCAAGATGCCAGGTTTCAAGATAGCTGCAAACCGCTCCCTGTCTCTTTCCGCCCTGATTAACAGCAACAGCGGTATCATTCACGACTTTCAAAAATGGGACGACGCCCTGACTCTTGCCATTGGTGCCTTCAATATGCGCGCCTAAAGCACGCACTGGAGTCCAGTCATTTCCCAAGCCGCCACTGTATTTCGAGAGCAGCGCATTTTCTTTGATCGAATCGTATATGCCAATCAAATCATCACTGACAGTCGTGAGGAAACAAGATGACAGCTGCGGACGCTGCGTGCCGGAGTTGAATAACGTCGGAGTGGACGACACGAAATCAAAACTGGAAAGCAAATTGTAGAATTCGATGGCGCGGTTTTCACGCTCGACTTCGTTGATTGCCAGCCCCATTGCAACGCGCATCCAGAACGCCTGCGGCAATTCGATGCGAGTGCCATCGATGTGAATCAAATAGCGGTCGAACAAAGTCTGCAAACCAAGATATTGGAAGTTGAGGTCGCGGTCTGGCTGAATGGCAGCACCGATTTTGGCGAGATCAAACTGGGCGAGACGTGCATCGATGCGGCCGGCTGCAACACCTTTCGCTACATACTCAGCGAAGTAGCTTGGATAAAGAGACTTCATTTGTTCGTGAGTGGTGGGAGCACCAATAACTTCCAAACGAATTTGATCGAGCAAGAGACGCGCCGTAGCAAAAGCATAAGCGGGGTCATGCTCGATCAGTGCGCGAGCGCTCAGAATCGCCGACTTGAAGACTTCAGCTTGCGGCACGCCGTGATAAAGACTGGCGATCGTTGAATCAAAAATCTTCTCGACTGATACAGCAGAACCCAATGCTGCGCAAGCCTCTTCAATGACGATCTTCAGTCGTGCTACGTCCAGAGGCGCACGAGTGCCATCAGGGTTGGTGACATCGATGGCGAAACTAGGTTGACGAACGTTATCAGCAGCGCGTTCTCTGGCGCGAGCTTCGCGATAGAGAACGTAGCTTCGTGCAACTTCATGCTCACCGGCGCGCATCAGAGCAAGCTCGACCTGGTCCTGAATGTGCTCGATGTGCAGTATGCCGCCTTCAGGCAAACGTCGCTCCAGTACTGATTGCACTTGCGCGGTCAAACGGTGCACGATATCGCGAACCTTCGAACTGATTGTGCCACCAGTCTCACCCTCAACAGCGATAAATGCCTTGGTAATCGCAACTGAAATCTTCGCCGGATCAAAATCGACAACGGTTTGATTTCGTCTGAGGACCTTGTATTCGACAGCCGTTTTTGCCGCCGGATCTGAAATGCTATTTGCGGTTACTTGACTCATTTACGAACTCCCGAATCTGTGGTGAGTGAGAAGGTAGAGAAATAAAAATCCTCCTGGGCTTTGACCAGAAGGAACTATCACCGGCACGGATATCATCCGCTGCACATGACGTTTCCCTCCTTGCCTCGAGAAGGTTCGTCCGTTTTCTGGCATTCAGGTGGGTAGCCTGGCTTCTCAATCACGTGGATTGAAGTACAGTTGCGGGACAGCGGTGGATTCTCACCACACTTCCCCCACCAGATCTAAGCGCATTCATTAGATGAGCTCGATCCCTGACGTTGCTGAATGCTCAGCAAAGGATTTTTTGTTGCCGCTCCTTGTTATGGATTAACAACCTGATTGCAACGCGCGAATCGCATTGCACGATTTGAAGGTAACACTAGCGAAAACTTTAGGCAAGCTCCAGATTTTACGAAAACCCAGATCTGATCTTGCAATGCCGCATCCTGGCTTGATCATGATTTTGGATTTATTGGACGCCAGCACCGTATATACCAGCGATAGCAGATCCTTTATTCGCGCTTTTCGATATGTTTGCCGCATACAAAAGAAGCACATCTATACAGCGTCTACACTCGCATATGCGCTTATACCAACAAGCGCATCCATAGGCTTATACGCAGCGCAAACTGAAATTGTCAGATTGTCCGAGGAGCAGCCTGAATCGGGTTTCTATATATCGTTGGTCGTAAATTGCTGATTTAGCGTCTGCGTGAACATCGGCACTTTGTTGGTGAAAGTGTCGACATCTTTGATGATCGCTTGCGGAATCAACTGAGGGCTGCGAGGCTTAAAATTCGGCATTTTTTTGATGGCAGTGCCGATAGCGAGCAGCTCGATCACACCGCCCCCGAAGTCATAAACATATGTTTTCACACCAACAACATCATCGGCGTCCACGCTTTGAGCATCTTCGGCGATCATGGCAAGCGCCCGAACACGAGCCTGGTAGATCAGATATGTCAGCTCGGATATTTCACCACGAACAAAGCTCTTGAACATGGCTTTGACACCACCGGCGAAGCCGAGTGAAAAAACCGAGACGCCCAAAACTAGCTTGACCGGGCAGTAACCAGAGTGAATCACGTTCCACATTTCTTCATTAGTCAGGTCGCTGGTGATTGGCGCCTCGTTGAATCGTGCCGGTAGCGCAGAATTATGTGAAGCCGTTCCGGTCATAAGCATTTCCTGAATGCCGCTGATCGGAGTGATTACAGTATTGATTCCCAGTACAGCATTAGCACCAACTGCTTTCGCTTCACTCGTAATTCGCTCCAGAGCCAGATGCCGTGTGTGGTTGAGCATGTTGGAATACTCAATAACTTCGCCGCTTTTCAGACTACGCAGCGCGCCTTTGATACCGCCCCCGACACCAATCGAATAAGCCACGTTTCCGAACACGAATTGCAACGGCTCGAAACCGCAATCAAGCTGGCAATAAAGTTCTTGTCCATTTGCAGAAGTCGACCAGAGATGATCGGTAGTTGGAGGGTCGCCAGCATCGGCATGAACTGCCGATCCGATTGACAGGTATTCGATGTTGGCACTGTGAAAAATCAACTGACTGGCTACACCGGTAACACCAACACCAACGTGCCGTCTCGCTTCTTCGGTCATACGCAAGAAGGCCAGGGAACGCCCTTCTCGAATAATCTCAGTGAGCTGGTGCACCTCGCCACCACCGAGCGTCTTGAGACCGGAGACAACGCCTCCGGCAAAACCTAACGCAAACACGCTGTTGCCAATCACCAGATTGCCCGGTGAGTAACCCTTTTCTTTCAGGCAGTAAAGTTCGTTCCCAGAGAGACCAGTAATAATTGCCATCTAGTAATCCCCAGTCAGTTTCGCTGCGCCAAAAAGTAGCTGATTCGCCACCAGAATAGCGCAGAAATGCGCAAAACAAAAACACCGTCCAGATTGCTCTCGGACGGTGTCTTCGCTACTGCCTGACTGCCCCTTGCGATGTGGGCTCAGTATTTATGCATGCTTCAGTCAGTCCTTCACATACATCGGGCTTCTTACTAACGTTTCTGGTCAGCGCCGACCTGTCGTTTCCGTAATGCCCCTCGGCTCAAAGCGTTCATCATTTAAGTGAACCGCTCACCGTTGATGCATTTAGTTTAGCCGATCACAAAATATATTCCAGTACCCCAGAGACTATTTAAGGATCTCATCCTTGGCATCGCAAAGAATGACTATTAGCAACGAGATCGGACATGCATTTGGATTAACAAGCGCCGGATCATTTGAAAGGCGCTTGAGCAGCGTCTTCGCATATAGTGCATATATACGCAAATACCAGGCGCAAACAAAAGGCGCAGCTGAAAGAACCGGTAAACCGCTGACAATGAGCGCTGATACACCGCAAACATATAGCACCGGTAACGATATGAATAGCACCGGTAAAAGCGATATGAATAGCGCAAGAAAAACCTTAAAGACTCAAAGACCACCCAGATAAATCTGCGGTGGTCTTAAAGCTATTGCCTGACTGCCCCTTGCGATTTGGGCTCAATATCTATGCACGCTTCAGTCAGTCCTTCACGTACATCGGGCTGCTTGCTAACGTTTCTGGTCAGCGCCGACCTGTCGTTTCCACAAAGCCCCTCGGCTCAAAGTGCACATCATTTAAGTGAGCACTCACCGTTGCTGTATTTAGTTTAGCCCACGGCAAAAAATATTCCACTACCCCAATTTGTTTTTAAGGATCATTTTTCTCCATCCGCAGAATGACTGATGAACAGCGGATCCACGACTGCAGATCATTACCAAGTGCCCGATCATTTGTGCCCGCAACTAAAACCAGATAGCAATATATATAAAATAGAATTCGTATATACACGCTTGATCCACAACCACACGGCGAAACAATCGCGATCAATCCATACTAAAGAACACCTATGAGCGTTTAGGCTTGAACTATAGTTTGAACTACAGGTTGCAATCAACTAGCATAATGACAGCGCAGTTGTTCGCCAACGCATGGAAACAGGCAATATGAACCCTCTCGACAATCCCATCTGGACTGCGCTGACGACCCGCCATGCTGAATTATCGGAAGGCGACGAAATTGCAAGACGCTATTTGCCCTCGTACACAACACTGGCTGGCATGGCGCAAGAGACCGACGCCGCCTTTGCTTCGCTGGCGCAAATCACAGCGCCGACCCAACGCATCGGCATCTGTTCTCAAGCAGACATCGATGTTCCATCTACATGGATTTGCTCAGCAAAATTTCCTGTTGCTCAAATGATTTGCGATGAGCTGCTTGCATGCAGAACATTTCCGATGGAAATTCTCACCGATGATGACGTGCCAGAGATGAAGGAGCTGGTGATGTTGACGCAGCCCGGTCCGTTTGCCAACCGCACCATCAAGTTCGGAACTTTTTTGGCCATTAAAGAAAATGGAAAGATCGCAGCGATGGCGGGTCAACGCATGAAAGTTCCTGGATATGACGAAGTGAGCGCCGTCTGCACGCACCCGGACCACCAGGGCAAAGGATATGCTCGTGCACTCGTACATGAAATCTCAAAGCGGATAGTCGAAGGCGGCAGCACGCCAATGCTGCATGTCAGGTCAGACAACCTGGCAGCAATTAAGAGTTATGAGCATGTTGGTTTTCGAACTCGCCGTGAATTCTATTTCTCGGTGCTGAAACCGGCACTTCAACCCACCTGAACGTAAGCTCACAAACGTATCCGGGTGACATTACTGCCTGGTCCGCAACTTCGACTGGCTGGCGATCTTTCATTGTCATGCCTGCGACACAAGTCATTTCGTATTGTCTATGTGTGAGGTGCAGCGCACTCAGAAGTTTGAAGAAAGGGGCGGGTGCCATCAAGCAATTGATGGCATTCTCTTTTATTAGTGCCATTTCAGAATTAGACGCAAATCTTTGAACGCCACGTAAGCGAATGTACACAAACGCTCATCAGGCATTAACCATATTTGTTTTTCATAGAGAGAGTGACCGTCTCAGCCACTGCTACATGACTCTGGTGACAAAACAATGCGTTACTGCACAAAAAGGAAAGTCCGTGCAAAACGAACAGGCGTTTTGCTGCTCGAATCCGCGAGAGCGGACAATCTGCCAGCCAGGAAGCGACGGGCCGGAGACAGTTGGCGAGCAAAAGACAAAAAAGCAAATTTTAAAATCGTATTGGCAGCTCTGATACTTACTGCGGCATTCTCGATAAACTCTTATCTGATGACGAGGGCTTCATTGCCGGCACCAATTGATTACAACGCCGTATATGAAGCCTTACAGTCTCAGTAAAACTTCCGGCGGCTGCTAAAAAAACAAATATTAACTGGCGGCATCAAGCAGTAGACGGAACAAACCGGCAGCGCATCGACACAAATGCAAAGTTCTCTTTGCAAACCAAATAATTCCTTTACAGACCCGCTGTTCAATACAGAAAGAGAAATTATGGTTGATTCCCCGCCTGCTAAAAGAAATGAAGCAATGCAGCTGCTGATCGTTGATGACGATATAAAGTTCTGTCGGTTGATATCTGAATATTTGTCGAAACATGATTTCGAGGTGTCGTTCGTGCACGATGGAAACAATGCCTTGCAAACGGCGGCGGCGAAATCCTGGGATGCTGTAATACTCGATGTGATGCTGCCTGGTATGAGCGGCTACGACATTTTGCGCAAGTTGAGGGAATTTTCAAATGTTCCAGTTTTAATGCTCACAGCGCTGAGCGACGAAACTGACCGTATTGTTGGTCTGGAAATAGGCGCCGACGATTATTTGCCGAAAAGCTTTTCGCCGAGAGAATTGCTTGCAAGATTGAGAGCCGTTTTACGACGAACGACGCGCACGCAATCGACATCAACGAACGAGATTGCGGTCGGATGTATCTCCATCGACTTGCTCACAAGACGAGTCACAGTGGAAGGTGAGCAGATCACTCTCACAGCTGTGGAATATGACCTTTTGCTTGCCCTCGCTCAGACGCCGCACCGCATTCGATCGCGAGAGCAAATACTGAATGACATTCGAGATCGAACTTATGACATTACAGACAGATCCATAGACGTCCATATTTCATCGCTGAGAAAGAAAATGGGTGACGACGCAAAGAATCCCCGTTTTATAAGAACCATACGCTCAGCAGGATACATGCTGGTGGATTCATCTAGGGGCTGAGTTTGAAAGTCGCCTACTCACTCTACATGCAAACGCTTGGCATGGTGCTTCTCTACCTTGTCACACTCAGCATGATCGTATTCATATTTTTCAACGCACAATTTGGAATTGGCCTGGAAGCGCTGCTGAACAGTCCATTTGGTGATCGAGTTGATACCATCGCTGATGCTATCAGCAGTAATCTGCAGGCTACAGAGAGAAAAAATTGGTCGGATGTGCTGAAAAATTTCGACAAATTGTATAACGTAAAATTTTATGTTGTCGACGTCCATGGCAATCAGTTGGCTGGAGAACCACTGAACATGCCGAAGGCACTGCAAGACAAAGTAATCGAGTTCCCACCGGGAATGCCACCGCAATTGATCGGAATGATGCAAGAACCTGGACACGGCTTTCCGCCCCCGGGGCTAATGCGAGTTGATCCGCATGAGATTCCATCGCCTTTCTCGATGCACGAGCATTTGCATGGGTTCACGCCCCCTGATAGCAAGCTCAGTCCGCAAGCATCTCTGTCTCCTGATCGGTCGTACAACTTTCCTCGTCAGTTTCCGCCTCCTGAGCAGACGTACACCGGTCCTCATCAGTTTCCGACCGCTGATCGGATGCCCACCGGTCCGCATCAGTTTCCGACCGCTGATCGGATGCCCACCGGTCCGCATCAGTTTCCGACCGCTGATCGGATGCCCACCGCTCCGCATCAATTTTCGTCTCACGGTCGAATTAACACCGGGCCGGATCAGTTTCAGCTCCCACCAGGTCAAGAAAATTTTGCGTCCGCTGATTTTCGCGACTTTCCACCGCCGCCCTCAGACGTAGTTGGCATGCAATTTTCTACAGGAATAAAAGGCAGTGTCGGTTCAGCCCGCCCACACTTAGTTACATTGCGAGGTTTTCATCCGCACCCTTTCATGCACGCTCAGGGTCGTTTTATTGTGCACACTGCCTCCCCTGACACATTTTTCATTGGCACAAAAGTAATGCTATTCGACACCGAGCGAATGCGGCCTGAACCGTCTTATGTGCTGGCTTCTACAAACAACTTCTGGCAAAGCACACTGCTCTTCGACTTCAGGTTTTTACTTTTAATGGCCGGCATAACACTGCTGTTGTCGCTCTTATTCTGGTGGCCGTTCGTACACCAAATAGCGCGTTCCATTGGCGAGCTGACAAAAGTCACGGAAAAAATAGCCGATGGAAACTTCGACGCGCGAATCTTGCGCGCGCGACATGACGAAATCGGCAGGCTGGGCGACGCTGTCAACACTATGGCAGAAAAACTCAATCAATATGTCTTGTCACAAAAACGCTTCATTGCCGACGTTTCACACGAGTTGTTCTCTCCACTAGCTCGATTGCACATGGCTGTAGAGCTTCTCGAAGGCTGCAAACCAGAGGATTCAGCCAGACATTTTAAAGAGATAAATGAAGAAATTGACGAAATGAAAAGCCTTGTCACTGAATTGCTCGCATTCTCAAAAGCTGGATTGGTCAAAACTGAAAGGCAACTCACACGGGTAGATTTAAAACCGATCTTCGATGATCTTACAGCAAAATTTGGCGACCAAATAGAGATGAAAGTATCACTCAATCCTGCACCTACCGTGTTGGGGGATGCAATTTTGCTGAGCAGATCATTTTCTAACATCATCAGAAACAGCATTCGTTATGCTGGTGGAGCGGGTCCGCTCTCAATTCAAACGAAGCATGAAGGCGCAGAAATTGTAGTTTCGTTTTCGGATTGCGGACCAGGAGTTCCTGAGGACACCTTGAAATATCTTGGTGAACCGTTTTTTCGACCGGAGTTTTCACGAAACCGAAACTCAGGCGGTTTCGGACTGGGACTGGCAATAGTCAAAAGCTGCATAGGAGCATGCAACGGTTCAGTGACTCTGTCGAACCTCGATAATGGCGGGCTGAACGTCGACATCAGACTTAAATCCGTGGCTTAGTACGCAAACTTTCTATAGAAGTGACAGCGGCCAGCATTGCAACGGTGTAAGTCATGATGATGACGACTCCGGCTAATGCCATCACGGGGAAGAGAAAAATTCGAAAAATAGCGGTCATTGCAGCCCATTTGCCCCCAAAACACAGCTGATTTGCTTCAACAATCAAAGCAGCGATGTGTAAAGGTCGAATTTAGAATTATCAATTCTGTAAAGCGCTTCCAGATGTAAAACATTAGTCGACAAAAACTATAGTATCGAATGCGGTGCGTTTCCGGAGACCGGCTTTGACTGATTCCAAATATGCAGAGCCTGTACCAACTGGAAAAGATGGATTGCGTCGAATCGAAAATCTCCTGATCGAAGAGTTAGGGTTTAAGGTGGATGAGGTGATACAAAAGTGACCAAATTGGGCATTCCTATTAAAGGCAACTTTCGAATCCATGAAAGTCGAGGATTCAGGTAGTGAGACAAGTGACCCGTCGAAGGTCAGAAAAGGGCTCCGCGCTGAGCGAATTCGGTCCAGCATTCTTCCTGCTGCTGACCTTTGGCTTGCTGCCCCTGATCGACGTGGTCATGATGGGAATCGACTACGCTTCGGCTTATTATCTGAACGAGATGCAGTTGCGCGAAGCCCAGAAACTGCCAAAGTCGGTTGCTACCAGCGACAAAGGTCCAGTTATTGAGGCTGTGCCGAGACTGTGGCGCGGGGGTCTGATCGGCGGAATGACTCCAGCGAACAGCCAGATTACTACGACGGTGGGCTACAAACCCGTGCCATGGCAGCCTGTCGGTCAAAGCCAGACTCTCGACTTCTGGTTCGTCACTGTCACGACCACTGCTTCGTTCAAGCCACTCCTAACCATTCCGTTTCTCAACGGCATTCCCGGTCTGGGAGCGCCAATCACGTTTACGATATCAGGCAGACGACCAGTCGAGAATAATCGCTTCTTGAATGAATAAATCGATCAGGCAAACAACGAAGACTGAGCGGCGAAGGGCGGGGGGCAGCGTCCTCGTTGAAGCTCTCTGCGGATTCTTTATCTTCATTCCACTGGCTTTTACAATTGCCGACATTGCTGTAGTGACGAATGCTGCTCAGGCTAACGAAGAATTCGCGGAACAGCTTGCCCGGCTGTGCGCAACAGTGCAAACACAAGACAACGCAAATGCGGCTTGCAGAGACGTCATCAGGCAATATCAACCGGCATCAAATATCAAATCGGTAAATCTAGACAAACTCACCTTCGATGTCGGTTTGAAGCGAGTCAGTTTGACGACATCAATGGTGGTGGCACTACCAGTTCCAATTCCTGGGCACACCACTCAGGTTGTTACAGCCAGCGTCGCTCAACCTATTGTTTCCTTCCCGGCAGACCCATGAGGAATTCTTCATTGCACAGTTCGCTTCGAAAAAGTCGAGGATCAACGCTCGGGCTTGTAGCGATGTGCGCATTCCTCGTGATAATCGCACTCGTCGCAGGCTTTCAGATGATGGTGTACTTTGGCAGTTCGCAGGAGTTGAAAAATTCTGTTGACGCTGGTTCTTTAAACGTTGCCATGCGAGCGTCAGAAATACGCGTGCCGGCACCGAGAGAGGGCGGTTACGATGATGTTGCAGACTGCAACGGTCGTGTCGGCATATCGAACATCAATCGAGTTTGGGGAAAAGCGTACCTTATCAGCGCTAACTCACAAGATATGAGTGCGACTGGTTACTCGAATGGGGCTGTAGCAGATTCAGCCAATTCAGCCTACAGGCTCGCGACGAGACTTAACGACCAACTCTACAACGCGCTTACCAGCGGCGCATCAGCAGACGTGCACTTCAATCAAATGGCTGGCGCGAAGCCTGCAAAGTTATTGAAGACAGGTGGTGATGTGTCGTCGAATCACGACACAGAATGGTCCACAGCGTGCATGTATCCAGGCGAGGAGTCGAACATAAGCTTTGATCCGCCGAGTTTGCCGCCCGGTGCCCGCCCAAATCAAATCAAAATGAACGATAAAATTTACTTGCAAGGCTACAACGTTATGGAGGCGGACGGTCGCAAGTTTATATTCACGACGTTCCACAGCAATGAAGCGCCGCACTTAATAACGGTGGGAACTTTTGAAAAAGCAAAAAATGGTAGTATCACAAGCGCCACCACTCCAATTCCAAACGCATTTAAAACCGCTGGACAGATAAACGGTAAGCTTGCGTTAAATGCGGCAGCGGCAGCGGTTGCCAACCCGATGCTGACTTACCAGCTGCAATTGCCGCGAGCATTCGTCGAAGTCGTGATCACGAATCAGGCAACGGGGCAGGTTCAGGGCACTCCACTCAGACCAGTCTGGTACTCACCCTCGACCGGGCAGAGACTGATGACGCCGAAAAATATCGATCTAAAGCCGCCAGGAAAGGGCAAACTCACGGCTTATGGCATTCTAGGACAAGAGTACACCGACCTGACTTTATGGGGCGCCATATACGCGTTGCCGGGTGACAAAAGTGCCGTGATGACCAAATTTCTTCAAAGAATTCGAGAAATGAGACCGGGATACACTGACACTCAACTGAAAAAACTTTTGCAGAAGATTCCAATGCCGAGCGATGCCGCAAAGTTACACGCATATATCTATTGCAACGATGGTTGCAACGCCGCTGGAACACTACCTGAGCTGCAATATGCCATGACGTGGGAAGATGATTCCGGCGACGAACATTCAACTGGCTTGCCCTCATTCATCCCCGGGGCAGTGGCTGAAGGATCGAGTAAGGATGTCGGCACGGAACAAGACGGTGCAAATGGGCACAACACCGCATATAGTACCATTCTCGGACCGTATCCGACCGACATTCACAGCGCGTCGGAATGGGGAACAGTCTCATGGCAGCCAGGAACCGGTTTCCTTAATAATCTTGGAGTTATGACAATTGCCCGCACAACCAATTTGAATTTCACAGGACTTAATCCAAACAAATAAAATCCAACTGAACCCAACTATGAATCAACTATCTAAGCTACCTTTCAAAATTTTTCTTGTCGCCGGTTTCGCACTTGCCTTTATATCGGCTGCTCGTGCCGAAGATAACGAATTGCAGTTAGCTATGGACAACTACAGGAAACACGATTGGGAAGAAGCCCTGAGCCATCTCGGCGCAGCACTACCAAGCGAGTTCAACAACGCAAATCTGCACTATCACATGGCAAATTGCATGGTGCACATGCGACAGAAAGAGTCAGCGATTAGAGAATATCGCATCGCATACGCGCTCGATCCACACGGAAGAATCGGAAACTACTGCAAGCAATGCTTGAAACTTTTTGGTATCGACGCTGCCGGACTTTTACCAATGCCGGAAGCTCCACAGAAGATTGAAAGAAGTAAGGACGTTGAAACACTAGCGAAAAGAGACGGTCCTGAAACAACCAAAGATTCGAAAGATGCAAAAGACGGAAAAGATATTAAAGACTCCAGAGACACGAAAGACCCGAGCCTGGCTAAAGTCGCTAAGTTTGTTACTGAAGAAGATCGAGTCAGGCAAAATCTGGCAGATCTGATTCAGTCGAAACCGCGCCCGGGATCTGCAAAATTGCAAGAAATCGGAACCAACGTCTTTGTGCGCAACTACAAAGATCCACTCCATACTGAAAAAACTTCCGCTGCAAATCCGCAGCCAAAACCGGGTGAGAAGTCCACCGCAAATCCGCAGCAGAAACCCGGTGAGAAGTCCTCTGCAAATCCGCAACAGAAACCTGGTGCTAAATCCTCCGCGAATCCGCAGCAGAAAGCTGGTGAAAAAGCGGTAACTACTTCGGTGAATTCCTCCGCGAAATCAAAGTAAAAACAAGCAGCAAAGCACCATCAATCCACAGGATGATGCCTGCAAGTTTGAATAGATGTTGCGGCTCATCCTAAAGGCTGATAAAAACAAATCTAAGCGCTCATAGAATCCTTGACGAACGTAAACAAGGAAATTCTATGGTTACCTTTTTTCTATCGCTCGTCATTTTCTACCTCTATCACGCGCTCGGAATCACGCTCGGATATCACAGACTCCTGGCCCACCGCTCGTACAAGGTGCCGAAAGCGCTCGAATATTTCATAATTTCCGGTGGCTACCTGGCAATGGAAGGGGCGCCGATATTCTGGACCACAACTCACAGACTTCACCACAAGTATTCTGATCGCCAGGGCGATCCGCACTCACCGAAAGACGGTTTCTTCCACGCATTTGTCGAATGGATGTGGAAACCAATCGTGAAAATCACAGCAGAAGAAAGTCGTCAACTGGCACCAGATCTGTACAAAGATCCCATCTACAAAGCGCTCCATTGCGGACACACACAACTAGATGGTCTTTTGTGCTTAGCCTGCTGCATTGCATACAGAACTGTGGTCTTTCTTCTATTCGGACCAACCGTTTTAGCTGCAAATCTGGTCGCCTCTTTCTTTGCATTCCTCGGACCGCTCCTGGTCAATTCATTCGGACATGTCAGACGATTCGGATATGAAACCTATCCGTGCAAAGATGACAGCCGAAATGTCTGGTTCGTAGCCATGTTTTCAATGGGCGAGGGCTGGCACAACAACCATCATGCCTTCCCATTCTCCGCACGACATGGTCTCACCAAAACAGAATTCGATCCAACCTGGTACACAATCAAACTTTTGAAGTTTCTCGGATTGGCTACAGACATTCAACTGATACACAACGGAGAGTGTGCGCGTACGTCACCACCTCGCGAAATGACTCGCACCTGATCGCAGCAAGGAAAACACAACGTCGGAGCAACCGTGGATACATTTACACCAATCCCAAACTATCAACCACTGCCTTTACCGCTGCCGGTTTGGCTCATGCAAACATTACTGGTGCTCGGATTCTTCTTGCATGCGCTACCAATGAATGTGATTCTCGGCGGTGGTTTTATATGCGCAGTACTTTTTGCGATCTCAAAAGGCAAGCAGTCGTATCAGTATCGAGCCGCAAAGGCCCTGGCAATCTCATTGCCAGTCTTTATCTCATTTGCGGTTACGCAAGGAATTGTGCCGTTGCTGTTTCTGCAACTGCTTTATGGTCCGGCGTTCTACACTTCGTCAATTGTTATGGCAGTGCCATGGATTTCTCTTTTGCTCGTGGTGATGACGTCGTATTACCTGTCGTACATCACCATCTATAAAGTGCTTCGAAAAGAAGACGATGCCTCCGCCACCAGAGCAGCCATGGTACTGCTTGTGATGGCTATCGGTTTCGCCATTGTCGGATATGTTTTTAGCAACAACATGACACTGATGCTCAGCCCTCAAAAATGGCTGCCCATGTATCAAGCAAGCCCGAAAGGGTTGAACTTGAATAGTTCTGAACCGACATTGATTCCTCGCTACTTGCACATGCTGGTTTCATCTTTTGCAGTAGCAGGCATGACCATGGGTTTGTTCGGGCTGTTTGTGAAGAACGACGAGAAATATTCGCAGTGGCTTATCAAAACTGGTTCACGAATATTCGTAGCCTGGACTCTAATCCAGATTCCGGTCGGTTTGTGGTTTTTGAAAACTCTGCCACCACAATTTGCTGCGAAATTTATGGGAGGAGACAATGTCGCCTCGCTGGTATTCGCTGGCTCGATGGCACTAATGGTAGTAGCACTTTGCGCCACTTGCATATCGGCACAGAACGCAAACCGGATCGCCTTTCTGGGCGGGCTGATTGCTAACGCACTGCTCATTCTCGCCATGATCGTAAACAGACATCAGCTCAGACTGTTTCACCTTCAAGACTACGTTAAGCCAGACTCTGTGCCTGTCAGCACGCAGTGGGACCTTTTGGCAATCTTTCTGGTTTCTACCGTCGCTCTGATCTTTTATCTAGTCTGGCTGAGTAAGCTCGTTTTCCGGGCGCTATCTCCGAAAAAAGAAGAAACTGCCGCTACCTCGTTATTAGGGACCACACCATGACCGACACAACCGACAACAACGAAACCAAACCCGTAGAAACAGCGCTGGATGAATGTGAATGCACAAAAAAATGCAGCGATTGTCCGACAGCGGAGCACAAAAATGGAGACGATGAAGTTCCGCCGATGACGCGGAACGACTTCATGCGCACATTATTCGCTCTGGTTGCATTGACATGGGGCGGTCTGACCTCGTTTCCTATCTTCATGTACTTGAATCCCCCAGCAGGCGATCAAGATGAACACTCGAAAGTTACAAGCATAGAAGTTTGCAAAGTTGCAGACTTGCCTCCTGGAACCGGCAAAAATTTCCGATTCGGCTCGTTTCCGGCTGTATTGATTTGCACAGAAGACAAGCAATTGCATGCTTACAAGGCGATCTGCACCCACCTGGGTTGCACCGTTCAATTTAGAGCAGACAAGCAAAACGTTTACTGCGCCTGCCACGGCGGAGAATACGACGCAGCAACCGGCAAAAACATTGCCGGTCCACCGCCTAAGCCGTTAACGGCACTCAAAGCCGAAGTCAAAGACGGCAAAATCATAGTCTCACTCGCGTAGGATGGACGGTTAGCATCATGGTTTACAATCCCATCGTCAGTTCTAAAAACAGCGTCGAGCAATTTCTTAAAGATCGCTTACCGATCGAAGAAATCTCGGAACTCGCTGAGAAGAAAAAAGTTCCAATTCACAAGCACTCCATCTGGTATTACATGGGTGGAATAGCCGGCATATTGCTCGGCATTCAAATCGTCACTGGCATCCTTTTGATGGTTTACTACGTTCCCGAAATAAATGCCGCTCACGCAAGTATTCTCAAAATCAACTCGCAAGTGACATTTGGTTGGTTCATTCGTTCGCTTCACAGCTGGAGTGCGAATGCCATGATTCTGGTCGTAATCGTGCATCTTTTCAGCACATATTTTATGAAGGCTTATCGAAAGCCACGCGAAATTACATGGTTCTCTGGTCTGGCGTTGTTGGGACTGTGTCTCGCGTTCGGCTTCACCGGTTACCTCTTGCCGTGGGATGACGTTTCATTCTTCGCGACTAAGATTGGTCTGGACATCGCATCGAAGGTTCCTTTGATTGGAGATTTTCTCTCGCACGCACTGAGAGGTGGAGATGCAGTATCGCAAAACACAATCTCCCGCTTTTTTATGATTCACGTAGCGGTTTTACCCGCCATTCTCCTCGTAGCGATGGGCGTACACCTTCTGATGGTGCAGTTCCATGGAATCTCAGAGCCTGATTTCTTCAAGAAATTGCCTGACACTAAAAAGACTTACGAAAAATTCTTTCCACAGTTCTTCTACAAGGACATCTTGGTCTGGATTCTTGCCGTCAACGTTCTCATAATTTTGACAATGTTGTCTCCGTGGGGAATCGGTCCAGAAGCCGATCCATTCGCAGCAGCACCGATTGGAATAAAACCAGAATGGTATTTTCTGGCACCGTTTCAGTTCCTAAAAATGATACCGCCGATGGTAGGACCAATTGAAGGAGAACTTGCCGGTATCGGAGTAATCTCACTCGTAGCACTGGCTATGATCTTTATTCCATTCTACGACACAGGCGAATCGAAGACCCGATCGAGTATCGCCACTGCATTTGGCGCGGCAATTCTTATAGGGGCAGTTGTTTTAACTTTAATGGGAGCATTATCATGAACTATCCGCTCTGGGTCGTACCAGCCCTTGGTGGAACCTGGGTTATCGGAATTATTTCCATTATTCACGTTTTTATTTCTCACTTCGCTGTGGGTGGTGGAATATTCCTGGCAGTTGCTGAAAATCTGGCATATAAGAAACAAGATGACCGAATGTACGATTTTCTCAAACGGCATTCCAGATTTTTTGTACTTCTGACGACCGTGGCTGGTGCGGTCACCGGCGTGGGCATCTGGTTTTCAGTCAGCCTTGTCAGCCCCGATGGACTGGCTTCGCTAATTCAAAGTTTCACACTCGCCTGGGCTGAAGAGTATCTGTTTTTCGTTGCCGAAATTGCTACAGCAATCGCGTACTACTACACCTGGGACAAGATCACCCAGAAACAGCATCTCCTTCTCGCAAATCTATATGCGATTTTCTCAGTTTTCACGCTCGTCATCATCAATGGCATTTTGACATTCATGTTGACCCCAAGCCGCTGGCTGGAAACTCATAACTGGCTCGACGGTGTGTTTAACGCCACTTACTGGCCATCTCTGGCAGTACGCCTTCTCATCATGTTGGCAATCGCAGGCATGTATGCGCTCGTCACCTCATCAAGAATTGAAGAACCTAAATTCCGAGTCTTCATGGTGCGCTACTGCGCAAAGTGGCTGCTGCCGGTTTTCTTTCTCGGACCTGTTTGCACTGTCTGGTTCCTGACTCAGGTGCCGCAATCAACCTTGGCTACCATATTTAGTGGCATCCAGAGTTCCGGCGTCGGAAACTTTTCGATTCTAGCCAGAGCACTCTATACAAGTCTTGTGCTCTCAGGCACTATTTTGTTATTCGCATTCTTCGGTCCATACCTCAACCCTAAAGGTTTCACATTCCGTATCGCGATCCTTTTCATGGCATGTGGGTTAGCCGCAACAGGCACAACCGAATGGATGCGCGAGATGTTGCGCAAACCATACGTGATTTACAGCTACATTTATTCAAATGGAATCCACAAGGATCAGATTGCCAGCTTGCAACAGAAAGGTTTCCTGTCGGAGGGAGTTTGGGCGCACGCTCTGACGCAAAATAACGCCGACGACCTGAAAAAAGGCGAGACGATCTTCCGCTATCAATGTATGTCATGCCACACAGAAAACGGCTACCGAAGCATGCGAAAGCTCCTGGGCGGACGAGACGAAGATGCGATCTGTAACTTCCTCGCAGTCCTGAGAGAAACTGATAAAGCTAAAAATAACTATGCAGGAATTATGCCACCGCTTGCAGTGACAGAACCTGAGTTGAAATCGCTCGCAAAATATCTTGCCACCTTGAATAAGGGGCAAACGGATACGGCAAGCCGTCTGACAAAACCTGAGCACATGATCGTGCAAAAGCCCTGATAAAAGGAAGAGGGCACCGCTCAGTAAGGAAATTCCGCACTACCCTCTGGTCCACGACCAGGTTTTGGCCCCATAATTCCTTCAGTCCGCAATCCTGGAGGAAAACCCATCATCGGCGGAGGTCCGATGGGGGGTGGGGGTGCCCCAAAACCTGGCGGAACGCAAGTAGGGGGCAGACCAGGTCCAGGAGGTGGTGGTCCGCCAAAACCCATTTCAGGTGGTCCGAACGCGGCATCAAGAAGCAAGTGCTTACGCATCCGTTCCTTCGCTGCCGACGGCATGCCATCATTCACATCCAACATAAAGTTCAATCGGGCATTGGCCAGGTCCGAATTCACAATATTGATTCGGCTCTGTAGTTGCAATACATAGGCACGGTCGACTGTTGCTTTTAGCAACGCCAATCTGATCTGACGCTGCAGCGACTCCAACTCTGCCCTCTTCGAAGCAGTACTATCCTCGAATTTACCTTTTAGTTCCGCGAGGCGGAGCAGTTCCGCTTCGCTCAAGCGCACTGGTCGGTCTGCCCGATCAACTCTGCTGTCGCTATCAACTTCGTTCAGGGTCAGTTTCAACCTGGTAACAGCAGAGTTAGACGGGCTGGACGAATGCTTCATTTGGGAGGGCGATTCCGCCCAACTCGGTGCCATATTGAAGCTGTGGGCACAGACACCGACCATCACTAGCAAAATGTTTCTTCTAAGACTCATCGAAGCTCCTCATGTCGCTTGACTATATTCAAGCGGATCCTTGTAAAGCACCGATAAAAGTGATTTTAAAAGGTTTAAGGAAAACCGAAGAAATGTAAAAGCCGCATGTCCGAGAGCGGCGCATCCAGCTGAAAACGTAGCAAAAACCTATAAGTGAAGGCACCAAAGTCTAGCTTCGCACCGTGAACAATTTGACTCCGGGAAATATACCCAAAAACAGCTCGGAGTTCTTCAACAATTTATGATCGAAAAAGAGCTCAAAATGCTGTTAGATGCTTGCATAAGTGGACTATTTACGACTACGATAGTCTACAAAAACAGGACAATCTAGTCGACAACTTATTAGCTTACGCCCTGGGGGAGAGCGTGACCGCGAACCTTACACACGCCCGAAAGAATGACAAAAGTGACATGCGAGAACTTGTCAACAAGTTCGATTGGTCCAGGACGCCTCTAGGAGCAAAAGAGGACTGGCCCGAAGTTTTGCGCCTTTCGGTCGAACTTTGCCTCAATTCCCGATTTCCACTGATTCTCTGGTGGGGATCCGAATTGACGATGATTTACAACGATTCTTACATCGGTCATTTGCAGTCCAAGCATCCAGGGGCGCTCGGCACATCAGGCAAAGTGGTATGGTCTGAAATCTGGGATGTCATCGGACCCATGCTTGACGGCGTGCTTTCAACTGGTGAAGCCACATACAGTGACGACTTGTTGTTGTTTCTAGAACGCAACGGCTACGCAGAAGAGACTTACCACACGTTTTCTTACAGCGCTATCAAAGACGCTCAAAACACCATTGTCGGCATTTTGACTCCGGTGGCTGAGACAACCGAGCGTGTGATTGCAGAAAGAAGGCAGTCCACCCTGCGCGAATTGGGTCGCGCGCGCTCTGACAGCGAACAAAAACTGCTGGCGCAGGTTAACGCAGTTCTGAAGAGCAATCAAATTGATCTGCCTGCATGCGCATTCTATACATTGAACCTGGAAAATCACTCGAGCAAAATTTTGGCAACGAATGTTGAAAGGGACACCCCCTTTCATCAATCGCTGAGCAGCACAGCAATTATGGATCAATTGTGGAAGGTCGCCTCTTCAGCCAAACCAGCCAGACTCGACGACCTTCACAAGTTGCTGCCGGCTCTGCCTGAAGAAGTGCTAAAGCGAACACCCACTCGCGCCATCATCCATCCATTGACAACGCACACCGAAACGGAGTGGTTAATGTTTTTCTCTGCTGTCAGTACTAACCACAAGCTTGACGATAATCTGCAAACATTTTTCGAGTCGGTAGGAACTCAGATTGCGGTCGCATTGAAAGATGCTCGAGCCTACGAACATGAGCGTAGAAAAGCGGAAGAGTTGCAAGAATTAGACCAGGCTAAAACTGCATTTTTCAACAACATCAGCCACGAATTTCGCACACCCCTGACGCTAATGTTGGGGCCTATAGAACGTCTACTGAATCTCGTACAAGACGGTGAAAGTCACGAAGAACTGCAGGTGGTGCAACGCAATTCGATGCGTTTGCTCAAAATGGTCAATTCACTACTAGACTTTTCACGACTGGAAGCAGGGCGTTACGACGGTCAATTTGAGAAGACGAACCTGAGCGAGTTCACCGAAGACCTGGCCAGCTCGTTTAGATCAGCAATAGAAAGCGCTGGGCTGGAGCTCGAAATCACGTGTAGAACCAACAACAGCGCCTACGTCGATCACGACATGTGGGAAAAAATTGTTCTAAACCTCTTATCCAACGCTTTTAAATTTACGACCGCCGGAAAAATTTCTG
The DNA here is from genome assembly GCA_036702955.1 of Drouetiella sp. Taxonomy (GTDB): domain Bacteria; phylum Cyanobacteriota; class Vampirovibrionia; order Obscuribacterales; family Obscuribacteraceae; genus PALSA-1081. The sequence continues at coordinate 514 of DATNPY010000018.1, read as the reverse complement.
TCAATCTGTACCAGACCGATAACAATTTTGTGCTTGCCGTCAGTGACACAGGCATTGGAATTTCCAGTCAGGAGCAGCCAAATTTATTCAAGCGATTTCATCGATTGCGCTCAGAAGGCGCTCGCACTCACGAAGGCAGCGGCATCGGTCTGGCAATGGTGCAAGAGCTGGTGCGGATGCATGGTGGAACGATCACCGTCGAAAGTGAAACCGGGCATGGCACCACCTTCACTGTCACGATCCCATCTGGACGCACTCACCTGCCTGCCGAAAAAGTGCACTCAACCGAGCGTACCAAAATTGGATCTCGACACGCAGCATCATTCATTCAAGAAGCAAGCGGATGGAATGACTCGCAATCAGCATCACCGATTGATGAGGAAAACAGTCAGTCGCAGGCGATCCAAAGAATTGTGATCGCAGACGACAATGCTGATATGCGAAATTACCTGACACGATTGCTAAATCCACTTTGGAAAGTTGAAGTCGTAGCCAATGGAGAAGAAGCGCTTAG
>DATNPY010000003.1:0-15822 GCA_036702955.1 Drouetiella sp. | reverse complement strand
TTTTGGTATAAGTTCACTAAACCATGTAGCAGAACGGATATACGAAATAGCTAAAAGCTCTCCCATTTTCCCTTTTCGACCTTTAAGCCTCTGGCCTTTTCGACCTTTAACGCTTAAAATCGGCATGTGGACAAAGAAAACAAAAGTACTGATGATCTTGCAAGGCGCTTGGAGCGCCTAGAGAAACGGCTTGATAGCAGCGAAGCTGATGCCACACATTGGAAAAAGCGATGGCAACGTGTTGACGAAGAGCTTCGCAAAGCCAACGGGCGTATCTCCCTACTGGAGCATGAAAACGAACATTTGAAGTCCACGATCGAAAAGAAAGACGCACAAATCAAGCAGCTGCAAAAGGATAAATTTGGGCGAAGGACAGAGGTCTCCGACGATCCAGTCGTGCCCGCATGCGAAGAGGCTCCTCCTAAACGTCCGCGCGGAAAACAGCCTGGAGCCAAAGGTTTTGGTAGAAAAATTCGCACAAACCTGCCTGTAGAAGAGCGTTTGATTGATGTGCCTCAAGCCTCCAAACTCTGCTCTTCTTGCGGCAAACATCGTGAGCTGCTGCCGTTTACTGAGGACTCGGAAGAAATCAACTACGAATACAAGCTTGTTCGAATTCGGTACAAGCGGCAAAAATACAAGAAAACATGCCGCTGCTCAAGAGGCACGACGATTGTCACTGCACCTGCTCCGCCCAAGCTAATTCCCAAAGGAATGCTCTCCATCCCATTTTGGGCACATGTCTTGATTGAAAAGTTTTGGCTGCAGCGCCCTCTTTCTCGTATCTGCATGAGCCTAAACCTCCACGGACTGGACGTTTCCGAAAGCCTGTTTGCTTCAGGTCTAAAAGCTCTGACCAAATGTTTTGCGCCGTTGTACAACGCGCTGAGAAGCAGGAGCAGAGGCGCTGATCGTTGGCAAATGGACGAGACACACTGGCGTGTGTTCACCGATTTAATGGGTAAATCAAATCACAATTGGTGGTTGTGGGTCGTTGAAACCGAAGAAACCACCGTGTTTTTGCTTGATCCCTCTCGTTCGTCTTCGGTCCCTCTCAGACATTTGAAGGACTTGAAGACTGGCATTGTTACCTGTGATCGCTACTCCGGCTACAAACCATTGCGCGAACAAGGATTGGAACTCTCCTATTGTTGGGCGCATGTTCGCCGGGATTTCGTGAAAATTAGAGATGGCTTTCCCTCTCTAAAAAAGTTTGCTGACGATTGGCTCGAGCGCATCAATCTGCTTTTCTTTCACCACAAACGCTCGCAGCTCTCTACAGCAAAAACAATCTGCACTTCGATGAAAAGAGACGCAAAGCGGCTTTTGCGTGATTCAAAGCTTCACGAAGCAAAACGATCTGTTCTCGAAAGCCTCATGAATCATTGGTATGGCCTTACCCTTTTCCTTGAACTCACTGAGCTTCCGCTAGACAACAACGCTTGTGAGCGAGCCCTTCGGAATCCGGTGGTTGGAAGAAAAAACTACTACGGAAGCAGGTCCATTTGGAGTGGGGCTCTGGCTTCGATGCTGTTTTCGATCTTTTCCACGTTGGCCAAAAATCGCGTAGATCCGTACCAGTACATGCTCAAATACCTCACCGCTTGCGCCGAAAACGGTGGACGAGCTCCGCTCGATATCAGCTCATTTCTACCCTGGAACCTTGCTCTAGAGCGGCAGGCTCAACATGGTTGACTGAGGTCATACAAATTTTCAAATTTGTTACTACGGCATTTAGTGAACACCGGCTGTTTTTTTAATTTATTGTTCGAGGCACCATATACGGTGCCTCGCCGGTCAATTTTTTTTAGTCGGAAATCTGGTTTTTTCACTGTCATCCTTTCCTGGATAATCTGTGTCTTTGATGCAATGACCCGCATGAGGAGCAGAATTGCTTCTGCCCCCAAAGCGTGTCATAAGGACGATCAAAATCACGCCGCTCGGATTTTGACCGTAGAGTGCTCCCCGCTCGCCTTATTTAGCGGAACTTTTCTCAAGGCGAAAGGTTCGTGCCAGACCTTCGTATTCGGCCGACAGCGAAGCTGCGGCCTGGCCTAGCGACAAGTCGGTTGGCTCTAGTTCAGCAAGTTCACGACCCAAACGGCGTAGTTCAGAGTCGACTGCCAGGCAGTTGTTCATCGCAGTGCGAATCGCTTCTTTACGATCCACGGTTACGATATTTTGTCCCTCGATTTCTTCGAGGAACAATTGAGTCTCGGCGGTAGCCTCGAAGAGCGCGACAACCAGCTCTTTGTGCTTGACCCGCAAAGCGTCTAGCTGAATTCGAGTTTGACTGAAGGAAGCAGCATGTTTGAGTCTTCGTTGATTCTGTTCTTTTACCTGCTCCTTGATAATTCCAATGCGATCGGGTCTGTTCGAATGCAAAATTTCGATTATTCCGGTTGCATGCTGTTTTTCGTTGATCTCTCGGTTGTGCTCCACTCTGAACTTCTCGACAATCAGTCTTGTAGTCTTGAGGCATTCTGTAACTTCAGTGTGCACGGTCAGAAGCCGAATGTTAGCTGGATGCGTCGAACTTAAGCAGTCCACAAACGGCGCAACGAACATGTTTCTGCAGTCCGCCGTCGGTGGGTAGCAAACCTTGAGTTTGCTCAGCTTGACGGAGACCTCGGTTGGATAAGGCTGCGTCGCGCTGCGCTTCTGCAAGGTCGCAGACAGTGCTCGAAAGGCTGTGACCAGTACTTTGTAACTCATGCTTCGATCGCAGAGATCGTCAATCAGGTTATTACCGCATTGTGTGCGAGCCACAAGGCGCGTAGCGGCAGCTCGCACAACAAGGGACTGCAGCGCCAGTTTGTGATGCGCCGAGTTGAAATCAGTTGCGTCAATGAGTTTGATTGCTTTCACCATCAGGTCGAACAGCGGCTCATAGCAGCTGTATACCTGGCGCGAGCAATAGTTGTAGTTGAGCAACGCACTGACAAAACTGAGTGTCTTCTCATCGAAACGAACTTGCAGTGACTCAATCTCATCGGCATTGCCAAGTTCTGCTTCGATCTGTCGGGCCCACTTTGTTGTCTCCACAGAGCAGCGGACCGCCCACTGAGCAGTGCGAGCCTCGGCACTGTAAGCATTCTCGGTAGCTAAGATGGCTGCCTCGAGTTTAGTAATCATTTCAACGGCTGCGTTTGTATTCTGCACAAAAATGGTTTTCTGTCTGCTTGGTTCAGGGCTAGAATGCATGCAGACCGCATTCAAACCGATTCAAAGCCAGATACCTTGCTAGCCAATCGAAAGTCACTGCGACCTGACCGGTACTAGCGGACAAAAAGTAATCTGTATTCAATCAACGTTCAATCAACGAATCGATCACTTGATAGACGAACTTACCGAAGCCTGCCGTTGCAGGTCGTTTAGTTCTCTCGATGGCGTGCACTGAAGTGTTTTCGAGCCTTATGAAAGAGGAATTGGAGGAGGGGTTCCCAACTTTAGGTTTTTGACACCAATGTTTTCAAGGGATGCTGTCGTATTTATTCAGCAGGTTGGGTTGAAGAACAGACCCCTGTGGGCGTTGTTAAGCCGCGCTAATGTCAAGCGCCCGTTAGCTAAGTTAGCGGAAGCTGTGAAAGTGTCAGGGTGTGAAAACACTGCTTGGAAAAGCTTCGCAACCAAGAAAGCTTCCCAATTGCTGCACTCCAAGTTTCTGTCCCGCAACTGAAATCGAGTCTACTTGCACAAATTTGTTTGCTTCGTCGAAACCAAAACCGTTGCCATCGAGATAAATGACGCAACCGACGACGGGCGAATTGCCTGAGATTTTGAGCTTCGGAACTTCCGTTCCCAGCTCCGTTATTACTTTGCTTGGCAGAGTGGCTGAATAGATGTCGCCGCTTATTTTTCGCAGTGGCACTCGGCCCGGTTGATTAACGCGGTCATCGCAACCAATCGTGGGAATGACCAGTTTGCCGTCGGCATTTTTTACTGAAACTTTGAACACGAGGGTTTTGGAGTATTTCAAGACCTTTTTGTCTTTGATCTCGAAAATAGCTGTGATAGGGCTTTTCGTGTCGAGATCGTTGACGATTATTGGGTTTGAATCCAGTCCGGTGATTACCAAACCAACCTGACTCTTGCCACCCTGTCCGGTGGCTAACTGGAGAATGAATTTACCGTCTTGATTTTCAAGCGAGATTGATGGATTGCCACCGTTTTTGCAAATGGCGCCTCGCAAGAAATAGGCCTGCGCCGGTTGCGCCGCGCACACCAGCAACATCGCTGCAGTGGCTGCTCTCAAGTAGGATGTGAGTGGTCGGGTCAAACTCATAGCCGCCTCCAGTTGTTATAGCTCCAATCATTCTCTAGCTGAAGTTTCTGAAGACTATGAAAGTTTATGCAAGCTTCACGAATGTTCCGTTTGTCGATTAAAAGTTGAATTTTGAATGAGAGAATTCGGGGTTTGCTGTTTGTTCAAAAGAAGATGCGATAGAGAATTCCATCGGAAATGGCAGAAATTAGCTGAAAGTTTTTCGGTGATTAAGCAATTGATTCGGAGTTTCTCCTCGAAATGACAAAAATTGGAAAAAAGCGCAAAAAAAATTGAAAAGAGCGAGATCAAGACATCAGTCTCAATCCCGCTCTCCTCAAGACGTTCGCTGCAGCTACTGTTTCAGGGACGAAAGCAGCAGTTGTTCCGCGCCACGCGTCGTTTCGAGATAAGCAGCCCAGGCTTGTTTTCTTGCTTCGCTGCTGAGGTCGAACTGATGCTGTGCAGCTGCTTTCGCGTCAGCCAGTTTCTTGTCGATCCTGGCTTTCGCTCTCTTCAGGCGACCATCGGCTGCGCGTCTGGCTCTATCGAGCTTACGCTTGGCCGCCGCGGTTCCTTGCTCCCTCTTCTTGCGTGCCGCGGGAATTTTCTTCCGGTCTTTTTTCGCCGACTGGTCGTGCGCGGCAGCAAGTTCCTTCCTGGCTTGCATGACCTTTGAGTGCAAATCTTGCCGCATCGTTGCGATTGCCTCCGTCAAACCAGGCAGGTCTGATGGAACCTCGCTTTCGATGAAGGGCAGGGCCTGTTGGAAGTGCGTCTGATTGTTTACCGCGGTCCGTTCTGCTCTGGTGGCTTCCGCAGTGTCACTGAAACTGGCGCGCAGTGTAGCGCTGAACACTTTCTCCCAGGCTGCTTCGATGGGCTTGATGGTCTTGTCGTAAATGCGTTCAGCAGCGCTTCCCTCTTCGCGACGTCGCCCTTCTGCCGCTTTTGTCTCGGCATAGTGCCGATCTTCAGCGGCTTGAATCGCCTCTTCGAGAATCTTTCTGGCTGCCTGAACAGAGGTGATCTGTGCTTGCAGAGCCAATTGAAGCGCAGTCATTGATTTCTTTTTCATAAAGATTACCCAGCCAGGGCTGGTCCCTTGTTGAAGGCGAAGCAACGAAGAGCGATGCCCCTCGCTGCTTCACCATGATGCTGAGCCTTTGAGCTGCCGAGGGTGTCCTCGCTTTCAGCTCCTGGTTGCTGTGCGGATGCGTCGAGCCTGACCGGTGCGCTGAGCGACGCGGATCACGGCTTCAGCGACAGCCTTGTGAGCACGAGGATCGAAGACACTCGGAATGATGTAGTCTTCTTCCCTCTCGTCGGCAGTGATGACAGCTGCGAGCGCCTTTGCCGCCTCCATCTTCATCTCGTCGGTGATGTTGGGCACACGGGCTTCGATGGCACCGGCGAAGATACCAGGGAAGACGAGCGCGTTGTTGATCTGGTTCGGATAATCCGAGCCGCCTGTGGCCATGACCCGCACGTACGGCTTCGCTTCCAGAGGCGAAACTTCCGGGTCGGGGTTGGCGAGCGCGAAGACGATCGGGTCTCGGCGCATGACAGCGAGGTCTTCGGCCTTGATGACGCCGGCAACCGAGAGCCCCAGGAACATGTCGGCGCCCTTGAGAGCGTCCTGCATCGAGCCTGTGAACTGCTTCGGGTTCGAGTGTTCGGCGAGCCACTGTTCCTGCGCCGTCAGACCTTCGCGACCCTTGTGAATGGCGCCGCCGATGTTGTAGCCGATCAAGTTACGCACGCCGGCAGCCAGAAGCAGCTTACAGCAAGCCATTCCAGCTGCGCCGACACCGCTTACCACGACCTTGAGGTTGCGCAGCTGCTTTCTGGTGAGCTTCGCGGCGTTGATGGTGGCAGCCAGAACGACGATGGCTGTGGCGTGCTGGTCATCGTGGAAAACCGGGATGTCCAGCTCGTCGCGCAGACGATCCTCGATGATGTAGCAGCCGGGCGAAGCGATGTCTTCCAGGTTGATTGCGCTGAAGCCGGGCGCTACAGCCTTGATCACCTTGATGATTTCTTCCGGGTCGTGCACGTCGATGACGAGCGGGAAGGCGTTGACACCGCCAAAGCGCTTGAACAGAACCGCCTTCCCTTCCATGACGGGCAGCCCGGCCAGTGGTCCGATGTCACCGAGGCTGAGCACACGCGAGCCATCGCTGATGACGGCAACCATGTTGCCCTTCATGGTCAGCGAGGAAGCCTTGCTGGGGTCAGCGGCGATGGCTTTGCAGACTCTCGCCACGCCAGGCGTATAGACCATCGAGAGGTCGTCGCGAGTCTTGACCTCGCGGCGCGGTACGATGTCGATTTTGCCGCCGAGGTGCATGAGGAAAGTGCGGTCGGAGACATGCTGAACTTCGACATCGGGGAGTTCCTTGAGCAGTCGAACCACTTCTTCGCCGTGTTCGCTGTTGCGCAGAAGCACGGTGATGTCGCGAGTTACGTAGTCGTTGTCTGAACCCGGCTTGTCGATGCCGTCGGTGTCGCCGCCGGCTCTGGCGATCGTTTCGAGAACGGTGTGCAGACCGACGCCGCCGCGGCGAATCTTGAGACGGATCGTCAGGCTGTAGCTGGCACTGGGAGTGCCTTTGGTTGTGTTAGCCATGTGAGATGCTCCTTTTGAAGCGTTACAAGTGCTCGGCACCGAATATGGTGTCGAGCAAGACTGGCTCCCATTGCTCACCAGATGTGGTGCAACGAGAGTCGAAAAGAAAGCTGGGCTTATTGCGTAGCTAAATAATCAAGAAAAGAGTTATAACGAGCGATGTAGTTGAACTTAAAGCTTCGAAGCTTTAAGTAACAAGCCGAAAAGGGCTCGCATGGCAGCTTGACAAGTTTTGAATCCAAGTTGACAGGTGGCAGTGTTGCGCTAAATCTTGGCAACGCGAGTTAGCGCACGATTTCGTTTTCGTTAAGAATCGCTCCCAGACCCGCATTCAAGGCTATTGTCTGTATATATTTCGTGCTCGCAAATTACTGGTCGGCGCGATTGTAATCATCGGAATAGCGAACAATATCTTCTTCAGGAAAGGCATCTCCTGTCTGCACTTCAATGATCTCGACTGGTTCATGTCCCTGGCAAGAAATGCGATGCTTGACCCCACGTGGCACGTAAATGTGGTCGCCGTACGTGAAATCTTTCGTCTCTTCGTCCAATGTGACGGTAGCCACGCCCTTTACTACCACCCAGTGCTCGTCGCGATGCTTGTGGCTTTGCAAGCTGAGGCGATGTCCTGGATTGACGAGCAGCCGTTTAACCTTCGTGTGCGCTTGATCGTCGAGGATAAAAAAGGCTCCCCAGGGGCGGTCGGTTCTATTCTCGTCGTGCACGGTTTTCCTCAATTCTGGTTCAGGTGGGAAGCTAAATCGTACCATTCTGTCAGATCCTTAGGGGCGATTTTTGTGCCAGGTGCTGCGATTCGGGGTCGATCTTCATGATTTCTTTAGAATATTAAATTTGCCCCAGACAAGCGCTCATTTCGTAATTCCACATTGCCTTTCCGGGATCCTTGCCCTAATCTCGGGAATGTACTTGGCACGTGAACGCGCCTGATTCTTCCCGAGACGAACCAGCCCAGATGCAATCAGATCGTAAAGACCTAACACGCAGGCGACCGGCAGAAGCCCAGATTGCCGACCGTGTTCCGCAATATTTGGACTTTAAGGTTAGAAGAATTGAGAGCGCACATCTGCTCGCGATAAACCCGATCGCGGCGAAGCAGGCGACGGCTAAGGCTCTCTCGATTCCTGTCCGCTCACTTGCTGCACAGCCGGCTCGAGTGTCGACTTTCACACGGGGCGTCGAGGCGTGGGACATACGCAGCGCAGTCGAAGGACCTTTTGAAGATTTCGATGATTTTTACACTCGTGGCGTGGACAAGGTGCCAACCGACGTCCGCCGTTACAAGGTTGCTGGCCATACTTGCACAGTAGTCATTCCAGACGGTTACGCGGCTCTCCTCAGTCAGGGCGGCGGTGAATATCGCAATCGCCTTGCTCCAGCAGATTTGCCGGCATTGCTCGATGCGATGCCTGACAGTTCATATTTCAAGAAAATCTATATCTCGGATCATCGCAACCCCGAAGATGCATGGGTAAATCAAACTGGGTTCAGCACTGATTTTAGAGCTGCCATGTCGATGGTTGATGCTGAGTTGACGACTTATATGACCGAGCGGTCGGACCATCTGCGTCGCGATATTTTGCATGAATGGTCGCATCAGTTGCGATACGAATTCTGGGATACAGCTATCACCGACCGATTTAAAAATGCGGTCGATCTCGAGTCTGATTGGAAGCCAAACGCCTACGCTGGTCGTAATAACGGTGAACAGTGGGCGGTGCTGGGCGAGCGGATGCTGGGAAACAGCGGCGAGGAATTCCTTGAAGCCGCCAATTTTGCTCCTCTGCGCACTGTAATGTTTATGCGTGCTTTGAAACAGTGTCTCGACAATGTCTCCCCGGGACAAATAAGCGCTGATCACAAATACTATGTGGCTCGTCAGCGCTACGTCGACGAGAAAATCCTGCCGATTGCTCAAAAGAAGTTGGTCAGACTGCTGAGTCTGGGAAACGATGACGAAAAGACATGGGCTGCCGAATTGTTGCAATATTTGATGGCAGAAGGGCTGATTGCTGCAGCTTGAACATCGGCTGAGATCTAGAAAATCGTTTTGGAATAGAATTCACTCAGTGAGGAAGCATTGAGTAACAGCCTGCTGGAAGAAGCACCGCCTGATGAGTCGCCTGTTGCGCTGGGATCTGGAAAGCGTAAATGGAAGCGCATCATTATGTTTTTGGTTGCCGGCTGCCTGGCAATCTATGTCACCTTTGCACCAGGGGTGATGCCGCTGTACAGCACCGTGCTGTTTAACCCATTCTCGTATCCGCGTGGACACTACGACCAGGTGTCCATAAATGCGATCACTCGCCAGCAAGTGTACTTCGCTGGACCACACGGAACGCGCTTGAACGGCTGGTTCTTTCATGTGCCAGGCGCAACTAAGACAATTCTGTTTCACCACGGTCAGGGTGGAAACTTGACACACTGTCTGGGTTGGGCTCGAAAGTTCATAGCTGATGGCGCATCTTTCTTCATTTACGACTACGAAGGATACGGGCTCAGCAACGGTGTTCCAACACGTTCTGGAATTATTGAGGATGGCGAGGCGGCTTTCAAATATTTGACAGAGTCACGGCACGTACCAGCGGCAAACATTGTGGATTGTGGATTCTCGCTGGGGACAGGCGTTGCTTCTGCTCTGGCCGCTGACCATGATTTTGCGGGCGTGATTTTGATCGCGCCTTACACAACGCTTAAGCAGGCTGCTCTCGACTTGATGCCGATGCTGGCAGTTTACCCGCCACCTTTTTGGCCCGAGACGAAACTGGGCTCGTGGGATTATGTAGCCGGCAAACATCCTCCTCTTCTGATTATCCATGGCGACCGTGACGCTAAGATCAATGTTTTGCACTCTGATCTGCTTTTTAAGCATGCCACTGCCACCAAGACTTTTGTCCGCGTCTCAAATTACGGACACGGAGATCTGCACAAAGCCGAGATGCAATCACAGATCCGGGAATACCTGCAATCTCTGGAAAAGTAGCTGTCAGGTCGCAAAAGTTGTTTGAGCTGGTTAAACTGGTGACACGGAACACGTGGCTCATGCACAAGCAAGTTGGTTCAACAGCTGTAATTTTGGCTCTCGCTCTGGCACTGCAGGGCTGTACGCGTTTGCGCGATCTCTTTGTCGGCAATCATCCAGCAACTGGCTCAGTTACAGTCTCTGTTGAAGCTCCAAAAATTGAAGTCAAATATCTCGATGGCATCTACTGGCCTCAGGGGAAAGCTTGCGGTCGCGCCTATACATTCTGGTCGTTTATGTGCCGCCCTGATTTCCAACTTGAGCCTGTCTCCTCAGAAAACGCTCCCCATATGTGGGTTTACAAAGTTACTGGCGTCTCGATTAAAACTGAGTTGCCGCTGCGCACCTGGTTGCCCTTTGGTGTCAAAGACAAGTTGCGAGCGCATGAGGAGGCACATATCAAAATGTGCGAGGAAATCTACAAATCGGCTGGTGAAATCGCTACGCAGTGTGGCAAAGAGATGATGGGGCGGCATATTCGGTCTACCGCACCAGACCAGTCTACAGCGTTAGAAAATGCCAGAACCGAAGCAACGCGAACTTTTGATGCAGCTTACCGGCAAAAAATGGAGATAATGGCAGATCGTGCTGGAGTGGCGTTTGATCGGATTACAAATCATGGAATGAATGAAGTACCCGAAGCTCTTGGAATGAAGCAGGCATTTGATGAGTGTAAAAAGAGCGCACCCGATGTGCAAAGTGAAAAAAGCTCAGAAAGTCCGGCGTCTGAACAAAGTGCCGCGGCTAACCGCTAGCGGTACTACTGGTGATACCAAATTGGTTTAGTTGTTAGTTTGGGAGAATGCGATTTGAAGCGATATTTCCTCAAAAAAGATCCTGCCAACAAGAATGACGCTGCATCGCGAAGCATTTTTTGGGAAGTATCGGTAGAAGGTTCGATAATGCGCGAGCGCTCAGGTATCGAGGGCATGCTGGGCAAAGAGTCAAGCAGCGATTGGGAAACCCATGAGAACGGATGCATTCGTTCTCAGCAATTGATCGACGCTCATCTGCGAGATGGCTACCATGAAGACAGACTCCCCGCCATTGATTTAGCTCGATTCCAAACTTCACTTGATGGTCAAACCGAGGAGAAATTTTTACAGGCGCTTTCGCAGATTGCAAGTGACACCTCTGGCAACTTCTACTTCGAGCCGCCCGCTTCGCGTGATGACCTGGATTTGTTGGAAATAGAGTGCGACATCATTTTGCCGCGTTCGCTGCGCATGTTTCTGGAGTCCTACAACGGTGGCTTTATCTGGCGTGCAAACTCGTCACGCATGAAAATTGAGTTGGGCTGGGCTCGAAAAGGCTCACCGGATCTCGACGAAGACGCGCTCAAAAAAAAGGCTATCTATCCTATTTTGTTTGGCATCGATGACATCAGGCGATGTTGTGAATGGTCGCGCGATTATTTCTGGGGGCCAGGAGTAATCCCTTTTTGCCGCGAGCATAATGGTGAGCTGTTGAGCGTCTGGTCTATGCGTGAGCCGGAATTGGACAGTCCAGTGCTCGATTCTTTTCACGAAACTCGCGTATGGGATTGGGAGATTATCTATCCCACTTTTGCCCATATGCTCATAGATTATGTGAGCGGAAGATATTTTGAGCTCAATCAAATCGACATGCCCGGTGATGATGATTACTTAGACGAGGTTTAAATGTTTGAACAGCGCAGGTGGCAAAGATTCAGATGGTTTCTTCTCATCAGTGCCGACTTGCAAATAACGAGACAGACCAGCAGATTTGATTCGTCTCGTACCAGCGGCACCGGAGTTACGCAACTTCTTGACAAATGTGGTTTGCGGTCAGACTTGCAATCCACCTCAGGTGGCTGTTGATAGCCGGGTGGGCGCGGTCTGCAGGAATAGGAGCATGTTCAGTTACAAGTCTTTGCACCATTGCATGTACAGTCCGTGTGGCTGCAAGATAAGTGCGTCTTTTGAATTGAATTTTCTCTGAGTGTACTTAAAACCACCTGTAATTTCGCTGTCACAGAGACCGTTTGTGCATCGCTTTAGGGCGCCTGTTCTGGCGCGAAATCCAACTGGAGAGTCTTCAATGAGCACGCACTGGAGTATCAGCAATCGTATCCTGCCGATTACATTCGACGAGTTCAAAGCTATGGGCTTGCAGTTCTTGCAACTCGTTGAGGATGCTTTTGGCGGCAAATACAAAGTCGAAGTGAAGGCCATGAATCGCGTCAAATTGACTACGGTTGGTCGGCGCGATGATTCGATCATGGCTCATATGGCACAGACAAACAAACGCCACACCTTCTTTGTGGCTGAGGATTTTGCGGCTGTGACCGCGGCAGTCTTCAACTCGGCCGCATACATCGAGATGACGGTGACGCCGCTCGACCCGGCCGCAGCTCCCGCCAATGCCTGGGCACACGCCGAATTCAAGGGCTATAAACCAAAGCAAGCCACGTTTTTCGTGAGACCAGACGCGGATGCGGGCGCAAGGAAGATGAAATCGCTTCATCGCCTCAAAATCATCGGCGCCGGCTGGTTCGGCAATGCGTCCAGTTTTGACGAGAAGCGTTAACCGCGTCTGAGTTTCGCCACAACTGTGGTTTGAGTGGTTTGTCTGGACGGTAGTAACAAATATCGGCAACATGATTTATGCCACTACCCGTGGTTAACAGGAGATCAACCATGTTCTATTCGAAACTCGAAGATGAATTTTGCACCGAGGGCGCCAGAGGAGAGGTGGAGGCGCTCAACGCCTTGCTTCACAAGCTGGTCGCTACAGGTGGCCGGTTGCAAGCTTTCAAGGCGGAGACCTGGACGTGGGCGAAGGGATTATTCATCGCCTTCACCAAAATCGCCTATATAATCGAACTTCCCGATAGCTCAGCGGCTCCGGTCGCGGACAGGTCCAAACTTCAGGGTCGGTTCACGACCAGCGGCGTGATCGGATTGGCGACTGGACTTCAGGGACTTTTGCGCAATCTTCGCGCGTCTAGATGCACCATCAGTTCCTTCGAGCAGAAGTCGACGGGCTGGCTCATAACCTCCTCCACAATTCACTACGTGGTCGAAGGCAGCGCAGAAGAAATCTCCGTGTTCAGCCTCCTGGCGATCTGACCATCGCGAGGTTGGCTTGGTTGCTTGTTGCGTCGCGTAGACCTCAAATCGAGTCGCACTTCTAAGGAGAAAGCAATGAAACCAAGCGCTGGCAAAAGCTTATGGCTACCCCTTCTTGCGCTCATGTTCGGTCTGTCCGCCACCGGGGGTGGTTCCGCCGCGGCGCCTGCTCCAGCAGATCAGCCTATTAGCGCGGATTCTCTCTCCAGACGCGTAACCGAGAGTGCAGTCGGAATCAGTGTTCCCGACCAGTATGCTCCGCGTGGTTCAGGCGTTATCCTGCGCCGTGCAAGAAAGCTGTTTTGCGAGCTGCTGACCGTGCACAGCGTCTCTCAGTCGGCTGACCTCTTACTGGTCACGCTTCAGAGCGGCGCTATTCATGAGGCTGTGCTCGAATTCGGCGATGAGTTCGAGGGCGTCGATGTCTACAATCTGGACCTTCTGGCCGAGAGCCCTGAATGTCCAGACATTGTAATCGTCAGTCAGTTTCCCGGTAACGGCGACCCCATCTTCTCTCTGCAGGATTCTCCGGGACATGCTCCGGCAGTCGTTTCTGGTCAGTTCGATGGCAGTCGGGCTGCAGGAGAGCTGGAGGTCGGTAAACACGATCGCCAGATGCTGAAAATCGCCGGAATTTCTACTCATGCAACTGAGCGGGGGACGGCAGTTTTCAATAAACGCGGAGAGCTCATTGGTCTGAGAGTGCGGTCGAACGGAGAGTCGAGCAGTGTGCTTGAGTCCGGCCAGACTCTCCTGAGTGTCCTTGACCAGATGGACACGCTGCGTCGAGCCACCCTGCGCAAGAGTCTTACGAAACCCGAGTGAGAGCGCAACTGACCTCTTTGCTGTGAATTCCCTGATCGGGTCGGGAATGGCTAAAGCTACCCCGACCATCGATTTTTAACTCACAATTTTCGGCGATGTTCCGAAGTTGTGATCAGCCTGATCTGCACCATCAGTGGTGTCAAAAAATTTCCCAGGCATAACTATATCAAATAATAGGCGCCGGCAACCCGGATAATTCACGGGAGTGATACCAAATTCATTTCTAAAAAGCACAAAAGCCCTGTCAGTTGGCTCAGAATCAGGTTTACCAAGACACTGTTTCAAGCAAAAAAACGGAGCTTTTGAATGCGCAAGTCTAAACCGAATTCAACGTTCAAACAAGCCCAGATGACACTAGATCTGCCTCATTTGAAGAAGATCAAGCTGGACTTCGACGGGGGGCAGGTTTGCAGCGATGGAGGGCTGCTAATTCTTCGAAAGGCAGACGAGAGGCTCGACTTGTGCGAATTGGCATCGTTCGCAATTGCTGATAGGCGCAACCAGACTTATGTTCAGCATCAAGTGGTCGACATGATCAGACAGAGAACGTACGCGATAGCTGCTGGCTACGAGGATTGCAATGATGCGGCAATGCTACGCAATGATGCGATGCACAAGCTGGCAGTTGGCAGAAGTGCCGATAGAAGCCAGGTACTGGCTTCGCAGCCAAGTCTTTCAAGATTTGAATACATGGCAGATGCCACTACAAATGCCGCTTTGCAAAGGTTGTTAGTGCACCTGTACACGAAACGTTTCAGGAAAGCTCCAAGAGTTCTACGTCTGGCGATGGACACGACTTGCGACGAAGCGTATGGAAATCAGCAACTCATTGCTTTTAATGGCTACTACAGTACGTTTTGCTACGCGCCATTGTTTGTTTTTACGGAAGACGGATTTCCGTTGTGCGCGCTCTTGCGCTCTGGGACCCCGAACCCGATTGATGATGCGATCAGAATGCTCAAAAAAATCTTTGCAGAAATTCGACTGACGTGGCCGCGGACACGAATCGAACTCACCGCAGATGCAGCATTCGGGAGTTCGGAAATGTTTGATTTTCTCGAAGATTCTTCAGTTACATATTTTTTTGCAGCGATCGGGCACGCTGGATTGAGCTACCACGCCCAAGATTTGGTGTTCAAATGCAAAAAGGAGTTTGATGAATTTGGTTTCCAAAGTCCTGAGCTGAAGAAATACGGGCTGATCGTAAATCCCAAAGACCGGCTCAAGGCCTGGAAAAGAAGAGAGGATTTGATTCGAAGTAACACAAAAGAAGAAGGGCGGATGCAGGAATCTTTTGAAGGAGCCTTGCATATCAGAAAGTTTGGAGAATTCCGGTATCAGGCTCGGGAATGGCGTTGCGAGCGTCGCTTTATCTTTCGAGTCGACTACTCAATGATGGGACCGGATACCCGTTTTGTGGTTACAAATTTCAACGGTGACTATCCGAAGCGCATCTACGAAACCCGCTACTGTCCACGTGCTCAGTGCGAAAACTGGATCAAGGACTTGAAGCGATATTTGGCGTCTGGGCGCACCAGCTGCCAGGAATTCGAAGCAAATCAATTCAGGTTGTTCCTCCATGTTTTCGCGTACATCCTCATCTGGGAGGTCAGAAAGCGGTCACAGTTGCCACCTATGACAGTTGAGAGCTTCCGATTACAGTTCCTCAAAATCGGTGTCCTGGTGAAAGACCTCGATCGGCAAGTTCGTCTACATCTGGCTTCGGAATTTCCTTGGCGTCACCAGTACGAAATTTCTTGGCAGCAACTGTAGGCAAAGAACCAATATCCATCACTATCGAATAGAGAAACAATCGCGCCGCGATTGTTTCTCTATGCCTGAAATGACGAAAAGCAGCCAAAAACAGTCACCAAACAAGATCCGAAATGTCAAAAAACGGAGCGAAAGGGTCTAAACGAACAGATTTTGAGCAAATCAATCTCTCGACAACTATATGCATGAATAGATGCGG
>DATNPY010000004.1:0-29800 GCA_036702955.1 Drouetiella sp. | reverse complement strand
GCAGGCGGCTCAGCAACTTAACTTAATGCATTACGTGAAAGTGTAAACGAATAGCCAGTCCTAGTTGTTGCAGTTGAGTCCTATGGGACAAGTGTGCAAGTTGGTTAATTGGATGAAGGGGCTCTGATTTCCATTGATCAGGAAGTTGCCGATGGCGTGGTTGGCATTGCATCCCAGCGAACCGATATGAGCGAAAACAATGCTGTTGATTTTAGTCGGAGA
The DNA here is from genome assembly GCA_036702955.1 of Drouetiella sp. Lineage (GTDB taxonomy): Bacteria > Cyanobacteriota > Vampirovibrionia > Obscuribacterales > Obscuribacteraceae > PALSA-1081. Next base: position 29,578 of record DATNPY010000004.1, on the reverse strand, counting down.
TGACGGCTGGATGACGTAGCGCGTGAACCCATTGCTCAAAGGAATTTGAACGAAGCTTTCACATGCAGTCGACACGCTACCATTTGGTTCAGCAAGAAACATAAAGACGCCGAAGGTCTCATCATTGCTGCAACCACCGCCAAAGACGTCAAAAGATATTCGCTGGAGCGGCATGCCTTTCAGTCCCAGCCACTGAACGCCGGCAATTCCACAGCTGCCATCTGTTGGTACGGTGGTCAAAGCATTGACTTGATTGGAAAAGTTGCTGAAGGTAACAAAGCCCTTGCCGCAAAGGAATGGGCTGAGCGTGCCCGTCGTTAGAAAACCGTGTGTATGTGGCGGGGGTGTCGACTGTCTGGCTGTTGCTACCGGGTCAGTTTTATCGCGCGCAGAAGCTGCGGTTGTGGTGAATGAAACGAGCGCACAGAGGGCTACAGCGGACTTTAGAAGCTGACGTGATGAGAGGGGGTGGAAGCTTTTAAACATGCGAGGTTCTCCAGAGGCTTTTTCATCTTACCTCTTCAGTTACCGTAGCTCGTCAGTATTCTGACTTTTTTAGTAGTCGAAAAGCTACACATTATTTTTCGTTGTTCAGCGGCCCGCAAATCAAATTTTTCGTTTCTGCAAAAGTTCGACACGCCTGCAGAATGCCTCTACTGGCGGTGCCGATTGATGAAAGGGCTTGACCCTATTGATAAGCTTCCAGGTTACCAGCAGTTGGAATCTTGGAGCTAACCTTGTTGTATTTGCCGTCTGGATCGACATTTATACCTCCAAAGACGCTGTAGCCATCGAGACACTGCACGACGCATTTGCGCGGGGAGAAGGCGAACTTCAATGTGAGTCCGTCAGGATTTTTGTAAATAGCGGTATTGTCCGGGTTCAAGTTCAAAAGTCCACTGGCCTGTCCGGTGTGTACGTCGCCCGTTTCTGGGTTTCCAATCCACAGGCATTTCAAGGCGAACTGTATTTTACGGCTCGCCAGCTGCTTTATGTACAATTCGCCCTCGTTGCGACCGCGCTTGTAATCGTATTCTCCAGTCAGTGAGTGCTTTCGTGCGGCGGTGATTTTGCAACTAGCTTCAGGAGCTAATGTAAATGCGCTGGAAGTTGCAATTACCAGGGCTGTGAGCAAACCCGGTGTACATTGAGAAAGGAAATTCATAAGCACCAAATAATCTCCGCCTGGATGATAATGTAGTCGACTGAACACAGCATAATTTTAGGAATTGAAATTTCAAAGTTTGAGGCGATTCGACTTATTTCTAGGTGGTGCGTAAAAATGAAAGTAGTAAATAGCCGAATGTTGTGGGCTATAATCCGCAAGACTAGTGGGAAAAATCCATGGCTTTAAACTTAGAACACCTCGGAAAGCTAATAAAAGAGCGGCGCGAAACACTTGGCCTCTCTCAACAAGATGTAGCCGATGCAACACATTTACATCGCACGTACATAAGCGACATCGAACGCGGTCAACGTAACATAACCATCGGTTCGTTGCAGCGTGTGGCTATTGCCCTTGATATACAGCTGTCTACCCTGGCGCGTCTGGCTGAGGTAGCCGAGGCTCAGGACAAGTAAAAAATTCTCCGATTTGTTATTGTTAGTGGGTGTTTTGCTGACATCGGAGTTTGCGTTGATGCTCAATTTTAGATTGACGGTTCCAGAAACTGTTGCAGGTGCAGCCTTTGTGGCTGTAATCGTGTCCGTTGTTACCTGCGGAAGTCCCGCCCTTGCCGGATACACTGAAGGCGGAGTCAAGAAGGCGGTCAGGACGACTGACGGCGGTGTCAAAAAAGCCGTAAGAACGACCGACCATGGCGTCAAGAAAGCAGTAAGAACAACAGATCATGGTGTGAAGAAGGCCGTCAGAACGACAGATCACGGCGTCAAAAAGGCTATTAATGTCACCGATGGTGGTGTCAAGAAAGCTGTGCGCACAACTGACGGCGGAGTCAAGAAGGCGCTGCGTTCAACCGGTAATCTGGTCAAAAAGGTTTTCTAGCGTCGTAAGAGCGCAAGCGACTGCCTCGCTCGATGCCGCTGCTTCACTCAATACTACTGCTTGACGAAAACTTTTAACTCAGCAGAATCCGCGTTCAGGATGCCTAGCTCGACATCTGGCGACGTCAACTGCCATTCTAGTCTCCTGGTTGATTTCAGCAGATTTGTCCCCTCTGCTGTTTTCAGGTAATAGAAGCCATGAGCCGCGTTTTTCAGCGCTGTTGACGCCGATGCCGTAGAAAAACGTTCTATCAAACTCTTTTGCAACTCAGGTGAAAAGGGCAGAGCATGCCAGTCTACTGTTTTGTTTTCCAGCGATTTGTTGTAGTCCAGAAACTGTGTGGGCGTGAATTTAAAAGTTGCAGTGAGCAACAGATTTTTCCGATCAATCCAGTGCGATTCATCTTCGGGCGAACTTTGAACCAAAAGCTCTACCTCTTGTGGCACGTTGAATTCTCGGATAACCCAATCGCGATCTGAGTGGCGTGCACATCCTGCGATTACCGCGCATGTGAGAGCCAGACACAGCAGTGTTTTAACGCGGCTCCTGGTCGACTCCATCACGCATGCTGTAGCCTGCTCAGTGAGAAGTGTCCTGTTCAGCAGGCGGACACGCAATTTGATATGCATATGCCAGGTGAACCTGTTTTTGCACTTGCTGATTGAGTTTGCATTCAACATACTCAAACTTTAGCGCTTCAAGTCCAAAAAGACAGAAAGCGAGAGACTAGCTCCCGCCACTGCTTGCCCTAAAATTGTTCGAAAGCTTTTGTCTGCTTACGTCTACGTCGTTCGCTGCTCTCGATGTCATTACTTTAGTCAGGAGTTGTGACCAAAGAGTGGCTTTGCTGTGACAAAACTATGGCAGGCGGAAAATTCTTTTTTGCTCCGTCCGGCAGCCTTTCAAGGCTTTTATCGAGCCAAGATGTTAGGCTTTTGAACCGGAATAGGGGTTTTTTTCCCAGGTCCAGCTCAAAATTCGTAAAACAAAAGAGGATTGCGCATGAACAGGTCGATTGGAATTTTGCTTACCAGTCTCTCGCTGGCTTTTCATGCTCCAGTTCTAGCTGAGCAGCAAAAGCCGGCTGAAAATCTGCTGCCCGCTCCACAGGAGACTCCAATCCAGCGTCCATCTGAAATCAAGGCTGCTATTCCCAACCATCCCCGTCAGGTGCTCAAGCACGAAGGACACTTTCTGGTCATGGATGAAACCGGCTTGATGCCTGGTGAGTCGAACCTCGGATGCGGTCTCTATCGCGACGATACCCGTTATTTGAGTGAATGGGACCTGAGCTTGAACGGTGAAACTCTGACGCTTCTAAGTGCTAACACTGAAGCCGGTTTTGCCGGGCGCTTTGTGTATGGAAATAAAGGACCTCGTCAAAAACCGCTCGACAAGTTGCTTCCAGAGCAATCAATTTCTGTGCAGCGCGACATCGTCATATCCAATGCCGTACGAGAGCGCATCATTTTGACGAATTTCGGCACTCAGACGCAAGACATTCAATTCAATATCAAATTTGATTCCGATTTTGCCGATATGTTCGAAGTGCGTGGACAGAAGCGCACCAGGCGAGGCAAATATCTGGCACCAGTAATCAACTCAGATCGTGGACTGGTGGTGCTTAATTACGTGGGGCTCGACGATGTGCCCATGAAGACGCTGGTTGGTTTTTCTAAAACGAAACCAACTGTTCTTGCATCTGATCATGCCGAATTCAAATTGACCATGGCACCAAAATCGACGGTGGAAATCGAGACAGCTGTTGCTTCAAAGTTGGGAAGTGAGGCAGATGTGGTCTTGTTCGACGAAGGCAATGTTTCCGAAGTCGACAAAAAGTGGACTTTTGAAAAGCAAAGAGAAAGTGTTGAAGCAGAATATCGCGCCTGGAGAAGCACCGGTGCTTCAATAGAGACCGACAATGCGGATTTCAACAAGCTCTGCGAGCGTAACTTCAAAGACCTCTTTATTTTGCGTCAACCAACGCCGAACGGAGAGTGTTTGTCGGCTGGTATTCCCTGGTTCACGGTTGCTTTCGGGCGCGACCAGGACATAACTGCGCACGAGACACTGCCGATTCTGCCCGACATGACACGCGAGATTCTCTCTGTGCTGGCATCTTATCAGGGCAAAAACTCTGATGACACAACAGAAGAGCGCCCCGGCCGCATCTTGCATGAGCTGCGACTTGGCGAGATGGCGCGCTGCAAGGAAATTCCATTCCGTCCATACTACGGCACGGTGGATGCGACGCCGCTCTGGCTCTCTTTGTTGTCGCAGTATGTGCAGTGGTCGGGTGATTATGAATTCGCTCGCAAGCTCTGGCCAAATGTTGAAAGCGCGCTTGCTTATTTGGATACGGAAACCGCCGACTATCCATATCTGGTTTACGGCAAGAAGAAGGGTGCTCTTTCCAATCAAGGATGGAAAGACTCGGTTGATTCGGTGATGTATGACACTGGAGAGCTAGCGAAGCCACCCATCGCGCTCAGCGAAGTGCAGGGATATTTATACGAGGCCTGGCACCGCACTGCTGCGCTGGCGAAACACCTGGGTCACACTGAGATGAGCGATAAACTCAACGCCAAAGCAGATGCTTTGCAAAAGCGTTTCCAGGCTGACTTCTGGATGCCACAGTCACGTTATATGGCCGAGGCTCTGGACGGTGACGGTAAGCAGTGCAACGTGATTTCGTCAAACCCCGGTCATACCATGTCTTCTGGCATAAACCGCGAAGATCAGAATCTGCAACTAGCAGATAAGATTTATCACGCTGACATGAATTCGGGATGGGGCGTGCGCACCTTATCGTCTGCCGAGCGCGCCTATAATCCGCTCAGCTACCACGATGGCAGCATCTGGCCGCATGATAATGCCATGGTTATCGAAGGGTTGTGCCATGTCGGTCGCAAAAAGGAAGCAGGTATCTTATCTGGTGGCATCTTCAAAGCTGCCCTCAGTCAACCGGACTATCGATTGCCCGAGCTATTCTGTGGTTTTTCGCAGAAGTACTCCGATAAACCTATCTGGTATCCAGTTTCGTGTTCGCCTCAAGCGTGGGCTGCGGGCAGCATGTTCTTGATGCTGGAAAGCATGCTTGGTCTGAAGGCAGATGCCGACATCAATACGCTTTATGTCACGCAGCCCATGTTGCCGCCGTATCTCAATATTGTAACCATCCGGCACGTGCGCGTTGGCAAAGGCAGCGTTGATCTCAAGTTCCACAAAGAGGGTGAAAGCACCAAATGCGATGTGGTTGGCCAGGTCGGAGCAGTGAAGGTGGTCTTTAAATAGGACGCAGTCTCGATAGACGATTTTTGATTTACTCACCAGTACCTATGCGGAAACCATTAAATACATGACAAAGGTGAGAGCGCCCAGGAATCCTTGAAAGCCTTTAGCAGTCAAGATCCGCGCGATTCCAGGCGCGGTGATCAGGGTGCATGTATTTAATGGTTTTGATCTAAGGCAATTTAGAAATATCAATTGTTTGAGTTTGCCATGATGGGCTCAACTCCAATGCCAGAGCCGGGTCTGAAGAAGTGTTTTGAGGTTGCAGGTCGTGCGATACGTGCAGGCGACTCCGGCAAAAACGTCTGGTCGCTGCTGCGATAGTCTTGCTTGAGCGATAAGCCCATAATCAGGGCTGCTAATCCGACGATGATGCCTGCAATCAGGAAGCCCATATCTCTTACCACTGTCGACAACCTCGTCACCGGTCCTCTTGATGCACTGAGAATAGCTATCAGTTTTGGCAGAATCAGGGCAAATCTCTTTTTGTTTGATTACCAACGGGCGTCGGCAGCAGCGCCCGGTGGTTGTGGAATCGATTCAAGAAGGTGGGGGTGTGAATCAGAACACGTAAATCAGAACTCGTGAATCAAAACACGTGAATCAAATCAGCCAATTTAGTTGAGGCGCGGGGTCAACTCGCATCGCAAGCAATGCAGTCGGCGCGCAGCTCTGTCGTACAGCGCCGTGTCGCCAGCCCGAATCGTATTGGAGCAGTGCGTGCACGGTCCGTCGAATTTGACGCTTATCCCGACGAAATCGGCGTTTGTTTGACACATTGAAAGCGCGCATATCAATTTGCGTGCATCGCTGTGAGCAGCATGGTTGTCTACTAATTTGCCGACAACTTCCGAGAGTTCGTCTGAGTTTGAAAGGCTCTTACCGATTGCCTGTAACTGCTTGATTCGGTCCATGAGCAACTGCAGCTCGGGAATTTCGGTAACCATTTGCAGTCCCTGTTTGGCTAGATTGGCTCTAGACCTGCCGCAGGGAATGCATCGAGTTCTGACGCTGGCAAATCTGTCATAAAACATCAGGTCGCCCGTTGCGATTGTGTTGCCACACTCGCAGACAGTGCGATAACGTGCCTGCATCATTCTCGGCGTGGCTTTGATTGTATCTTTTGCGGGTTTTCGTAATCTGGCCATAATGCACCTCTTGGTAGAACTAACCAGATCGCACTGTAATCAGTTCTGCGATACATCAAGGTGTGTAATTGCGCACAGTTTTAAAAAGTTGGGTCGGTTTTGCGCAGCTTTTCGAAATAAGAATCCCGTCTGGCAGCGCATCGAAAGGGAGTGGTCGAATTTGCGCAGAGTTTCAATACAGACGAGTCGTTTTCGCACTCGACTCAATCGTACAGCTCGACGTCTTCCTTGCTGACAAATGCCGGTTTCAATCTGCCATCTTTGAGCGATAACACGTGCGTGGTCGGCTGCACTGCCCGTGGTGCGGCGGGATTCACCTTAATGGCTGTGCCGATGATGCTGATTGTCAGATTGTGATGCTCTCTCTCGTAGGCTTGATTTTGCATCTCACCCATATCGGGTCCGGTCAAGCGCACTTCCTGGAGCTTTCGGTCTATGGTCACTCCGACGATACCGTTTGCCTGTGCTTTACGGGCTTGTTCATGCAGGTTGTCCAGAGCGCGATTGCGTGCGCGTCCCAGACCCTGGCTGAAATGCTCGAACTCGACGTTGTTGAACGATTGGTGAATGTATTCGTCTGTGGCGCTGGTAAAGAGAAACCATGTGCAGTAGCCCCAGACCAGCCCCACGGCTTCGAATCCGGCACGGTGAAGCGCCCACCATTCTTGAACTGAAAGGTCGCACAAAAACGGCATTGCCGGTGCCGGTCCTGGACCCTGGACAGCCGTGCCCATAACCTGGACTTCGACGAGTTTTTCTCCCCACTCGTGTCGAATCATGCTTAACGTCACACCGACTACTCCGTGCCCTCCAATCAGAGCTAACTCTTGTTCCATTCGAGACACTGCCAGCTCGGTCGCTCTGTCATAAGCGTTGGATAGCACTGCCACTTCGCAGTCGTTCATGGATGCGAATGCCTGTCCTACGTGCCAGACAGCGCTGCCCGTCACCAATCCCCGCGGTTTGTAGCCGTGTCTGCGCAGCAAGGCGAGTTCATCCGGCGCTAGATTGCTTGTGAATATGCAGTTTTCCTGGTCCGCATTTTGACCGAGTTCTATCAAACGTTGTTTCGCCTGCACGGGAATGCCGCCCCGAGACAGTTCGTCCAGATCGATGCGTTGGCGCTCCAGCTCAGCGTTACGGACGTCTTCAATCTGCTGCTTCAGCGCCTGTTTTCTTCGTTCTTCGTCGGGATCTTTCGATCCAAACCATTTTGTGAAACCCATTGATATTACCTGTAGTGGCAGGGCGATTGATCGACTGACCAGTGCATGGCTGAACTGACTGAACTGACGTTTGCACCATCAATCAATTAGTGGCAAAACGAGCACCGGAGGCTCGATTACGTGATCCTTGCTGATCTCTTCGACGGCAGTACCAATGGCAAAAAATTCAATCACTTGCGGACCCCACGCGTGTGTTTTCTCGTGTATATTCGCTCCGACGATGCCTTTTGCTCCGAGTTCTTCCGCTTCACGTTGCATGCGTTCCATTGCCAGTTCTCGACTGTCATACAGTGCCTGTGTGTACTGCGTTAGCTCGACATTCTGGCTGAATGTGCGCATGTATGACAGAAAGCCCTGCTGCGCTACGTGGTAAACACAGTTGCCCATGACCATTCCGAGCGGACGATATCCTGAACGCAGAAGAATGTAAAAGTCTTGACCGGTCAGGTCGGAGGTAAAAGGTCGCCCGCGCTTGTTTTTGAATCGATGCGGATCATTGCGATGTACCACGGCTGTTCCCATCGCCACAAATTCGGCAACATGCGAACCCCATTCTTTATGGTTTACATCCAGCCTCACTCCTACGATGCCGTCTGCGCCCAGCGCATGAGCCTCTTCTTCCATTCTGCTCATTGCCAGTTCGCGCGCATGATACATCGCTTGAGTCAGCACAGTCATTTCCTGGTTTTGCGTCCACGCGGCCATCTGGTAACCAACGTGATAAATGGAGCTGCCAACCACAAGCCCGACCGGGTCAAAGCCCGCTTCCTTGACGAGCAAAAACTCACTTGTGGAAAGATCACTTGTGAACAGTCGATGCTGTTCGTCTTTGCCGCGCATCTCCACAAGCCGTTCCTGGGCGTGCGCAGGCAGAGCATTGAACTCTTTGTCGTCTTCGTTCATAGCTTGATCCTTCTCTACGACTAAATAACATCCGAGGAATAGTACACCAGCGGCGGATGGATTTGTAGTTAAGCTGACTAGCTTCCTTGCGCTATAAGCTGGGGTGCTTCTCGGCGCACCAGTTCGTGGTCGCTGAGAGTGTTAGCGGGATCCAGTTTGGATTTTATGACGTTCGCGTATGCGCCCTGCAGGTCAGGTCGATAGCGAAGTTGTTCAAATGGAGAAAGTTTGGCGTAATCGAGCGAGGCTGGTGCAAGATCCTGCCCGGCAACCACTGTGGGGGCTGAGTGGTCTGCTCCGGCGAGACTGGTCTGTCCTTTGACGCTGCCTGTTTTGTATCGTTCGACTTCGGCGGGGAAAGCTCCGAGTTCGTGGAATTGCAGGCTGCCAAAGCGCATTCCTGGCTGCAGCGTCACTACGTTCGGGCTGTGATTTGTAATTTCATAGACGATTTTGTGTGCGGTGCTGTTGTTGTTTAGAGCCGGCGCAGTTTCGTGGTTAGTGATGAAATTGCGGGCAATCGAACTCTTTTGATTCAGGCTGGCTGTAATCGGCGCCCCGGACCAGTTTTGCATGGTGCCGTCGGCGCTTACTTGAGGAACGCGCGGTAGTGTCAGCGAGATGTCTGTGAATCCAAGCGCGGTTTCGCCGGGTGCAAGGGTGATGCCGTCTTTATATTCCAGCTCGCGTCCCTCTTTTGCCCATCGACGCAAGGCGGATTTGGCGGCATTTGGGTCGGCAAAATCGGTATGTTCGCCGCGCGGCAATTTCATGAACATGCTGTTCAAGCCCACATCAACACCGTTTTCATAGAAGTCACCTGGCTTGGGTGCCGGTTCTATTTTTATGCGACCTTCTTTGATCGCAGAAGCGATCTGATCGTTTGTCATTACGGGTGATGGCACAAATTTTTGTTCTTTCAAGCCCTGATTGAGAAGCTGGGTGCGCAGATGTTCGGCTCTGGCATTGAGAATTGCTTCGGTTACCTGTTCGGGAGTTGCGCCTCTGGAGATAGCTTGACTGGACGCCAATTCGGATTGCCGCCAGTCATCAAATAAGAGGGTGTGTTTGCCAATAGCCCGGTCGCCAGTCTGGATACGAGAGAACGGGACCTTATCGAGCGCTTCAGGTAGACCTTCGGTTCGTCCGGCTAGCCCCTCTTTTTCGATGAAGCGCGCGGCCGGAACGCCTCTTCCCAGACGCGAATTGATGGCATCTGAGGTACTTGCCAATTTTTCGTGTGCGAATGGCAGAATTAAATTCATTGCCACGCCTGACACAGCAGCATCTTTCAAATCGTCGAAGTTTATCGATTTGCCCGCGATCAATCCGGTTGTTGCCATCTGAATGTCGGTTCCAGCCGCGCCTGTAACTGCACGACCAATTAATTTAGGAACCAGTGCCGATTCAGCGACAAGCGCGTTGCCCGCGCCAAATGTATAAAAAGCAGCGGCGCCGCCGGCTGCATTGGCGAAGCGCTCACGCAAACTTGTGCCGTTGGGATTGTTATCGCGCAAGAAATCATAGCCAGCCGCACCTGTGACCATGGCGAAGCGATCGCTGGTCGCCAGTTTTGCCGCTGCTCCTTCCAACCCTGTGGCGGCACCGGCACTCCTCAGAGCCGAGCCTGCAAATCTCGATGCAACCAGGTAGGGCGCCAGTGAAGCCAGTCCGCCAGTCACATTTTGCACGACCCAGCCGGGCACAGAGTCGTCCTTTTTAACTGCTAACTCCGCGACTCTGGGCAATTCGACGCCCGTAGTCGATGCAACGACGGGCGCTGCGATTGATCGCAGGGCGTTGAGAGGTGTTACGACCGCGCCATTATAAATCGGTCTCAGTACGTCGTCTTGCCAGAATCCATGCGATTCTTGCTGTTCTTTTGTAGTGTCAAAGTTGATCAGTCGGTCGGCGACCATAAGAACCTGGGATATTTTGTGCGCTGAGAGATTTGCATATTAATGAAAGACTCTCCCGTCTGCAATGTGGAAAACCGCACAGCCGAAACCATTTGCTGGGCTGATTAGTAATGTCTCGGTAACGACTACGCGCATAGACACCGGGCTCTCTGGTGGATTCGAGCCGGCAAGTATACGCTCCACGCAATCGTCCGCACAGGTTTGCGCACAGGGTTGAATGCTCAGGCAATGTCCTGAATCAGATAAAATAGCCAGGTATTTCTCCAGTTGCTGACGGGAATTATGACGAGAGTTTTGCTAGTCGATGACGACGAGGACCATCTGGTGCTTTTATCAGCCTGTCTCCAGGCAGAAAATTACACCGTGGTCGAGGCAACCAATGGCAGTCAAGGGCGGGAGTGGCTGATCAGCTCTCTGTTTGACTTGATTATTCTGGATTGGACTATGCCGGATGTCAGCGGTGTTGAGCTGTGTCGACTCTATCGCAGTCGAGGCGGGACAACGCCTGTGCTTTTCCTGACGGGAAAAACCGAAATCGTGGACAAGGAAACAGGCTTTGATGTTGGTGGGGACGACTATTTAACCAAGCCTTTTGACATGCGCGAGCTTTTGGCCCGCATGAGAGCTTTACTGCGGCGACCGAAATTGATTCAGGGCGAACTGTTGACGGCGCGCAACATTCAGCTTGATACGGTAAAACGCGAGGTGTGTGTTTCCGGCGAAAAGATTGCAATGACGCCGAAAGAATTCAACTTGTTGGAAGTGTTCATGCGCCATCCGAACCAGGTCATGACGCAAGATAGGCTGCTAGATATGGTCTGGGCGAATGATACCGACAAGTCTATCGACGTTGTTCGACAAACTATTGCCAGGTTGAGAACGGCTATTTCAGATACGAAAAACAATCGACTGATCAGAACTGTTCATGGAATTGGTTATCGCCTGGAAGTTTGAGCCAATAATCGCAGCCACACAGCTGCGGGCAAATGCTTGTGAAAATGACACGAATAAAAGTCATTCTTGTCACAAATCTCTTATAAATGACGCTTACATTCATCAATGTAAAGCCTCTGCCCGTTGCCCAATCCAATAGCCTATTCCCGCTGCCCAATCCAATAGCCTCTGCTCGCTTCCCAATCCGATAGCCTCTGCCCGCTGCCCAATCCGATAGCCTCTGCCCGCTGCCCAATCCAATAGCCTCTGCCCGCTGCCCAATCCAATAGCCTCTGCCCTGCCCAATCCAATAGCCTCTGCCCGCTGCCCAATCCAGTAGCCTCTGCCCTGCCCAATCCAATAGCCTCTGCCCGCTGCCCAATCCAGTAGCCGCTGCCCAATCCAGTTGTCTTCAGGAGTTATGCCAATGAATTCGCATTTGCAGATTTCACACCTTTGTCTATCAACTTCGATGCCCGACGCTGTGCCAGTTCCGCCACCTTTTATAAGCCAGTATAAGAGGGGAGAGGTGACTGTCAGAATTCTTCCGTCGCTCAGATCGACTGATAGCAGTTGTGAACCTGAAGACATTCTGGGTGGCGTCGAAGATACTTTGACTGACTCTGCGACATGGAAAGAAATTATGTTGGCTCAGGTCATGGCTGAAGCGGGTGTGGCATCGCTAGTTGATATGTACACCGCCATCAATGTCGCGTTGATAAACAAGCGCCCTCTGCTGGATGTCTGTCAGATCTTCTTTATGCTGACGCCACAGATGTGCGCATCGCTGCAAGCTTTGTTATGTCAGATCGATGCGGGCACAGTCTCTTTTACGACTGCAGTTAGGGCTGCGCAGCAAGCCTATAAAACTGACGGACGGTTACCTTGCTATGTCCTGGACGAGGAGCCGTTGTTCTGCTTCGCTGGTAAGTTAGAGTTATCCGATGTCGCCTGATTTTTCAGTGGGTAATTTAAACCAGAAGGTACTTCCTTTTCCAGCAACGCTTTCAACACCAATGGTGCCACCATGTTGTTCGATTATTGCCTTGCAAATGGGTAAACCAAGACCGGTACCGGCGCCTCTTTTCCCGTCTGCCTTCTGCACCTGTTTATACTTTTCGAAGATCTTATGTACATAACTTTCTGGAATGCCGCGTCCATTGTCGATGACTTTGCACAAGATCCACGGCCCATCGCTTTTCGCTGAGACGGTAACATTGGATTCGTCGGGTGAGAACTTAATAGCGTTGGAAAGCAAATTCACTATGACTTGTACGACTCGTTCTTCGTCGCAATCAAGTTCAATAGCGCTTATGTCGGTCGCAATTTTGATGTGCCGCTGATCTGCGACGTTTTTGACGGCGGCGATGGAGTTTTCCACCACGTCGGAAAAATTTGTCCAGCGACGATTGAGCGCCATCTTGCCTGTCTGCAGTTGTTCAATATCCAGCAAGTCGTTGACGAGGTTAAGCAGTCTCTTAGTGCTGCGTTCGGCAATGAGTAGATTGTTCTTGACCTGGGTTGGCAATGACTCCAGCGCCAGTTTTTTGGTTAGATGTAAAAACAGATCGATCGATGAAAGGGGGGTGCGGAGGTCATGGCTGACCATCGCTAAGAACTCTTGTTTCAATCGCTCCAGCTCATGTCTTTGAGTGACGTCTTGCAACATGATCAAAGTTCTTTCGCCCTCTGCCATGGTGACAAACTTTGACGTCAGTTCAACAATGATGGGCGATGCATTCGCTCTCATGAGCGTGGTTTCGATCGGCTGATCACTGTCGCTTTGCTCGTTGCCGTTGCCGTTGTCGTTGTCGTGGACGCTTTCTGCAGTGCGAGAATTTGTGCTGGAGGGGACACTCGATTTAGATTCAGAGTTTGGTTCGGAATGCTTGCTGGATTCGGACTCGCTGGGTCCGGAATGCTCGCTGGGTTCGGAATGCTCGCTGGATCCAGATTGCTTGCTGGATGCGGGTGGCGAACTTATGCTGGACTTTTGACCGAGCAGGATCTCCAATTCTCCCGGTTTTAATTGCAGAAGAGCCGTCAATGGCGTGCCGATCAAGTTTGTTTCGAGAAACATTTTTTTGCAGACTGGGTTTGCAAAATCGATGTTGCTGTTTTTATCCACAGTCAATAAACCGACCGGCATGTTCTCAATCAAAGTAACCATGCGTCGTTCACTGGATTCGAGCCGCAATTTAGCGGCGTTCAGCTCTTCAGCCATGCTATGGAAAGTTTTGTCGAGGTCAGCAATTTCGTCGCCGCCGGGAATCGGTGGACTGAGTGTTTCTCCCCTGGCCAGCCTGTTTGCGTTATCGCTGAGGAAATCGATTCTGGTTGTGATGCGTTTGCTGAAGAGATAGAAAGAGCTGATCGCTGTCAATATGCTCAGTGCCATGCCAACGTACAGAATCATTTTTAATGATTCTCGTACGCTCGCCGGTGATTCCTGACTGGTATCAACCCTGGTGCGTTCTTCCAGCATTGCCAGGTGACGCGCTTTGATCAGTTCCAACCAGACCGGTTTCAGCGTCTGCTCATCTGCTTTCAGCCGTGTTAGACTCTCGCTGGCCGACTCCGGTTTTCTGGTCAACTGATCCGAAATTACTTTTGTCATCAACGACCATGCAGCTCGAGTAGATTTGATCTGGTCGCGTTGCACCTGGTCCTGCTCTGACAAGGTCGCGGCAAGTTCGTTAAGCACGGCCGGAACGCGCTGCTTGCTCCATTGGTAGAGATTGTTGCAGTCAGGATCGGCACTGATGGCGTAGCCCGCGCCGCTCAAAGCGTTAATGGAAAGGAGCGCTGCCAACCAGTTCGCTCTGCCAAACACTTCTTTACCGTGGTATTCCTTCTGGGCGACATATTCGGACTGCTGAAGCAAAAGCGCCAGCCAACCGAAAAAGAACAACTGTACAAGCAACGTCGCAGTTATGAACGCGAGCCCCTTGCGAGATAGAGACCATTTGAATTTTTCGTTCTTGGAAACCTTGGTCGGCACTGCAATTTCTTTTATCAGCGGGGTTACGTTGATTCTGTAGTTTTCGGTCAGTAGTATTTTGACAGCAAAAAATTTGTCACACCAGTGCAGAACGTACATTGAAATGGGTCTTCACATTTTGGTCTTCTGCTGTGCTAACAAAAGGCACCAGATTTGGTGCAGCTGCGTGAGCGGCCGCAAGACTTGATTTTTGCCAGACCATACGAAAGCCGAAATGTTAATTGACGGTGCGGGCAGCGATGAGCTATTGGACGAGTATGACGCGAACAATCTGCACGCCGCTGTTATCTCCATAGCATGTCGGGTCCGATCCGTCATTGATCATCAAACCCAGCGTGCCTGTACCCGCTGGTGGATAGTTGAACTTATCGACGCCGAGGAAAAAAGGCGAACCGGTGCCGACCAATTTACCAATGAGAGATCCGGCTGGAGCACTCGGGCACATGTAGAAAGCGGGAGAGTAGTTGTAGCCGTTGGCGTTAACATTTGGATCTGCACCCGCCGAAGTCGACCAGGAACCATCTGCTCTTGTGTCAATCCAGATCTTTTGACCGGGTGACACCGTGATCGAGGTGGGCGCGTAATTATTGTTGTTAGCCTGAACTTCGACAACTTCCTGGGCGATAATTGTTTCTCCCGCTGCTTTGATCTGGTCGTAAATGCTCGGGTTGTTCCAGCCGCTGCCGTCATTGCCTGGCGGAACATTGCCCGATGGACCTTGATATAGAGTTGGCAGAGAGCCCGCTGATGCGATGTTGCTCGAGGGAAACTCGAGTCCGCGTGGGTACTCCACTGCTTTACTGGAGGAGAGGGTGAGCAGTGCGGGGGCGCTCAGTCCGGGCACATTACCCAGAAATGGCACGAACGACAAATTGATGAACGGACCGACCTCGCATTTCAGTTGTACAGTGCATTCGTAAATGTTCGAAGATGTGTCAATCGGTGGCGGCACAGGTGCATTTGGTCCGATTCTGTTGGTGGAACTTCCGACAATGCTCGATGAGTCTATGTACAAGTCAGATCCGCTATTCAGGTAACCTCCCACCGGTCGAAGCTTCAAAAACTTGGCAAAATTTCCATTCAAAAAAGAGTTTGTTTCAGACTGCAGCGAAGTTAAACAATCTGGGAAACGACGTTGAGCAGCCACTGTCGTAGCGACTTGATTTGCTCCAAGCAGCATCACCGCTGCTCCGCTCGAAACGCAGATCAAATCAATCAGGGGAAAGGCAATAATGAGCAGAAAAACATAAAGCGCGATCGAAAACTCGCTTAGATTTCCGTCGGCATCTCGCTTGCGCCGTGGGGAAGGAATTTTGTAAGTTCGCGCCATGAGACTCGCTCCTATAGCTTCCTTAGAAAGATCCTTACCCGGGCATGACACCAGTGTAACGAAAATTCGTTGAATAGCGAGTCTGGCACAAAATTCTTATATTTGTTCTTCATGATCATGACACTTAGAAAGTTCATTTCTAATGTTACTGCGCGGGCAAATAGCTACATAATGCTTTCAGAGTGCTCGACCATTCCGCTTTGGGTGAGGTTATAAATCATGAAGCGTCGGCTGATGGGCATTCGGCAAAATCGAGGCAACATGATGCCTCTAGTAATTTCGGTTCTGATTTTTATTGTCTTTACTGTCGCCCTTTTCTTTCTCAGCTTCACGCGCATGCTTGGATCGCATGAAGAGCAAAGAACCGCGATTGAGTCGGCAAGCCTGGCAGCGGCACGCGACCTGGGTGCGATTGTAATCGAAGACCCCAATTTTGGATTTCTGTCACTGTCCGATCAGGCTCCAACCGGCAAAAATACGCGCTGCGGAGATAACTATTTTCTCGGCGTGCAGAGCATAAATTCTCTTCTCGCCACAATCAGGCTAGACATGATGATCGCAGACCAGATGGATGATGACACGATGCGCAGCCTGGCGCAGGTCGACTACGCAAATGCGATGGCGGCAAAAGACAATTTGAACAACACGCTCAGTCAGGCTATTTTGCCTGGAGGATTTGCATTTGATTTCGATGGCAACAGGGTCGAGCCATATAAAAGTGCTGTTGACGCTTATCAGAACAATGTCGTGAGGATGAATGGCGGCGTCTCACAGATGGTTCCTGGTTCGATGAAGCTGTCTCTGGGTGTGGCATCAGATCTGGTTTCAAACACCAAAGCACCTAAGCCTATTGGTTGCGGAAATGTTTCGGATGCACAAAGAGATGGAGAATATTTTCGGGCGTTCGTGAACGTGCCGTATAACAACTACGACTTTGTTTTTGCAGCTGTAGGTTTGGATTCAACACTTATCGACAAATCTAAATTCAAGGCAACTGATTCCAGTTTGCCTTACGTCATCCCGGATTTAGTTAAATGCGAGGCGGATCAGAAATTTAGCTACAAAGACGAACGCGCTCAAGACAAGTTAGCGACTACTCACGCCGTCGCTTGCGCAGAGCCGGTTGGGTCCGTTGACCCGCTGCCGAGTCCAGGTGCTTTCGAACTTGTTTTCACACCCGAGATGCCTCCCGAAATTAGCAAATGGTCGGATATTTTTCTTTATCAGGGTCTGCAGACCAGTCCTACCGATCGACTGCAATCTCCCAGAGGTGGTGACTATCCAACTACTGCGTTGAATGATTTTTACATTCGTGTTTTGAATGACAATCATCCGAAGTTCGGTAAGTTGATTTCTTTTGCCTTCTACGATTGGGTGCGGCGCGGCAGAGAGCATGTGGATATCACGTCGTTGATCAACACTCTTAACAGCCCGCTTTCTCAATCGATGGGCGCGGGCGTGCCGCAGAAACACCAGTTTTCGGTCAATCCAAACGGACAAATTGATTATACAGTTGTGGCTGATACACCGAGCACGGCTCTTTCTGTGAGCGACCATCAGTACCGAGGCGAATCGGGTCTGGTTATATTCAGTTCGAACAAAAAAACCTATGATGCTTATTTGCGTGACTTCGTTTATCAACCAGGTCGTATCAATGGCGGTATCCATGCGGGAGAACCAATCAATTCACCTCAGCCGACTGTTCCTGGAGGCGGCATAAGCAATGGGCTTGATGAGCATGCTGCCAACTCCATAGCATTTCTGACAGGACCCGCTGGCGGTGCGGTTCGCCCGACCTATCAAAACAAGGGCGTAGCGGTGCAATTGAGATTTAAAACGCGGTAAATTCAAATCACGATCGATTCGAACGGAATTGTAACTGCGATAGATTCGAGCTGCGATAGATTCGAGCTGCGATAGACTTGAACTGCGATAGATTCGACCTGCGAGAGATTCGACCTGCGATAGATTCAACCTGCGATAGACTTGAACTGCGATAGATTTACACGGCGATAGATGCGAATCGCGATAGATCTTGCATTGAAGTGAGAAAAGGAGAACTTTACGTTCTCCTTCTCTTTCCCTTCTTAACTTAGCAATGTCCGATTTTTGTGAATTGAGAATTCTCTATCTCAGTTTCCAGATAATCGAATTCAACACCTGTTTGAGAATCATTTTGGTTGCGCCAAATTCTTCTGGTTGCGATTCGATGAACAGCTCTTGAATGTTGCCCATGCCATCACTGTCCCAGAAACATCCGCGGTAGCACGAAATCACGGTTTGATTACGATTGACGAATGAGCCATGTATCTCAAGAAGTGTGCGGTTGTTGACGTTGATTGTGGCAGCGTGACTGAGAAAAAATGCATAGTTTCCTGGGGTCGAAAATTGGTTCAAACCGACGTTTGCAAGCACTTCTCGCACGCTTCGAATCTCCCATGGCAATAAGATTTCGGCTCGCTCTCTGGCGGGCTTGCGACAGACAAGTTGAGACAGTGCAAAGCGGCTTTCCTTGCTGATATTGCTGGTTCTCAGAGCTAATTTCAAGGTGATGGGTTTATCCGGCGCATTCAGTTGCAAGAATATGCGCGGACCCATCTCCATGTAACAGCGCTCATAACCACGCCATTCCTGGGGCATGCGCACACTCTGAATGTTGCCGAAGTTTACCACTACCTTTTGTTTCTGATTAACCGCTGCTTCTGCGGTGGGAGGTGACTGTGAATACCTGTTTCCGGGCATCATCAGTCTCGTTTGTGGCGGTGTCACATGTTGAGTCATTCTTTGCAGCTCCAAATTCGACGACTTGAGCATGAGCTTAATGTCGGCTGTGTTTGGCGGGGATGATATGAACATAGCCGGCAAATCTAAGAAATTTGTGACAACACTATATATCGTAGTATCAACGATCAAAATGAAGAAACCAGAGGCTGGGAGCCCATGATTTCTTCGCGAAAGGCGCAGGGAGGAGCGTGAGTTTGCGCACGTGTGGCGCTTTCCCATCGCTCCTCCTCGCCTAACACACTGGTATCAGAGACCAGGTGTTTCGACTGCTTTCAACTGCCAGCCGCCCTTGCCGTCGCCGAGAAGCCGCACCACTTGCTGGTGGAACTTCATGAGCGTCGGTTTGTGCGTGACGCTCAACAGCGTGATGCCGTGAGAGATCATCTGCTGGTACAGGTTCTCTTCGTTCTTGGCGTCGAGACCCGAGGTTGCTTCGTCGGCGATGACCAGGCGCACCTTGTTGATCAAGGCGCGTGCCACCACCAGTCGCTGACGCTCGCCACCCGAGAGAGTGTCCCAGTTGTAGAGCGTATCGAAGCCACCGATGCGGTCGAGCAGATGTTCGAGGTTGACCTGCTTCAGCACCGCCCGCAGTGCGTCATCGCTGACGTTCTGGGCAGACGGATACTGGATCTGGTCACGCAGCGTCGCGTCCATCGGCAGGTAAGCCAGCTGCGTCAGCATCAGGCGTTCGCCGATAACCGGCAGGCTGATGCTGCCCTTGCCGCGGTCCCACAGAGGCAGACCGACGATGGCTCGCAAGAGCGATGTTTTGCCGGAGCCGCTTTCGCCGACGATTGCGACGTTGGTGCCAGCGGTCATGGTCAGGTTGAAGTCGCTGACGATGATCTTCTCGCGGTCAGGCGTGAACAGGGTCAGCCCCTTGATGTCGAGGAGCGGACCTTTGCCCTCTTCCAGCTTGATGCGCTCGGTAACGCTCGCTTCGTTGGTGTCGAGGCGTTCCAGTTCGTCGCGCAGTTCGCCGACACGGTTGACGCTCGCCATGAGCCCGGTCAGCGCGCTGAATTGAGACACGAAGATCGAGGCGGAATCGAGAATCTCTCTGAAGGCGCCTGCCGCTTGCGAGATTGTGCCGAAGGCGATTTGACCGGCGAAGTAGAACGGTGCCAGCGCGCCGTAAGGCAGAAGTGACGCCACCTGACCGTAGCCAGACGTGAAGAAGCCGAGGTTCCGCTGCCAGCGCACGATGGCGTAGTTGTTCTTCAGCGAAAGCATGAACCGCCGCCAGAGACGCTCGTACTCGCGCTTCTCGCCGCGATAGGCAGCGATTGGCTCGGCGTACTTCTCGAACATCACCATGCCGACGCGATAGTCGGCACCGAGCTGTTTCTGTCTCGCTTGCAGCCCGATCAGACGCGCTCCGACTCGCACGACTCCGTTGGTGCCGAGCAGGGCGTAGCCGACCAGGATAATCAGCAGCAAGTGCTGGAACTGGTAGACCTGGCCGAAGAGCGGGATGTTGTAGGTAAGACCGTTTTCGGCCTTCCACAAGACGTGGCCGAAGAGGAAGAAGGTCACGACCGAGTCAACGATCGAGAACATGAAAGACATCGCCCCCGAGCACATGGCAGGCACGTCCTGCTGGATGCGTTCGTTCGGGTTATCCGGGTTGCGCGACAGGCTGATCGGGTAGTAGTTGCGACCCTTCGTCATGTAGAGCCGCATCATGTACCGCGTCGTGAACATCGTCCACTCGAGCGTGAGCAGGTTCTTGACGTACGCGTAGACCGGTCCGAGGATCGTGTAGATGCCCAGAACCGTAGCGAACGACCAGAGGATCTGCGTGAACGCCGCGGCGTTCTTCTCGGTGATCGAGTTCATGAAGGCGCCGTTCAGACCATTCATCTGCACAGCCAGCATGTTGACCAGGTAGATGCCCAGCCCGGCGAGCCCGACCAGAATCCAGGCTTTGACGAATTCGGCCGTGCTGAAAAGCTGACGACCGGCCAGCACGCGCGGCAGAGGTATCGTCACGGCTTGCCACTCAGGCTTCGGCAGGCTCTGCCAGAACTTGCGGAAGATGGCGATGCCACCGATGATTTCGGCGGCGATGAACCACTGCCCGAAAGCGTCCTGAATGCCCGCGGCGAAGCTGCTGTTGATGGCCAGGTAGAACATCAAGGCGCCGCCGAGCCACATGAACGGTTGTGATACCGTCTGCGGTGTGAGCGGTTGCTTGAAGCGGCGAGCCCAGGGCACAGGAATTCCCTGAGGAAGGCAGACGGTCCATTTGTCGGTCGACAACAAGAAGGGGTAGAAGAAGCCCCAGATTCGGCTGGCAGCGCCGTGGTTGTCGCGCTTCTTGTAGAAGTCGACATACCCGAACGACAGAACCGATGCGGCGAACGCGATCAGCTGCCAGGAGAGCCAGAAAACTGGCTTAGTCAAATAAGAGACACGATTGAGCATCGCAATCTCCCTTAAGTTGGAGTCGAGTCCTGCAAGGCTGACTCTGATTGCATCTGACTAACAAGGTGGGGAGACTTCCGGTTATGGAAGTCTCCCGGAACCTTCGGTGGTGCCTGGAAATATCTGGCTAGAACACCGCGACGCAGGCGTCAGTTAGTCTCCCTTGCAGTTACTGCGCCAGCTTCTGCTGCAGCGCGTTGCCGGCCTGAGCAGCCAGCTCCTCGTTCATGATCTTCTCGGCCGCCTGCTTCATGCGCGTCTGCGCACTCTTCTGGGCAGCTTCGAACATCGGGCCGACGATGGCGTTGGCGTCGTCGAGCGGCTTCAGCGCCGCGTCGATGTCGGCGAGCAGCGGGGCGAGATCTTTCTCGGCCTTGAGCTTGGCGGCGACGGCAGGGTCGATGCGGTCGAAGCCGCCCATGAGCTGGGCGCGGATCGGCATCAGACCCTTGTCGAGGGGCAGAGCCAGCTCGACGACCTTCTGCACCGAGGCAGCGTAGTTGTCCTGCGCGGTCTTGGCGGCCGCTTCGTTGCCGGCGTTCTTGGCGTCGATGAAGGCTTTCTCGAGCGCGGGCAGCCCGGCCATCTCGGTCTTGAGCTGGGCGAGCAGAGACGTCACTTCGGGCTGCGAAGTGATCATCGTCTTGAACTGCGTGAACATCGCCACGGCGCCCTTGTGGTTCATGTCGTAGATCTCGGCCGGCGACTTGGCCTGGGCGGCGCCGGCTTCCGGAGCGGTCTTGGGCATGGCGGCCAGGGCCGGAGCCGAGAGCGAGCCGAGGGCGAGGGCAGCCGCCGTGGCGGCGAGGATGATGGACTTGCGGATCATGGTCATTTTCCTTGTCAGTTGCACGCCACTGCCGGTAGTGGCAAATGGGAACCGGCTTCCGTCTGTCACAGACAGGCGGATGAAGAAGCGCTGACGCACGCAGCTTCAACCCATACGGGCAGAGTCTTGCGCCGCGTGCGTCCCGTTTGTCGAGCTGGTCGAAGGAGCTGATTACTGCTCTTCGTTCGGATCCAGCTTGTTGAGCGGCAACAGGTCAGCCTTGTCGCGCGCCGCCATTTCGGCCTCGAAGCGAGCGTCGTTGATCTTCGTGCGCTCGGCCTCGATAGCCCTGACAGCCTGGATGTGGGCGTACATCTCACGCAGCGTGGCGTCGGCCACGTCGCGCTGAGCGTCGGTCTTGCCGTAGTCTTCGGCCTGGTCGACGATCTTGTCGGGGATGATGCCCTTGTGCTTGGTGTCCATGCCACCGGGGTAGAACTGCCCGTTGGTGATGTCCACGCTGCCACCTTCCGGAAGCGGAATTTCCGGCATGATGGCACCCTTGCCCGCGCTGCCCTGTCCGACGATGACGGCGCGGTGAGTAGCCTGCAACGCACCGGCGAAGATTTCCGAGGCGCTGTAGGAACCGACGTTGATCTCGACGGTAATCGGCATGTCAGCCGAAATCACCGGCAGCAGCGGGTGTCCTTCGACGAAGCTCGGGTTGCGAGCGGCTGCCCGGGCATAGGACGGGTCGTACTTGACTCGTTCCACCGCCTGAATCTGGCGATTGGCATCGGAGTCCGAAGCCTTTTTCGCCGAGATGATGGCGTAGCCGTCAGCCATCGTGGTGTCGACCTGGGTCAGACCGTCAGTGCCGGGGTCGCGGCTCACCTGCTTGAGGATGAGACCACGAGGCACCAGCATCTCCAGCATCGCAGTGACGTAATCGAGCCTTCCGCCCGGGTTGCCACGCACGTTGATGTCGATGCCTTTCATGTTCGCCTTCTCGGCGCCAGTGATGGCGTCGTAGAAGTCGTCAATCAACCCGTCGTTGCTGAAGTCCGAGATCTCGATGTGACGGATGCCGTCCACATCGTGAATCGTGATGGCGCTCTGCCTGACCGCATCGCGAGTCAGCGTCAGGGTGAGCGGAATGAGCTTGCCGGCAGAGTTCTTGCGCAGCACCTTCAGCCCGACAGACGTGCCCAGGTCGCCGCGAATCATCTTGATTGCTGCGTCCTGGCCCATGCCTGCGACCGGAGTCCAGACGATCGGGTCGGTGCAACCGTCAGGCTTGCAGTAGGTGCCGATGTCGGTGACAATGTCGCCTGCCTTCAGCACGCCATCGGCGGGGCCCTGACGCACGGTGGCGTCGATGATCAGCTCGTGACCGGGTCCGATGAGAGCAAGTGCGCTCATCTTCTCCATGTACTCCTTGCGGGTCATGCCGTCTTTAGGGGCGCCATCAAAGATGGCTTTCTGGATCTGCCACATGTTGTTCAGGCGCAGGACGGCGCCGATGCCACCGTCAAGGACGGGATGGCGGCTTTCCTTGTCGATGGTCGCGGCTTCCGCCGCGTCATGCACGAAGTCAAAGCGCTCGTGCGTAAAGTCGCGGGCGCGCCGAATCAGCGCAAAGGTGTTCTTGATGCGGTCGGCTTCAGAGACGCCGTCCATCTTCAGGTAGTCGGAGTTGAGCCAGACGCTCGGCGCGAACTGCCTCTCGAATTCGGCGCGCTTGGCGGCGTCGGCGAGAGGCATGGAGAAGGCGCGGATGATCTGGAAGGCACAGGTGTACTCGTGCACGCTGTTGAAGATGCCCGGCGCCTTGGCGCGGCAGTCATTGTCGATGCCGATGCCGTTGCCGCTCTGGGCAGAGGCGGCAGGCGCAGCGGGCTTCGCTTTGCTCGGCTGGGCAGCCGGCGGGGCTTTCTTCGCAGTCAGAACATAGTCGGGTGAAACCGGCGGCGCGGCGAGCACGCCCGAAACCGGTGACAGCAGGGTGACCAGTGCGGTCGCCATGCACAGTAGCGTTTTCATGATCAGTTACTCCACGGTCCCGGAACGCAGGACCGAGTTAAGTCGATTCAACAGGTCGCGCTCTGCGCGGTCCTGTTATCGGGATAGGAGCCCCACACCTCGTCGACTGCGACGTGCGGGCATGTTTCTGCGGGAAAAAAGTAGTTGCTAGTAAGCGAGATAAACGTCATGTTTGCTCTCGTTGATCAGGCAATGCGTCAGTCGCAGACTCATGAACTCGGCCGCGCCTCTCGAACTCGGTAGTTCGAAATCGCTGTCTTTGTTCAGATCCGGGCAACTTAGCGGAGCCTTTGGAAACTTTCAGTATCGAAACGTTGAACCTGTGCCTCATCACCACAACGGAGAGCTGGGGAGAAATGGCTGAAGTGCGAGCTGTTGTTAGGAGAGAGGTTTGCTCGGTATTGGGTTCAGGAACGATCGATATGCGCTATATCTCTATCAAGTCTTAAGATTCTGAGCTACAAAACTTTTGTGTACGCGCGTCATTTACATCAGTTTACATAACTACATGTTATTGTTTTAGGATCGCGCCAGGCGGCTCTGGGTGGGGCTCCTGACACCTTATCGGCGCAGTCCGGGAATTTGTAACGCAGTCACCTAAGTTCCGCGAGTGATCAGCTTTACGCCGAGATCGCCAACTGGTGCCAATGCCAGAATGGTTCCTCGAAATCAATCACAAATGGCGCCATCCTGCGCTAGCAAAAGGCACCGCTAGTGGGCGTTTCATGAGTCGCACCTAATTAAACACCAGTCTGGAAACGTGTTTTCCGTTTGCAATCAAAAGCGTAGCTAACGCAAGCAGAGCTTTAGTATTCACCGTATGGTCGATCATTTTTTCGACCACTGCTTGTCGTTTCGCTTTTAGATTGAGAAAGTGCCTTGAAAACCCATATGTAGTACGTTTCTGGTCTGTTTAAATCGTCAGTTTTTTCTGAATCAATCCGTCCAGTAGTCTCGCCCGTGGTGGCATTCGGAAGTGTAAAGCTCAGCAGGCTGGCGTTCTCAATCACTAGCACAACAGCGCTAGACGTGCGGGTACCAGACGTATGTGCGGCATGCAAATTACGGTTGCATCACGAGCTGGATAGCAATCGCATCGATCAGGGTGGCCTGGTATCGAGATTTGAGAGGCTGATATTCAGAACTGAGCTTGTCTCGAGATAGACCGGCATGTCAAATGGCTGGCTTCACCGACCGCGCGAATAGCTGCACTTTACGTCCGATTCCCTGGTCGGGGATGTTGATGAAAGACCAGAGAAATTCCCCCGGTGTGACCTGCCCATCGATGTAAGAATTCTGGGTGCTAACCAGGTCGAGATCATATTCGCGCGCCGCTTCGATTATCGCTTCGTCAGAGACAGGGAGATTGAACCGCACAAGCAAGTGCGTGCCTGAGTTTTCCCTTGAAATGGTCACTTTTCTTCCAAAATTGTGCGAAATCGCTTGCACCAGGTTCTGTCGACTTTTGTTGAAAACTGCCCGTGTTTTCTGCACGTGTCTTTCCAGTTCGCCCTCGTTGATCAAGTCAGTCAGTACGCACTGTTCAAGCATAGGCAGATCCTTTTCGCCGCTGGCTTTCGCTAGCTTGACCACGGGCACCAGCGCCTTTGGCAAAACCAGAAAAGCAAGACGGACCAGGGGATAAAGCATTTTCCGAAATGTGGTCAGGTAGATCACCTTTTCATGTTCATCCAGCGATTGCAGCGATGGAATCGGTCTGCTGCCATAACGATATTCGCTGTCATAGTCATCCTCGATCACGAAGACATTGCGTGCTCTGGCATATTCGAGCAATTCCAATCTGCGTGGCAGAGATAAGGCGACTCCCGTCGGTTCTTGCAGAGAAGGCGTGGTCAAAATCAGCCTGGGCTGGTCTGACATTTCGGCAAGCTTATTCACTTGCAGGCCGTTTTCATCGACTGAAATGGGAAAGATTTTGGCGCCCTGGTAAGCGAAGATGCGACTGGCACCCACATAACCGGGGTTTTCCACAACAGCTACGTCTCCAGGGTTTAACAGTACACGCGCGATACATTCGAGTGCCGGTTGATAGCCTGAAAATACTGCTATTTGATCGGCGCTTGTTTTCACGGCTCGGGCTCGTGAAATGTAAGCGGCAATTGCCTCGCGAAGAGGTGGGTATCCTTGCGGGTCGCTCCAGTATTCAAACGCATCGCTTTCTGTCGCGCGCGTGTAATAAGCCACCTTCCGTCGCCATTGCGTAAGCGGAAGCAAATCGATGGGCACGCCACCATAGTTCAATGCCGGTGTGAAGTATGGATTTTGTGCTCCGACTGTTGCAATCGAAAGAATCCGTTCGCCGTAATCGGATAGTTTCACAGGTTGTGCGGCTTTAGACTTTTTGGCTGGAGTTTGCGCAGAAGCCGGAGTGACTGTGACGAGGGGCAACTGTCTGCTGACTCTAGATCCTGCTCCGCGTCCGGCTTCCAGATATCCCTGAGAAGTGAGCATGCGGTAGCTTTCTACTACAGTGAAGCGCGAGACACCCAGCTCGTCGGCCAGATTTCTCGTGGCAGGAAGAAAATCACCAGACTTCAGTAGTCCGTTCAAAATGCCCTCGCGAATCTGGTCGGCTAGTTGCCTGAAGAGAGGCTCTTTCAATTCTGGGTCAAGTGAAACGGGGAAAGGCAAGGTCACTGGAGGCATGGTTTTGAAACTTTCCTTGCTGGATTGGTACAGGGATCCAATTTCGGGGAGATGAACCGTCCAAAGCCGTGAATCTCAATAATAAAAGCGATTCAGAGTGAATGGAATGTCCCAAACCAATTTACCCATTAGTTGGCCGGTCCAACGTACGCGTCGCTAATCTTCTGAATTTGTATCAAGCATGTAATTCTATAAAGTTAGTGTCGTCTTTGTCATACAATTGTCTGCCAACAATTTTGCATGTGCCCGCTGAATTTTCAGGTGAGAATGGCTTCGGTAGTCACTTTCCGGTTGTCTTAATCGTTGGCGTTCAGATTTTTTAGATAATCGTATCAATTGTGGTGGCAGATTGGTGGCACATTTGTGACCAGGTTGTGGCAGTCGGCGTCTGTGTGAAAAATTGGCTGTTCATGCTTCTTTGTGTGATTTTGGACGTTGGTGGCTATATGCACATCGAGCATCCTTTGAGTTTGTTTGCGAAAAAAATTCTATCGCGGTGTTTTGCTGACCAGAGGTGGGCATCAACGGACAGCGAAGCCCAAGGGGCTCATGAATAGCGCCTCTTCTTCGATGCGGTCCAACATCGAACCTGTTTTGCCAGACCAATGAGTATTGGGTGCAGCTGCGAATGGTTCGCGCATGCTGATCTTATTTTCTGGAGTGCTAACGCTAGGTGGCATAGACGAGCTATATGCGCCATTCTTCGGTGAATGTTGCGCCAAAGTTCTGCACTCCAAAATATTTCGTCATCTTTGCAGAACCGGATGCGGTGGCAGTAAAGGTCCCGCAAATAGCCGGTCTGAATCGTATTGTGTAGGTGCTTAATGCCTTATGGGTACTGTGTTTGCCGCAATTTGCGGAAACTTCAATATATAAATATCTACCTGATCTATTTACTTATGCAAGGTCGAGGCAGGTAAGACTTGTCCGATTGCAAAAGCGATTAGTACGCTAAAACGCTCTGTTGATGCGGACTTCTGATACATGTTGTTTTGACTAAATAACTCGCTGTAAATCGATGCTAAACATTTGTGCTAACCAAATTTGATGTTGTTTGAAACTTGATCATGTTCAAAATTCATCCAAGATGCTTATTGGTAGTCGGTTTCGGCAGTTGCTATTTGTTGTTGACGCTAGCTCGTCTACTTTATTTTTGATTCGCTTTTTGCTCGCTGCGAGAGTGCCAGTTTCAAAATTGCCTCCTGAGAACTGCTTAGCAAGCCGCTTTCGAGTGAACGTCAAAGGTTGTGAAGCACGTTTGATGGATCAAAATTTATTGGTTTCGTTGCGAGGAAACCTGATACGCATTACGTACATCTTCCTTACATCTCTCAGACGAGCTCCCGACAGCACCGCAACCACTCAGCTCATCCGATCGCGAAATTTTTTCATCGATAACATCGATGCGATCAGACAGCCGGGTGTGTGCAAATGCAGGTCGAGCAAGTTTGAACCTTCCGTATATGAAATCAGCTTGCGCTGGTCGGTCAGGTGGACTAGGTAGATGCAACTTCGGTCTGTGCGCTTTCGCATTAGACCAAACTCAAATCGGAGATAGCACATGACACTCTCGTTGACCAAAGGTCAGAAGCTCAGCCTCGCCAAAGAAGCGCCCTCGATGGTGAAGTGCCTCGTCGGGCTCGGCTGGACTGCGCACGCCCAGGGCACCACCGGCGCCGAGTTCGACCTCGACGCGTCGGCGTTTCTCCTCAACGCCCAGGGCAAGTGCCGCAGCGAAGGCGATTTCGTCTTCTACAAGCAGCCCAAATCGACGTGCGGCTCGGTCGTCAGCTCCGGCGACAACCGCACCGGTTCGGCTGCGGGCAGCACCGCCGACGACGAGCAGATCACCGTCGACCTGAGCCGGGTTCCTGCCGACGTGGAACGCATCGCCTTCACGGTCACCATCTACGACTTCGAGGCGCGCAAGCAGAACTTCGGCATGGTCCGCAACGCCTTCATTCGCCTGCAAGACGCCGCTACCGGCGCCGAGGTCTGTCGCTTCGACCTGTCCGAGCAGAGCTCGACTGAGACCGCCCTCATCTTCGCCGAACTCTATCGCAAGGACGGCAGCTGGCGGTTCAATGCGGTCGGCCAGGGCTACGCGGGCGGTTTGAAGGCGCTCGCCACCTCCTTCGGACTCAGCGTCGACTGACGAGACCTGGGGCGTGGGCTTGCTGAAAGGGTTCTACTGGTAGAAAACCCGTTTAGTCCTCAAGCATGCCCTTGCCAAAGAACCGACTATTTAAGGAAATTGGTTTGCACCGATTTCCTTTAGAGACTTACAGCGCATTGGGCGCGTAAGAACAAGCTCGACATGAGCTAAGGAATAGCGAACATGGCTCTCAATCTCAAAAAGCGCAATCTGAAGAAGTACGATATCGAGGTGCACACCGACATCTCCGACTCGATGAAGACGAGGGACTGCAACGGCGTGTCGCGATATGCGCATGCGCAGGGCTGGGTGACCCGGCTCGTGCAGGAAGCCGAGGCGTTCGACGACGACGGTCCGACCGTGGGCTTCTTCGACAACGAGACCGTATACTTCGAGAACACCACGTTCGACAAGGTCGCCGGCGTCTTCAAGAAGATGGGACCGCGCGGCTCGACCGACACCGCCAGGCTGATCCGCGAACGTTGCGGCGACTATCTCAACAGGCGCCTCGGCGTCGCGGGCAGCAAGGGCGTCCTTGGCTTCGGCAGACACGCCGCGGTTCCGGCCAACCCGAGCACCAAGCCGCGCATCCTCGTCATCATCACCGACGGTTCGCCGAACAGCCAGTCGGAACTCGAGCAGGAGATCATCGGCGTCACTCAACGCATGAGCGCCGGCGGTCTGACCAAGGACGATCTGGTCATCGTTTTCGTGCAGGTCGGCTACGCGCAGAACGCCAAGGTCTTCCTCGAGCGCCTCAACAACGGGCTCGAGAAGAAGGGCGCCACGATGGACATCGTCGGCTGCATCACTTGCGACGAGGCGATGTCGCTGAGCACTCAGCAGCTGCTGGAGCGCGCTCTCGACGCCGAGTGAGCCGTCACGGCTGTCGAGCGTTCAAGTGAGACCGATGACGGACTGTTCCGCCATCAGTCCAACTGAGACAGATGACCAACTGGTAGTACATCTGTCTA
>DATNPY010000056.1:0-43313 GCA_036702955.1 Drouetiella sp. | reverse complement strand
CCGAAGATTCTTGGGAAATTCCACAAGTTTTTCACAAGTTTTACTAATAATCCGAATTGCCCAACCAATATTTCTCCCCTGCTTAGAAGCAATGGCTTGCCGCTCTCAACGAGTGGCACGAAAGCTAGCCAGAGCTGAAAGCAACCTAATTACTAGATTCTGGAGGACGCCAATCATGGTGGACATCAACAACACTAAAGACGCACAGAGCACTGCTGACAAAGTGAAAGACGCCGACAAAGGCGGCAAAGGCGCAGCAGATGCCTACAAGGCTCTTAATACTGAAGTTCAGAACCACTACAATCAGATTGGCACCAACGGTTATACGCAAGCTGATTTCCAGGCTTATCAGAGCGCACTCGTCAAAGACCTCGTCAACAACGGCACCCTGCCCGACCTCTCACTTGAATGGGCCAGCGCCAACAAAGATGTGTTGCACAAACTCAGCTCCAAGCAGGGCAGCGGTAGCGATAATCAGTTGCCCGACAACGGCATAAGCCACGATGCGATCGGTGCCACCGTCAATTTGATGAAAGGTAACATGGATGGCACACTGGTTCAGGCCTACGGCGCTCAATTAGAGAACGGCGGAGACGTCGCTGGCGCTCACATCCAGGGCGGAACTTTCGATGCTGCCACCGCCGCCACCGGTGGAGATCCTGGTCATGATGCTTACCTTGGACCAAAGAGCACGCAAGCATATTTCGATCAAGAAACTCGTGCAATCGACAACCGCGGTCTGGTAGCCAAAGACGGCGATAAGACAACAAGCAAAATAAGCCAGCTCTTCGAAGGCAATCCGCCTCTGATTCAACAGCTCGATACCGCCGATAAGGGTGGCAAGCCAGATGGCAAAATCGGTCAGTCTGACCTCGATGCCTGGTTGAACTCACACGATAAGAATGATCCAAATTACCAGGTCGTCAGAGATATCCGTGACGGCAAGTACGACAATCAAATTAAGAAGCAAGACGGTACAGACAAAATCAGCGACGGATTCAGCGTCGGTGAGTTGTCCAAAGACTTCGGAATTCCTGACCTTGAAGGCAACATCAAAGATGGCAAATCAACATACGCTGATCTCGCCAAAGCTTACCAGGATGCCAGATCCGGCGACCCAGTACCTCCGCCAACAGTAGTAAAAGATGCAAATGGCAAGACCGGCAGTATTAGCTACGACAATGGACGAATCGATAAGTTCGAATACGACACCAACGGCAACATCAACCGCATTGAAGAAACTCCTCCTGGTGGTGGCACTCCGGTCGTTTACAAAGCCGATGATAAAGGCAACTGGGGACCAGTCAAGCCAGACGGCACCATCGATACCAGCGGCGGACAGAAAAATCCTGTTATCACAAGCGACGGACACTATGCCTTCCAGCAAAAAGACGGTAAATGGGTAGTAGCTGATGACCACGGCAATTTGGCGCCTACAACTACCGATTTTACTTACCAGCAAGGCTTCCCTAAATTAGACAAAGAAGGAAATCCAATTCCTGGACAATCTCAAAACAGCGAAATTACCGTCAACAGCGACAGCCAGGTCACACAAATCAAAGCGCCAGACGGATCGGTGTCGAAATTCACTTATGACGCCACTGACCCAAGCAAGCTGACCGGTTTGACTGGTGTTGATGAGAAAGGCAATCCAATTGCTTTCTCCAAAGATTCGTCAGGCAAGTGGGTGACCGTGGGCTCCGATGGTAAGCCGACAACGACTGCTGCTCCGTTCAGCGACGCTTCGATCGATTCCTCCGGCAATGTCACCTTAACGATGCCAGATGGCTCCAAGGTTGTCTCTACTCCAGACAACGTTAATCACAAAGACACTCCAAACGGTCCTGTGATTGGAGCGGATACATCTAATCCATCGAATCCATCTAATCCTTCTAATCCAGCTGATGGGAAGTTGCCTTTCGACACCAAAACTGACGGTAAAGGCAATACTACCTTCACACTCGAAGGTGGCGATGGAAAATGGCTCTGGAACTATGCTGACCAGATCGCCAAAGCTGATGGTAAAGACACTCAACAAGTGCTCGATGAAATTGTCAGAGCCAACAGAGGCACTAATGGTTTGGCTGCAGACGCAACCGGCGACAACATCGGAAATTACCAGAAAGGCGACTACATAATTCCAAAGGACCTTCTCACTTCCAGTGACGGTTCAGCCGCTCCTGCTACCGATGCCGCACAAACACCAAACCCACCAGCTAAGAGCAATCCAGCGAGTAACGTGACTGTGACTGATGGATACGTCTCTAGTGTTAAATATGGTGACAACTCGACCCTCAGTTTCACCTACGACGACAAACACAATCTGGCTTCCATTAAGTTGGATGGAATTCAGGGCGGTGGTGCCACCTACACTCTGAAAGATGGTAAGTGGGTCGGCTCAGATGGATCGGCTGCACCGTTCAATACTCCAGTAGTTCAGCCAGATGGTTCGTTCTCGTACACTGATGGCTCCGGTCAGGCGATGTCTATTGCTCCAGACGCCCAAACCGCCTGATCTCGAAATTGTGCAGGATGATGAGGAGCGACGTGGATTTGATTTTGCAGGCAATCAAGACTTAGATTCACGTCGCTAACTCTTCCCGAAAAATCAACAACTTGAGTTTACGCTGAGAATTAGATGCGTACTGAGATTGAGCCGTCTTTGGGTTCACTCCAGGCGCATCTTAATTCATGTGGGCTCAGAAAGTCGGGGACTACAATACCGTCCGCGAGATTATCCTGCAGTTTTCGTGAATAAATTGGGTAAGCAAATTTGATTGCTGACCTGTAAAAACCGGCTGCATTTTGCCAGTCATGCTGGATATGATCGACGCATGAAAATTTCGTTGACACAGAAAATTTTGCTGGTTGTGGCGATTCCGCTTGCCATACAACTCATTTTTCTGGCGTTTCTTTCTGAGAATCTGACCGATTTGTCCGAAGAACAGAATTCAGCACAGCGCGACGTGCGAGCTGTAATGGCGCGGGACCGACTTTTCATCAATGAACGACAGCGCATCTTACTAATGACCATGTATCTGGCGACATTAGATTCTGTTTGCGAGTACAAGTTCAAGGAGGTTTGCGCCGATACCGTCATCATTTACAACGACCTCGCTCAGCTATGGAGGAACAGCGCTGAACGAGCGCAGGAATTGACAAAGGTTTGGAACATGAACGTCGACCGTGACCGAATGGTGTCGAGTATGTTTGAACGAGTCGGGCGAGAGAACACGGTCAATGAATTGCTTCAGAACGGCTTCGCTGGCAACCGCCTGATGTTGAAGCGATTGTTGAAGTTCAACAAGGTTCCTTATATCGAGCGATTTTTCATTGAAGATCAGAAGCGAAAAAATCAAGAAGATGAAGCTGTGCGCAAACGCATGCGTTTCATTCATTCGTTGCTATACATCGGTCTGGCGGCGTTATTGCTGGCGAGTCTGGCTAGCGGCTTGCTTTTCAGCCTGTCAGTTTCACGTCGTCTCAAAGTTGTTTTGAGAAATATCGTCGCTCTGGCTAACAATCATACGGAACTGGTTTCTATGAAGGACGGTGATGAAATCAGTAAGTTAAACGCCGCCGTCATTGTTACTGCCCACAAAATTAGGGAGGCAGAGGAGTTTCAAGCGCAAACGATTGCGATCATCGCCGAAGAACTCAATAAGCCGCTGACGGAGGTGGAGGCGGCGCTTCAGGCTCTACCTCAGATTGGTTTCGAGAGTTTGACCGAGAAGGGTGCCAAGCGACTGAGCGATTCCCTGCTCGAAGTGAAGCGACTTGAATCGCTTGTCTTCGAACTCGTGAACCTCGATGCTCTGGGGCGCGACCTTCACGTCAGTCAGCTTGACTTAGGCGAAATGGTGAACAAATGTTTGAAGATCGTCGAGCCGCTGACACGTCTAAAGTCAATTTCTATCGACGTTAAAGGCTTTGAGAATGCCGTTGTCTATGCGGATGCAGACAAAACTACGCAGGTTCTGATCAATCTTCTTTCCAACGCGATCAAGTACTCTCCCGATAAATCTTCGATTGAAATTACAATAAGTCCAACAGACGAGCAGCAGCTTCGTGTATCGGTGAAAGACAATGGTCCGGGGATCTCAGAGGAATTTCACTCGCGCATTTTCGGGCGCTTTGAGCAGAGTGAAAATGCCCAGAAGAAAGCCAGTTCGGGATTGGGGTTACAGATAAGCAAGGAAATCATCGAAACCGAGGGAGGACATGTCGGATTTACCTCCAGGTTGGGCGAAGGGGCTACGTTCTGGTTTTCGTTGCCAACGCAAGCAGAACAAAGCCGCAGGAACGCCGGGTCGAAATCGACGGGCAGCCCTGCCGTTGGTGGTTGGAAACCAACATTGTGGCGCAAGGCACTGCTGGTGGTAGCACTTCCACTGGTGGTACAGCTGTTTACTGTCATTTCTCTGAATAATTTTCTAAAGCAAAATTCTGAAAAAATCGCCGAGTTGGAGAAAGTTCCGCGTGTGACAGCCTTATGCGGTCAGCTTATTGAGGGTGCTACAAACGCAGGCATGTATGCGCTTATCTACAATGCTGATAGGGACAATGCATCACTCACTTCCGCCCGGGAAGAGGATGCGAAACTAAAGAATTACATGACTGAATTGCAAAAGTTCAGTGCCGGAGATCCAACTACAGATGTTCTGGCGAAGAGGCTGCTGGCCATGATCAATGCGCACATGGCGTTTCATCAACACCTGATTAATGCTCCTCAAAATGCCAATCTAACAACTATCATCGGTGAGCGCGGTACCGACAAAAAGGAAAACCTTTTGATCGACATCCGCGGCCCGATGCACGACTTGCTTCTGTATCAGAAGGATTTGATAGCGAGTAATGCGCTCGCTTCTGAGGATATACGTCGATCCATTTCTGTGCTGATGGTTTCGTCAGCGGTAGCCGCCTCGATTGTTGCCTGCGCTCTTGCACTTTTAATTGCCAGAAGCCTGACAAATCGTACTACTCGATTGTCAAATATAGCTCTGCAGTTCTCGGACCGGCGCGAGTTGCCGGAGCCCCTTCCAGGTGATGACGAGCTTGCCTTCGTCGAACGCCAATTGCATGTGGCTGGCATGAAACTGATTGAGTTGGAAAACCTCCGCACCGAGATGATTGGAATTACCAGTCATGAGTTGCGGACGCCGCTGACCTCCATTATCGCCCTGGTTGAGGTAATGGAAGCAGGTGTTTTCGGCGAACTTACCGAGCAGGGTCAAATACTCCTGAGCAGGGCTCGTTTGGAGACAAGTGAGCTTATTGTTTTGATTACCAATTTGCTCGACCTTGAAAAAATGGAGTCTGGCAAGATTCTTGTCACAAAGCAGAAAATGAATGTCGAGCAAGTTCTAGAACAACTGAAAGTAGACAACCAGCAGACTGCCGGAACCAGAGGCGTAGAGTTGCAGATACATGACTGTGATCGAGAAATCGTCGGCGATAGCGGTCGACTCAGTCAGGCCCTGACCGCCGTAATTCGTAGCATTCTCGAGCGCTTGCCCTCCCATTCTTTGGTTTCAGTTGATTGCAAGGCTGACAGAGATAGCTTCACTTTCGCTATAATTGCACCCTACGGTATATCTAAAAGTGGATACTCAAACAAGCACAGAGAGTTGGCTCGAGAAGAGATGGCTATCAGTCTGGCTCGGCAGACGGCGCGCCAGCATGGAGGGCATTTGAATTTGACGACCACAAACAGAGGGCGCACAATCGAAATATGTTTGCCTTCAGGTGGCTGATTGCAGTGCCTGATTGCAAGTGCCTGTTTGCAAGTACCTGATACTAGTCCGGCAGTTGTAATTTATAGCCGACGCCGTGGATGTTTTGCAGCATTGTTGGGTGGCCCGCATCAGTCAACTTGTCACGCAGACGGCGAATGTAAACGCGCACGGTGTCCGGGGAGACATCAGCAGAGCTTTTCCAGACTCTGTCCAACAAAGTGTTTGTATCGAATACCTGACCCTGATGGCGGGCGAGGAATTCTAAAATTGAAAATTCAGTGGGCGACACCTTCAGTGGTGCACCATTGACGGTGACGACATGCTGATCTGGATCGACTTTGAGCGGTCCAACCTCCACCGTCAGAGATGGTGCAACCGTGCCTCTTCTCAAAAGGGCGGATAGGCGCGCCGAAAGTTCTCTCATAAGGAAAGGTTTTGTCAGGTAATCATCCACTCCTGCGCCAAATCCAATTTCTTTGTCTTTAATTTCATCTTTTGCTGTGAGCATTAGAACTGGAGTCGTGCCACCCCTTTCCCGGAACCACCTGCACACATCAACTCCAGAGAGACCTGGCATCTGCCAGTCAAGTATCATCACATCAAAATTTCTATTCTCCAGCACAATTTTGCAGGCTGACCCTGAGTTTACTGATTCCACTTCGAATTTCTGGCTTTCGAGCCAATCGACAACGAGGGCGCGAAGCTGTTCGTCGTCGTCGGCTACTAAGACCTTTGCCATTTGAAGCTCCATTTCTGCGACAGTTGGTTAGTGTTGAGACTCGCGGAATTTCCGTAAATCTTTTGACACCTTATCCTACCCAAAATCGACGCGGAAATTTTTGTTTGTTCGTGGCTGAAATTCTTGTTTGGTCGACCTGGCAATGTCCCGGCAAAATGCAATCGCCCGCTCACTCATTGAATGACCGGACGACCCCTTTGCAAACTTTTCGAATTCTGCCGTAATTGCTACTACGGTCTTTTGTGGTTGATTTCTTTCGTCTCGCGTTTGTGCTCCTGGACAGTAAAGCTGATGTTCCCCTGCCCATCGATCTGAAATTGCGGAAACAGCCTATC
The DNA here is from genome assembly GCA_036702955.1 of Drouetiella sp. Taxonomy (GTDB): domain Bacteria; phylum Cyanobacteriota; class Vampirovibrionia; order Obscuribacterales; family Obscuribacteraceae; genus PALSA-1081. The sequence continues at coordinate 36,504 of DATNPY010000056.1, read as the reverse complement.
AGAAGAGCCGGGCTCGATGTTTTGGGCAATGAGGCGATCGAGCTTGGCTACTTCCTGCACCGGTGAGCTTTCAAATCTTCCAATTTTTCCCTGCCTGAAATCGTCTTGTATTTGGCTTGCAATCGCGCCCCAGTTATCTGCCGGGGTCTCCAAAGAATCGTTGATGATTCGCATCTCTTCCTGATTCGGCCCACCCGGACTCGCATTTGGCATGGATATGAACCTCTGGTCTCGCATCTAGTAATTTCATGGGCAGCTTTGCCAAATGGCTCTGCGCATCGCTGACGCCAAATCTTGCGTCGAATCAACAATAGGTGTATGTGGGTTAACAAAGCCGGAACGCTTTGTGTATTTTGTGGGTATGGACTAATTTTGCGTCGTCGACTGCATCGAATCACGTCCTTAGCTCACGCCGAGAACTCAAGTATTTACTACGCCGATAACTCATGCCATCAACTTAAGCCATTAACTTAAGCTATCAACTTAAGCCATTAACTTGTAGCCCACGCCGTGAACGTTTTGAATCAAATCGGAATGCCCGAGTGCATCGAATTTTGCCCGCAATCTTTTGATGTAGACGCGCACCGTATCTGGTGAAACTTCCGCGGAGTTGTTCCAGACCCTGTCGAGAAGCGCATTGGCATTGAACACCTGATTCGGATGGCGGCCAAGGAATTCCAGCACCGCAAACTCTGTTCCTGTTAGCGTCAGAGACTTGCCATCGACACTGGCGCCGTGGGTATCAGGATCCAACACCAGAGGGCCTACTTTGATTGTGCTCGAACTGGCGACACTTACTCGTCTGAGAAGCGCTCGTAGCCGTGCAGTCAGTTCGCGCAATTCGAACGGTTTCGTCAGATAGTCGTCGACGCCGGCACCGAAGCCAGTTTCCTTATGCTCTATCTCATCCTTGCCTGTGAGCATCAGAATTGGGGTGCTACCGCCCCTGGCTCGGAACCATTTGCACACCTCGATGCCAGTTAGTTGCGGCATGCTCCAATCCAGTATCAGGAGGTCATAACCGCCAGACAGTAAGTATTCTTTCGCTTCGAGCCCATCGCAGGCAAGGTCGACGATGTAATGTTCATGCTCAAGCCAGTCGCCCACAATTTGACGGAGCTGTTTGTCATCATCTGCCAGCAGCAATTTTGGCAATTTGTGGCTACCTTTCGCGCGCCAATTCAAAGTCCAATCGACTGTTCAGTTCTGATCATCCCAGTGGTTGTGCAATGATTGTAGCCGAGACTGGCGTGTAATAGTCGCTGCCGAAGAGCCGAATTTTCCTATTGTCATTTGTTCGCACCGCTCGTGAGTTAGCGCTCGTTGCTCGCATGCAAATCGGGAAATTGTCTGCGGCACTGTTCGTTTTGTTTGACCGCCCAAAGTGAAAGCGGCATGGCAAAGGTCCATACGGCAGCGGGAGCACTGAAATCCACGACATAGATGTTGCCTTCGTGCACGACATGCTTGACCAAACTAGAATCTGTATTGTTCATGCTAACCACCTGATAGTAAGTTGGGATTGTGTGTTGAGAGCGATGTTTCGAACTGCTAAGTGTTTCTACAAACAGAACGATAACGAAATGATCTGGCATAAATTTGGCACAGACAGGTTTCTCTGGAACAAGCCTTCAACCGGCGCCCCCGGCGACTCTGCTAATATAGGACGTCTTTCAAGGGGAACCATTAGTGACTTCATCTGTGCCGACGTTCAATAAGGTCGAATATCTCAGAGCCCGTTTTGAGCTGGCTCAGTCAGTGATTCGTGAAGCCGGAGAGCTTGCGAACGGATACTTCAAGAAACTTTCTTCGCTGACGGTTAAAGCTAAAGGTTCGCATGATCTAGTAAGCGAAGCCGATTTGAATACCGAGCTTTTGATCAAAGAAACTCTGGCAAAACATTTTCCAGATGACGCTTTTTTCGGTGAGGAAACCGGTGCAAGTTCTCTCGAGTCGGCACGCGGAATCTGGGTGGTAGATCCAATTGATGGAACGCAACCGTTTCTGTTCGGCATGTCGAACTGGTGTGTCTCCATTGCCTACGTACTCGATGGTGTTATCGAATTTGGGTTGATCTATAATCCGCCTGTGGACGAACTTTTCGCTGGTGGCATAGACTTTCCTGCCACCGTTAACGGTGCTCCGATTAAACCGAATCCTGGCACCGATTTTTCGGCCGGATTGGTCAGCATTGGTTTTTCATCACGAACCTCGCGTGAATTTCTTTTTGATTCTCTGACCAAATTGCTGGATCGCAAGGGAATGTTTTTCCGCAATGGATCAGGCGCCCTGTCCCTTGTGTATGTGGCAGCTGGAAGGTTGCTCGGACATGTTGAGCCGCACATGCATTCGTGGGATTGCTTCGGTGCAGTGGCGATCATCGAAGCGGCGGGTGGCAAAGTCAACAGATTTGATGTTCCAGAAGCGCTCCTTAATGGCACACGCGTGGTCGCCGGTGCGGTCGGTGTGTACGAGGATCTGAACCAACTGGTTGTTTGACTTGATCACGTGTCGAGCGGGCTTTGAAAACGGCGCTAGATAATAGGAGACTGATTCCAAACTTGTCTATTTAAAATCGCGTGGGTCCCCGGAGCTGGAACGCTGCCGGTGTATAGACAATCGCCGCGAGAAAAGTCTCTGTATAATGGTCCTGATTGACCTCACGACGAGAAAGCCTGTAGTTATTTCTATGGAAACGCTTGACCGCATCAAAGCTTGTGCCATGAACCCATCGGTGATTATTTGGGGTACTGTCAGACGACTTCCTTCAAGATTATTGAATTCGATGACGATCCTCGTTGCGTTACTGCAAGTACAGCTTAATCCCGCCGACGCTTCAGGTAACGGTTCTTCGAAGGCGAATGGTGCTGGGCAGTCCTCGCAAAGAGGCACTATACTGCGTGCCCGCAACGGATTTGGTCAGGAAAATACTTATATCAATGACACTGGAATTCGCATCGAATATCCTGTCGCAGGATTGAATTTGATTTGCAAAAAACCCAGTTACGAAATCGTCTGGTTTAATCCACAAGCTAAGACCGTGATGAAAGAGACGATTAGCGAGTTTCGCATGCGAACTGGTCAGCCTCTGAAAGAGCGTGACATGTCAGTGATGCCTCAAACTCCAGTCAAGTTTGCCGGTGTTCTGGCAACTCAAATTAGCCTTAAGCCAATGAGTGAATCAAACAAAATCATGCTGCCAGAGTTTTCAACAAAGACTACCTCCAAAGTGACGAAGTCCAATTATTACGTGCTAAAAAATGTGAGTCCTGATGCGGTATTGACCAAATTTTTGAATACATTCTTTCACTTTCCTGCGTCCGGTGGAGTTCCAATTGGGCTGACTCACAATCGCTCAGATGGAACAATTTCTACTGATTTTGCTGTTCAAAGTGTTGAGCACAATGCAGTTTTTCCGCCTGGTGTATTTGACCCGCCCGTTGGCTACAAGCCTGTATTCACTCAGCCCGACGTGGCTCAGGGACCTGGATACAAAAAGCAATTCGACGATCTGGCTCGCGATATGGGTTTGGGTGTTCCGTTAGGCAAATAACGATTTCCGAACTTTTTTAGAGCAAATAACTATGCAGAAGCAATAGCCCTGGTGACACGACGTCGTCAGTTCACTCTTTCGTGAAACTTTGATCTGTCTAAAAATCATGATGTGCGTCGGCGACATCTGTAATATCTTGGGCGCGCGTGTTGATGTTGAAACCAAGCTCCTGCAACGCGTCATCGAAGCTGCAACGATTTCGCTGGCAATGATTGAGTGCTTGAGTTGCCTGATCCATTTTGAGAAATCCTTCCCGCAGCAAAAACTGGCAGCGCAATGAAGCGTGCAACATCTGCTCATCGATCATCCCTGTGACCAGCAGCATTTTGCCCACCAATGCAGAATTGCGCGAGCTGAGGTCAATTGCTTTTTTGATGTCCTCATCAGTGATGACGCCCGAAGCCTTCAAAATTTCGCCCAGACGAATCGTCTCGTTTGCATCGAATTTGAGCAAGCCGAGTTCAGCGACTGCCTGCGCAATCGTGAATCCGCGTGTGGCGACCTGTCGAATCGCTTCCGATGCCTGCAGCGCATTTAGTGTTCCGTTTGTCACCATCTGCTGCAATTTCAAAGCAGCTGACAAAATTTCCTTAGTTATGTATCCAGATTCGACCAGAACCTGCCCAATGGGTTGTTCTCTTATTAACCCGAGTTCCAGCGCATTCATCAAATCGCCTTCGTTGACCAGTCCTGAAAGAACGAGAAGCTCGCCGAGCTTTACTGACTGACGCACAGGCGGACGATAGAATCCGTGGTCCATCAGCGACACTTCGATTGTGACTCGACGACGTTTAGCCGATTTCAGTCCTTGAATCGCCTGATCTCTGGAAATTTTTCCGTCCCGCACCAGAACTTGCGCAGTCAAAGCTGCTGATAACATTTCATCGTTGAGCGCCTGCGTCAGCACAAGAACACGTCCCAGCGGCAGTCCTGTTTCTTGACTTGTGCGGAGCGCTTCATTCAATTGAGCTTGAGTAACCAGCTCTGCGCCAATGACAAGCTCTCCCAGTTTGGCTGTCTGGTGTGAAGCTTTGATAGTAAATCCGAGTTGGCGGAGCGCTTGTTCAAAAGTGAGATCGTCCTGCGACACCTTTTGAAGCGCGTTTATCGCCAGGTCCATATCTATGACTTTGTCTTTCAGGTAGGACTGTGCCTGCACCGATGCTTGCAGTTCCTGGTCGGTCAGATAACCCGACATGATAAGCACGCGACCAATCGGCAGCCCTGTTTCACCCGCGATTTGAATAGCTTCTGTCAACTCATGCGAGCGTAATAAGCCAACTCTTGTGAGCAATTCGCCAAGTCGTATCGGCCTGCTCTCTGGTTCCATCTTATTGCACCTGTGCCGTTACGATTAAATTGTATACGACGAACTCATCAACCGCAGTGAGTGGTTGAGGCGAGGTCTTCAAGGTGCCAGGGCATCGTGCCCGAAAAATTTACCCCCAGGGGAATTCGAATCCCCGTTACCTCCGTGAAAGGGAGGTGTCCTAGGCCTCTAGACGATGGGGGCATAGTCTAAGACGCAGACAGCATCGGTAAGCCAGAATAACAAAACGCACTAAATGGTGTCAACTCGATGCGCTTCATTACTTATTACTGGCAACTCGTAGTAGTATTGAGGTTTTCCAAACCATACTTTCACTAACGACGCTCCACTGCGCCTAATGAACACGCAATTAGATTCAAGACCTGTAGAGATCGACTCGCCAAGATACCGAACTTTCAATAATTACTTGAAGGAATATTTCGGAACGCGCGTTTATCGCGTGCCAATCGATGCCGGATTCACCTGCCCGAATCGCGATGGTGTTCGTGCCTTTGGCGGCTGCACCTTTTGTGATGAGAAAGGGTCAGGGGCGCCTACGATCGACCAGCGCTTGAATGTCAGGGAACAGCTGAGTACGGGAATTGAGCGCATCATTGGCAGATACAAAGCCAAAAAGTTTCTTGGATACTTTCAAGCCTTCACAAACACTTACGCTCCCGAGGGTGTTCTGCGCAGTCTCTATGACGTTTGTTTCGAATTTGAAGACGTGGTTGGCTTGTGCATAGGCACCCGACCAGATTGCATGCCCGACAACATACTGGATTTGCTGGCCGAATATGACAGAAAGACGTTCATCTGGTTGGAAGTTGGTCTGCAGTCGATTCACAATAGAACACTTGACCTGCTAAATCGCGGACACTCGTCTGAGGAATTTTTCGACGCTCTTGAACGAGCCAAGAAGCGCAATTTGAAGGTGGCTACTCATCTCATTTTCGGATTGCCTGGTGAAACCGAAGAAGAGATGTTCCAGACTGTTCAAAAGATTGCAGACTCAGATGTAGACGGCGTCAAGATTCACCAGCTCTGTGTCTACAAAGGCACGCCTCTGGAGCGCGATTTGCAGGATGGCAAATTGCAATTTTTGGAAGAAGATAAATATGTGCAAATGGTGTGCGACGCTCTCGAGATGTTGCCGCCGAATCAAGTAATCATGCGCCTGGTCGCTGAAGGATCGCGTAAAGACGTGATTGGACCCGAGTGGTGCTTTGATAAACGTCACACTATGGATTTAATCGATAAAGAGATGGCGCGTCGGGGAACCAGCCAGGGTAGCCGCTATCGGGCGTCCATGGCAAAAGCTGTTTCGAAGAATTCGCAGATTTGAACGTGTCTACTAAGCGCTAACTTCTTTATATGGGACTGCAGGAAATAGTTTTTCAAGTTCCTCAACAAGCTTTTCTGCATCGAACTCAGGCATCAGCAAATATTTGTCGGCTCCCATAAGTGTAGCGGCAATTTCAACTGATGGACTGGTTACCAGCGCTAACATTCCCGGGTCGGCGCAGAGCATGAAAAATTGCGCTTTGTGAAGAATGCAGTCAGAGCTTTTTACTTTCTGCAAAAAGCTGAAAACGCTTTCGTTTTCGAGATGTGCCGCTGCGATGATTACATCAACGTGGTCTTTAGTTTCCAAAAATCGCATTGCTTCTGCAATCGTAAAACATGGCACCACCTGATGACCAGCGCGTTTGCAAGCACGTGTCAGCTTCTCGACGTTCTCTGGGTTTTCCAGCGTCAAAATTCTGTACGTTTTTTGCGGCGGTAAAGCTACTGTCGGCTGCTCGATTTCGGCCATGATGCTCTTTTGCGAATATGCAACTACGACTATTTTATGCCCAGTTTCCAAGCCCGTCTTACTTCTTTGTACCAAAACTTTGCATCAAGTTTGCGTATGCTGGAAGATGGTTCGAGAGCAGGGTTCCCAGCCCCTCGATGTCATTTCGCCAGTCTCTGTGCAGTTCGCAAGCAACGCTAAACCAATTCATGAGTTGTGCGCCGTTTGCTGTCATGCGACTCCAGGCCGCGTCTCTTACAGTAGTGTTGAATGTTCCCGAGGCATCGGTGACGACAAATACTTCAAAACCCTCTTCTAGCGCAGAAAGTGCTGGAAACGCGACACAAACGTCTGTAACCACGCCCGCCATAATAAGCTGGTTTCGTCCGGTTTGTTTGATGGCATCGACAAAATCTTTGTTGTCCCAGGCATTGATCTGACCCGGTCTCGCGATGTAAGGCGCATCTGGGAACATCGCTTTCAGTTCAGGCACTATCGGACCATTTGGACCCTGGTCGAAGCTTGTGGTCAATATTGTCGGAAGGTGGAAAAATTTTGCGATGTCGGCAAGTGCGAGCACATTGTTTTTGAACTCATCAGGTTGGAAATCTCGCACCAGAGAAAGCAGTCCGGCCTGATGGTCGATCAGCAAGACGACTGCGTTTTCCTTTGAAAGCTTGTTGTACTTTGGCATTGCGGATTCCTCTTCTTAAATGACAGATAGGAATTATATCGTTGATGGTGATTGCTTTGTGTAATCAAATGTTGCCTAAGAGCGACATGATTCTCTAGCGACGCTCGTTAAGTCGAGAGTTTGTGGAAATCGCAACGGTTTGCTTAAGTTTGGCCTTGACTGATTCTGACAGGTCTGGAGTCATAGTAAGAGGTGCTCATTTCAGAGAGAACAGCGACCATTTGCCTTTATGATCGACCAGCCTGATCTCGCCTGGATGAACGAGCAGCTGCGGCACGACATCTTTGCTGGCGAGAATCCAGTGCGGTCTGTCACTGTCGTGCAAGAAGGTTTGATATTCTTGCTCGTTTGAAATCATTGGCACACTTTCTTTCAGATAGAAGGGCGCCGCAGTGCAGGTTCTCGTGAATGTCGATAGTCGGGCGTTCGCCTGCTGTGCTTTTTTGATCAGTTCGCGCAGCGGTTGATCTTCAATCTTGTCGAACACTGAAATTGAGGTGGGAATAAGCAGTGCCATTCCAATAACCGAGGTACACAGAACGGTTCGAAAGCCCTGTTCGACGTTGCTTTGCCAGATTCGAAAGCTAAAGACAATCCAGCCGACGGCGAGCGTGAAGATACCTATTAGTAGCAATATAATTCTTCCGTCCGTCATTTTTTGCGGCAGTTGGTCCGATATCATAGGCATGATTCCGGCGCTGACAAAAAGTAGCGAGGCAATCGAGACGCCGGCTGTGAACAGGCTTTTGCGAGGTTTCGTCAGTCCCCACCTGTCGAAGTGCATGCCGACCATCAGTGCAAGAGGTGGCACCACAGGTAGTATGTATGTGGCCAGCTTGGTTTTGACTGCGCTGAGGAAGATGAAAACGATAACGCTCCAACACAGGCAGAAAAGAGCCATTGCATTGGCTGGAAAAGTAATTGAGCGTCGTTGCAGAAGTTGTTTGGTCATCTGCGGAACTAGAAATTGGAAAGCGATCCATGGGCAGGTTCCAACCAGCACAACTGGAATGTAGAACCAGAATGGTGCCACATGATTGACAGCACCGCCGAGACGACCGAGATTTTGCCTGATGAAGAATTCCTGAAAGAAGTCGCCGTGTGTGACTACGGTCTCCAGCACATACCATGGTAGGGCGATTGCCAGCGTCAGAGCCATTCCCTTCAAAGGCTCAAGTTGCTTGATACTCTGGATATACCAGGTGGGTTTCTTTAAATTGTCTCCACTGGTTAGTGCGAAGTATGCGATAAAGACCATCGCGGTCAGCACTACAGGCAGCGGACCCTTGGTCAATACTGCACAACCCAGGCTGGCATAACCGAGCCAGAGGATTTTATCTGTGCCACCATGCAGGCGCTGGAACAGTGCCAACATTGTGGTAGTGAGAAAGAAACAAAGCGGCATGTCTGTCAACGCCAACATTCCAACGACGGCGAAAAGAGGTGAGGTGATAAGAACCAGTGCCGAAAAAACAGCTGCATCGCGGCTGATGAAAAAACGCGAGAGGCTGAAAACCACACCGCACGTGGAGATCGCGCAGAGTGCAGATGGAACCCGGGCAGCCCATTCGTGCACACCGAAGACAGAGTAAGATGCGATCATCATCCAGTAGAGCATGATCGGTTTTTCGTAAAACGGAAGGTAGTTGTAGTGAGGCGTGATGAAGTTTTTCATCTCCATCATTTCTCTAGCGCCTTCAGAATATAGGCCATCGCTGGGATCGATTATCCCGAAGGCTGCCAGTCCGGGCAGCACCACCACTGCAGCTGCCATGCAGATGGAGGCAAGCGTGATGTAGTCAGTGCGAGACCAGTTGCGCGCGGCGTTTGGTTGAGATTTAGTTTCAAGCGATGATTCTGACACTGGGCAATGTTTTGATCTGACTAATTTTACACTTGCTGCATCATTGCGAAGACGTCAGTTTGCGCACAGCAAGGCGGCGCCAATGATGCCAGCGTAATCACCCAGTTCAGCCTTCACGACTTCGAGTTTTTTCGATGGAATTTTCAAGCATCGTCTCTTTGCTTCTTTTTCGGCGACTTCTAAATAGAGATCGACTGCTTCCACCAGTCCGCCACCAAGAATAATTCTCTGCGGATTGTAGAAGTTGACGACGCTCGCCAGCCCAATTCCCATGAACTGAGCGCAGTCGGTGACAGCTCGAGTAACCAGCTCATCGCCTGCCAGGATCGCCTGCGAGATGGCTTTTGAGCGCAGAATGCCCTTCTGCATATCGACTTTGTCTCTGATCACAGAATCGATTCCGCGCTGCAAATCTACGAGAATATTTTTTGCGACGGCGGTGCGGGAGGCGTATGCCTCCAGGCATCCAAACGCGCCGCAACCGCACTGTTTGCCGTCTGGAAAGAGGACCATGTGACCAATTTCACCGGCGGTGCCCGTAGCGCCGCGTATTATTTTTCCGTTTCTGACGATACCAGATCCGATACCAGTGCCGACGAAGATACAGACGAAGTCATCGCAGCCTTGACCGGCTCCAAATGTCAGTTCACCGAGGGTGGCAACTTCGACGTCGTTGCCAAGTTTACTTGGAACGCCGTAATACCTTGAAAGTGGCTCTGTTAGCGGCAGATCGTTGGCGCCGATATTTACGGCAGCAAGCAGAATACCCTTTTGTCGATTCACCATGCCGGCAGCACCGATTCCGATGCCGGCGATTTTTTTCATATCGATGTTGGCTTCGTTCAGGCTTTCATCGATAACAGAGATGATTCTCTTGACCACATCTGTTTCTTCCTGAACCTGGCGCGTTTTTTTCTTGGAGGCACTGACCAGTCGACCGGTCTCGAGATTGACCACGCCTGCTGAAATTTTAGTTCCGCCAAAGTCGACTCCGACAGCGAATTTGTCTGGCATTTGTATATACATCGGGAGGATGGTAAGACCACGCAATTCTATTACAGAACTGGTCGAAAAACGACAAGCTTCAGGCTCACAACCGGGAGATGTTTCTTAGATTGCTCGTATTAGTGAAACAGACCGAAGAGATGCTTCTTTGGAGGCTTGATCGGCTGCTGAACAGGCGATTGCATTAAGTCTTCCGGAGCTTCTGGCGCTTCCGGCGCAACGGTAGCAGGTTCTTCAACGCGGACCTGTCTTTGCACTGGAAACTCACCTGCCTCTTCTTTTACAGGAACGTTTTCTGGAAGTTCGGCTGTTTCTGTCGGCATGTTATTGAGATTGCGTTGCATTGCCGTGCGCATGTCGACGACTGCAATCGAGCTGGCAACGTGTCGCTGATGCGAGTTGGCGTTGCGAGTGACCGTGTTGCCGTGCACAACCATGGTGGTGGATCCTCCGCCGTCAAGGTTCATAGCATCGACTGCGCCGAGCTTATGCAAAAACTTCGCTACATCCCAGAGTGTGTGCGGTCCTTCAATGGTTGCGAGCAAAAGGTGATTGTTGGCGGTAACACCAGCAGCGGTGCGGGCATGAATCTGAGCGCCGGTCCAACTCTTGCGGAAATTTTCAGACTTGAGATCCAGATAGAGGTGACCGTCTTTGATCAGCATCGGGCCGCCGCTTACTGCTTGCACAACGTCGTGCCAGTCGTTAGGACCAGTGTGCCATGCCAGGTCTACTTTGTCGCCGACGTTGAGTTTAGCGATTTCGCCTGTTTTAGAGTCGCTCAAGACATAGCCGCCGTAAGGAATGGTCATGTCATTTAAGCTCTTATCTTGCACTTCTCCCTGCGCGTTGACTGCAACGAGGCAACCTTCATAAGGCATGCGCACGAAGCTTCCCCAGCGGCGGGTGTAGACGACCAGTCGTGAGCCGTGACGGCGTGGTTGATTGATTGTGTTGCAGAAAAGTGATGGCACTTCCGGATTGTCAGTTGTGAGTGTGCCTCTCAAGCTGACGCGGTCGATTTTTACTTTGCCGTTGTCAGTGATGCCCATCGAAACACGGTCATAGAGCGGCCCGGCAATCCACTCGCCGTTGATGATCAGTGTCCCTAATGGCGTGCCGTTGGTTTTGAAATAGTTGGCGTTGATAGCAGCAATGGCATTGTTTTCGCGAGCATGTGCCGCTACATCTTTGAGTTGGTTGAATGAATCGCCGGCTAAAGTTGGTTGCACTTTCACTGGCGCGGTGTTCATGTCGATGTCTAGCAGATGGATAGCTAGAGGTCCGCGCACGAAGCGGTGAATCACCCCGGGCGCAAGGGTTTCGGAGCTCATGCTGTCAGCGAATTTTTGCGGTTGGATAGCTCGATTGACTGGTTTTGCCACCACTTTTTTCCTGGCTGCGAGTGCTTTTGCTTTTGCTGAGAGTTTTTTAGGAGAAGCGGCCGCTTGCGAATAAGAACGGGCTGGAGCAGGTGCAGCTCGCCTTGCAGGTACATGGCTCGGTACGCGATGAGGCACTAAATGCGGGTTTACGCCGCGGAAGACGTGAGGAGTGATCATTCCCAATGATTCAGCCCTCAAGCTGAATGACGCACTGAGAACAGTGGTCAACGTCAATAATCCGGCAAACTTTTGCAGCGGCCGAATCAAATCATTGCGAACCGTTTTTTCCATTCAAGACTTCCTACTAAATAAGAATTTCCCTCATCTTCTTTATACCCAAAGTGATTGCCAATAAACAGTATTGACAAATTGAAACAAGCTGTCCAAGCGGCATATACTCCTGGTTTCCAGGTGGTAGAATGCTACCCCTTTTTTGGTAGAGCCAAGCCTGTGCAGAAAGTGTGAATGCTGAGAAGCTGCATCACAAGCCGTTCTGCAAGCACGCCTGCCTGAAGGTGAAGTGAAGGTGAAGTGCTTGCAGAGTTCCAGCGATCCCCGAAATGGTCGCCCTTACTTTTCTTCCGGGTTCAAATATTTTTCGCGGTAGGCTTTCACTGTCTCTTCCCGAACTGATTTTTCGAGCAGCGGAAATTCCATTTCGATTCGTTGTTCCAGGTAGCCGCGAGCAATTTTTTCGGAGAGCTTGCTGATTTTGATGATGTTCGCCATGCGTTCATCGCGTCCCAGCACGCCACGCGCATCCAGCAAATTGAAGTAGTGCGAACATTTCAAAATTTGCTCATAGCCCGGCATAATCAGCTTCTTGCCGATCAGACGTTGAGCTTCCTCTTGATGCAGGCTGAAAAGTTGCTTGAGCAGCTCAGGGTTGCTTTCTTCGAAATTGTAGGTCGACTGTTCCACTTCATTTTTGTGATACAGCTCGCCGTATTTGATCCGATCGTTCCACTGCAAGTCGTAGACGTTGTCGACGTTTTGCAAATACATCGAGAGACGTTCCAATCCATATGTAATTTCTGCAGCAACTGGTTTTACTTCCAGACCGCCTGCTTGCTGGAAATAGGTGAATTGCGTCACTTCCAGTCCATCGAGCCAGACTTCCCAGCCGACTCCCCAGGCACCGAGCGTCGGTGAAGCCCAGTTGTCTTCCACGAAGCGGATGTCATGCTTGAGAGGGTTAATGCCGAGCGCTCGCAGGCTGTCGAGGTAGACATCTTGAACGTCATCGGGCGACGGTTTGAGAATGACCTGATATTGAAAGTAGTGTTGCATGCGATTAGGGTTTTCGCCGTACCGACCATCGGTTGGGCGGCGGCAGGCGTCGGCGCACGCCATGTTCCAGGGCTCAGGGCCGAGAACGCGCAGAAAAGTGCCGGGGCTCATCGTCGATGCGCCCTTTTCTAAGTCGAAGGTCTGCATGACGGCGCAGCCTCGCTCACCCCAGAACTCATTCAAGCGCTGAATGACCTGCTGAAAAGAGAGAAATTGGTGGTGGACGGCGTCTTCTGCTCGCAAGCGCACAGCTTCCTGCATTACATAACCTCGAATATACGACGATTTCGCTAGAAATCCAACAGGGAAGCTAGTTTATCCTATCGGTGGAGCGGGCAGCAAGGCTGGCTGATACAATCCGGCATCTTCTCATTGGCTCGGCCTGGTTAAACGATCCGGCATCCTCTCGTCAATGCGGTTGGTTAAACGATCCCGCATCCTCCCGTCTGTGCGGTTAGTGAAACAATCCGGGATCTCACGCTTGCTTTTGAGCGGGTTGAAAATTCAGCTCATGGCAGCCGCTTACTCACCTGTAACCATGTTAGACGGGGTACTATTCACACTGACGAATGTCTAGAAAGTGAAATTGCCGGGCATAACGCACGTGTCGCCCCTTTCTGACGCACTTCGGGTCAGTCTGATAATCGGGTTTGCATAAGGAGTAAAAGTGACGCAAGCAGAGACCAAAGCCGACAGCACGGCGGAGTTGGATGATGACCAGGTGGAGCAACCAGCAAAGGCGCAGCCGCAATCAGAGGCGACCTCTCCAGCAAGACTGGCCGAACTTAGCGGCAAAGCTCAATCTCTCCTTAGCAACATCAACAGTGTTCTGGTCGGTCAGCATCAAGCCGTCAGACTGGCGGTGATCGCCTTTTTGTCAGGTGGTCACGTCTTGATTGAAGACGTTCCGGGCGTGGGCAAAACGCTCATGGCGAAGACGCTGGCGATGTCGGTAACCGCTACCTTCAAGCGTGTGCAATGTACGCCCGACTTGTTGCCGTCAGACGTTTGCGGTGTCAGCATCTTCGAACAGAAGGAAGGAACGTTCAAGTTCATTCCCGGTCCTATCTTTACTAACATCTTGCTCGCTGACGAAATTAACCGGGCGACGCCGCGAACTCAATCAAGTTTGCTGGAAGCTATGGAAGAAAATCAGGTCACCACAGATGGTGCTACACGTAAACTGCCGGAGCTGTTCTTTGTAATCGCCACAGAAAACCCGATTGAATATCACGGTACGTTTCCACTGCCGGAAGCGCAGCTAGACCGTTTCATGCTCTCACTGTCTCTTGGTTATCCCAAGTTCGAGCAGGAAGTTGAGATTCTCGACAAAACGCTTGATGAACGCGCCTTCCAGGTTGAGCCAGTGCTCTCGGAAGCTGAAGTCGTGGAATGTCGCACCGCCGTGAAGAACATTTTTGTCGAACCGTCGATCAAGCGTTACATCGTCAACATCGTCAGTTCGACAAGAAAACATCCACAGATTGTGCTTGGAGTCAGCCCTCGCGGCAGCCAGTTGTTGATGCGTGCCGCACAAGCGGTGGCATTTTTGGACGGACGAAATTTCGTTCGACCGGAAGACGTAAAGGCTCTCAGCCCATTCGTTCTCGGACACAGAGTCATTCCTAAAGTGAGAGATAATAGGGTTAGTCATGCAGACCTTATTGAAAGGGTTCTGGAGCAAGTACCAGTTCCGGTCTAAATTCGTTGCTACGCCTGAAGGCGAAGAGTGGGGGCTGAAAGCCCTTCGCATCGGTTTTCGAGACAGCCCCAACACCAAGATTGCACTTTACTTAGAGCAGCGCGTGTTCATTGCCGCTTTGCTTGTGCCCTTGATTTATGTGTTTGCAGGCGAGACGACTAATCAGTGGTTTTATCTCATAGCAGCCGGTGTTATTTCTGCGATCGTGCTTGGCTTGATGATGCCTCTATGGCAGGTTCTCGACGTCACGACGCAGTGTTCTTTGCCGAACAATTCGATGGCAGGAGACAGCGTGCTTTTGAAAATCACGCTGGAGAGGCGCAAGCACACTAAATTGTTCGCTTTGTTGTTCCCGGTTAAATGGCTGCTTGTGCGAGCCAATCTGGTGGCGAACAATGGCAAAAGCAGTGTTCTCAAACCGATGCTGGTCGAGCATGTAGGTCATGAGTCGTGGGTTTATGCTGCCACTTCACCGCTTCGGCGCGGTGTCTATCACCTGCACGGCATCGAAATTTATTCTTGCTTTCCGCTGGGTTTGGCCTGGTGGTCACGCACTTTTGAGTTGAAGAGCGAGACGGAAGAAGACAGTCGACCATCAATTGTGGTCTATCCTCGCATGGTGCAGATTGAAGGCAATTTCCTTTACAAGATCAGGTCCGCCACCGATTCTCCGATGGGTCTGGTGGCCAGTCGTAAGCCTACCAATGTGGTATCGTCTTCGGTTCGTGGTGTGCGTGAGTTTATGCACGGCGATAGCCCTCGTCTCGTCCACTGGGCATCGAGTGCACGTGTCGGGCGGCTCCTGGTGCGAGAATTCGAAGCAGAAGGTTTGCCAGGTTACGACATCCTTCTCAATTTGCGCGCTAACTGGGTTAACAGAGAACAGTTCGAGTTGGCTGTTTCCATCGTTCATTCGCTCATGAATCTTGGTTTTAAGCTTGGCGGCGCTCCAGACCTTCTGGTTGTTCCATCGCTCGATGGCGAGAACAAGTATCTGCCTTACTTCATGAAAGACATGCCGGCTCTGCCGCCGGGTCTGGCTCGCTCCGGTCACCTGCTCGCTCGCGTCGAGCCACTCAAACAGGGCAAGGCGTCTGCCACGCAACCAACCAGTCTCGGTGAAAGCGCTCACGCTGCTCTTTTGACGATTCGCCCCACTGCCAATGAAACAGCTGACTCCAATTTGATAATCGAGACGGTCGATCTGGCGGTCATCCCGCGAACCTGGGAAGCTGCGCTCGCGCAGGAAGCACAGAGCAGCAAGGAAGCGCACATGCCCGTTCACGAAGGCGGTATCGTCAACCGACGCGGCTCCGGAAAATCGACCGGACGTGTTATAACCGTGATCGAGCGTTTAGAGGAAGTTGTTCGCTTATGAAGATGCCATCGCTTCCTACGCTGCCATCGCTCAGCAAAGAACCAAAGCCGACGAAATCGCCGAACACACCTAAACCGAAGCAGGAAGTTAAATTCGAGCCGGCGGAAGATTCAATTGGGCTGCGCATCGTCGCGTGCGGCATCGCAGTTTTGTGCATCATCACGGCTTGCATTTACGTAAACAGTACGTCGATGCTGATATTTTTCTACCTGTGGGGAGCGCTCACAGGCAGCTACGTCAGCTATCAATTTCGTCATCAAAAAACGTTCTGGCTGACTTTCATTACGACGGCCGGACTTTTGATTGTGCTGGGCAACTTCTTCGAAGAGATGTTCGTGCAGTTCAATACCGGTAAGGTGCAGGCTCTGGTGCCGTTTATCCATGTGTTGACCGGTTTGCAAGCTTTGCATACTTTTGATTTGCGCGCCAAGTCTGACATCAATGTATCGGCGTTGATCGGTCTTGGACTGTTTGCTTGCACGGCTGTTATTGCTCGTGATGTACTGTTTGCCTACATCACTCTGGCTTATATAACTCTAGTTGCCAGTTTGCTTTACTATGAGGCTGTTTCTCGCACTCGCTCAGCTGGGGCGGTGGGAATGTCGTCAGAGCGAGCTGAAATTAATGAGCTGCGCGAAGCGGCAGTCAAGAAAAAAGTGTCAGTCGGCAATGCTTTTATTTCCCTGGCGATGCTTCCTCTTCTGAGCATCTTAGTGTTTCTTTCATTGCCGAGAGTTGAGTCACTTTTCGATCTGGTTTTAAACAATATTCGTCGGGCGCAAAATGGTGAAACACTGAATTTGACCTGGGTAAAATCGCCCAACGGCATCGGAGTTCTGGGCACTGTTCCCGGGCTTTCTTCCTTACCCAAGAGTATGGGTGGGCAAGGTGGAGAACCAGAGCGTGGTGGCAAATCTGGTGGCAACGGAACGGGCGGTGGTCGCGCTGGAACTGCAGGCACCGATCTGGTTTCAGGCTCTGGAACCGGCACTGGTGGCGATGGCACTGCCATTCCTGGAGCCGGCGCCAGTGGTGGCGGCGCTGGAGAAAGTATCAATGGTGGCGCGGCTGGTGACGGGAAAGGCGCTAAAGCAGGGAAGGGCGGCAAAAATGTAAAGGGTGGAAAAGGCGGCAAGGGCGGGCAGAGCAACAAACCTGGCGACGTCAGCAACACCAACCCGGCAACCAAGCCTTCTGTAAATAAAGGAGACGAAGAAAAGTCTCCCGAGGAAGAAGATAAGTCTATGGTCTTCCGCAATAAGGATTCCGTTGAGCACGAGAACGAGCTGATCATGCGCGTTATGAGTAGTCGCGATACTTACTTCAGGCGTGTCTGCTTCGATAAATATGATGGTCATTCCTGGACTATCAGCAGCCTTGGCAAAGAGTCGAAATGTTCAAAACATAAAAATGCTTATCAGGAGTTGGCTGGTGTTCCATCGCTGTTCGTCGAGCCCGGTATGCACTCCGCTCAACTCACTCAAGAGATCACAATTGAGGCGAACATTGGCCACTTACTTCCTGTTGCGGCTATTCCGCAGCAAATCGCTTATCCGGAAGATCCGATTTTGGTCGACCAGTTCGGCGCCCTGCGGACCAAAAATCCCATCAAAGCAGGCACTCATTATCGGGTTGTATCGCAGGTCCCTGACTACGATGTAGACGAAATGCGCAAGGCTCCTTTCGACTCGAAAGATGCGCAAAGCACGACGGGCGAATTTCAAAACTACCTGCAGTTGCCTGCCGGTCTCAATCCAGAAATCACGAAACTGGCGAAGTCAGTGGCTGGCAGCGAGGGCAATTCCTTTGCAAAAGCTGAACGCATCTGCAATTTTTTGAGACGCAATTACAAATATTCGTCCGACCTGACTGACGCAGACAACAAAGAAGAGATAGCCTATCACTTTCTGTTTCGTACGAAAGAGGGCGCTTGCGGTCCGTTCACAACTGCATTCGTCGTCATGTGTCGTGCCGTCGGCTTGCCGGCCCGCTCGATAGGTGGGTTTGGTCCCGGCGATTTCAATGACGGCACGGGCATGCACGAAATCAAAAATATGCACGGTCACGCCTGGGGCGAAGTTTATATTCCTGGATACGACTGGGTTCCGTTTGACGCCACTCCGACCGGACTTTTGCCCAAGCCTACTCCTGAAGACAACTCTTTTATGGGTACGGTCAAGAAAGGCTTCGAGCAGCTGTCAGACCGGTTCAACAATCAGACACCGACACCTCCACCTCTGCCACCGCAGCAGGCATCTTTGCCTCAGCCGCCAACAGGTTCGGAGAAATCTGCGGACGGTCAACCTGGTCAGGGCGGAAAGAGTCAGGGCGGATCGACAACTGCCAGAGGAGCAGATGGCAAGCCTGCTAAATCTGGAGCGACAGGTAACGGGGCGGCTGATAATACTCCTGGTGCGACCAGGTCAAGCGAGAACAAGAAGCCTGAAACAAAGACAGAAGCTCCGAAAGCACCGGAAAAACCTGTTGATTGGCACGAATTGATTCTGCTCATCATTGTTGTGCCGGCAGTCATGTTGCTCTTCCAGGCGATTCGCGCGGCGGTCATGCAGGCACGAGCGGCTCGCAAGGTTAAGTCGCTTGAGAAGCCCAAACCATCCACTTTGCTTTACCTGAAAGTGGTCGATGATCTGGCTCGGGTAAAGATTTATCGGTTGCCAACTGATACTCCACAAGACCTTCTCGCTCGTTTCAGCAGCGATGAAGACTATGATCCAGAAGTCAGTATTCATCCCGATCTGGAGCCATTGTGCAAGCACTTCATGGAGCTATACATTGCCGATCGGTTCGGTTGTGATGACGCAGCAGAGATGAGAGCCAGTCAAATGAAGAAGCTCAGCGATCAAATTCATTCGCTGGTTCGCGTCAAGCACCATGACAATTGAGCAAATTTGGGCATAAAGCTAGTAATAACGCGGTCTACGCGATAGAGTGGAGTGAAGTACTTCGCGAGTAACCACAAGAGAGAAAGCATTATGGTTCAACAGGTCAAAACCGGTACGCAGCAACAGCAGGAATTCGTTCCTCCATACCCAGCTACCATTCAGGATACGGGTTTAAAAGAGGGCTTCCTTGAAGAATTGATTCTCAAGGACATCTACCTCGTCAACTTCGCGTTGGGTCGAGAAATTGCCGCTCGTACACAACTGCCGTTCAAAATTGTCGAAGAAGTACTGGAAGTTTTGAAGAAACAATTGCTTGTGGAAGTGCGTAGTTCAGGCGGTCTTGCCGACTACGAATACACTCCTACAGAAAAAGGTCGTGACCGCGCCAGAACTTATTTCGACCACAACGCGTACGTCGGCGCTTGCCCTGTGCCATGGAGTCGGTACATCGACTCTCTCAAGTATCAGACAATTCGCCGAGAATCAGTAACGCCGCGCGATCTCGAAGTCGCTTTCTCCGACATCATGGTCAACCGTCGCACCATCAACTCGGTCGGTCCGGCAATCAACTCCGGACGTGGGATGTTCCTTTTCGGTGAAGCCGGCAACGGTAAGACTTCGATTGCAGAGCGTATCGTACGCAGTTTCAAGGGTCACATCTTCATTCCTTATGCCGTTGAAATCGACGGCCAGATCGTCAGAATCTTCGACTCTCACAACCACGAGCAAGTCTCGGCTGCCAACTACCCTCGCGACTACGACCACCGTTGGGTACGAATTCAGCGACCATGCGTGGTGGTGGGCGGTGAATTGACAATCGATATGCTCGAGTTGCAGTTCGATTACGGTACGAAACTGTACGAAGCGCCGATTCAGCTGAAATCTAACTGCGGACTGCTGCTAATCGACGACTTTGGCAGACAACGTATCGACCACAAATCACTTTTGAACAGATGGATTGTACCGTTGGAAAAGCGCGTCGACTATCTGACGTTGCACACCGGTAAAAAACTGGAAGTGCCGTTTGAACAGCTGATTGTGTTCTCCACAAACTTGAATCCATCAGACCTGGTTGACGAAGCATTCTTGAGACGTATTCCGTACAAGATCAACATCACCAATCCAACAGAAGACGAGTTCAAATGGATCTTCCTGCAATACTGCCAGCGCACCGGTGTGCCGTACAACGAAGAAGCAGTCAACTACTTGATTGAGTCCCAGTACCGCAGCGGCAGGCGCAACATGCGTTGTTGCCATCCTCGCGACGTTGTCGACCAGGTCATCAACCTCTGTGCATTCTTGCAGACTGACCCACGTCTGTCGCGAGAGTACATCGACCACGCTTGCGCTGTGTACTTCGCCGCAATGGGCAAATAGTCATCTGGAAGCGAAAGCCTATTGAGCTTTATTCAAGCTGCATGATCAGCTTCTGAATTTCGTTCTCGTGCACTGGTTCATAGTCCCACACATCGACGCCTACGTTGATTTGTCGCCCGTTTGTGGTCCATCGTTGATGTACATGCCCGTGCAGAAGGATACGCCCTTCATCGAACGGCCTGTATTCTGGGTAGCGATGGTCAACATCATCGTGGTATGGCATGTGGTGCAGAAGCAATCCATTCCAGTGCAGCTCTTCGTGCACTTCATCAAAGAACTTTCTGTAAAGTGCCATGTTGCCTAACTTTCCGTCGTGATTGGACGGATGGCAACCATCGTGGTTGCCGGCGATCAGTACCTTGCGCCCTTTCAATCGCGGCGCATACTGTTCCATGGCACTGCTCTTTAGCGAAAAATCTCCGAGATAGTAAACGGTGTCTTCATCAGCCACTAGCGCGTTCCAGTTACTCACTAGCGTTTCGTTCATCTCCTCGACTGATTGGAAGGGTCTGTTGCAGTAGACGATGATCTTTGCGTGTCCGAAGTGATGGTCGGATGTGAACCAGTTAGTCATTCGATAAACCACTCTCAGTGGCTCTGATTAGGTGCTTTTTACCAATATATCTAATTTTGCTTTGAGGAGCCGCGGCTGCCCGGTCTTTCGCGAAGATAAACGAGTGTCCTGGCGGCTCTTCGCAGCAGTTTTCGAACCGGCTTTACTACTTTGCTTTCCAGTCTGCGTCACCTTCTTTGACAGTCTCAGTCACTTTCTTTGACAGCCTGCCTCACTCGTTTTACTAATTGCATTTAATCAACATAAGTAGCTGCTTATGCGGGCATGTCAGGTGCCGTGTTAACATGAGTGGGCCGGGTTTTCGGCTGTCGACTGAGATCACTTGATGGCAGATTCCGTTACTGTTGCGGAAAACCAATTACGCATTGCCGACACCAGATATGGTGCCATTTTGCGCGCACAATTTAAACGTCCCGAGCAGATCAAATCAGGACGTCAAACGCTCTCGGCGCTTGCGCTCATCTGTATCAGCCTGGCTTGGATAGGCGTTTTCATCACCTCAGGGCAAACGAGAGAAGCGCTTGCATGGGTCTGTTCATTTTCGTTGTGCGCTGTTATCACGCTGGCGTGGCTTTCTCTTTCGCGAGCTTCGCATCGGCTCAGTATTTTTCGCATTGGAGAGAACAGGTGGGCGACTTTAGCCGGGTCAATAGCCACAACTGTTGCTGTTTTCTCAGGATTTCTCGGAGGTTGGGTTCTCACTCATGGCATGCCGGTTGAACAGCACATTGAAGTGAAGAGACAAGTAATCGATATCGTACTCGTCTCACCCAACGATTACGAAGACAGACACGATGTATTGCCGAGCACCAGGCCGACTGACGTGCCTGCTCGCGATGTGTCGGTGCAGGGCAAGCACGAGCTCGTGGTACCGTCAATAAAAACTCATCCATCACCGATTCATCCGCTGCCGTTGCTTGCCACTACAACTGCTGCTGGTGCGAAAATATTTAACGCACCTGGCACACTATCCAATCAGAAAAAGGATGAGATGGCAGAGCCGGCTTTTGTCGTGAGACAGCAGCCAAGCCCGGAACCAGCATCACAAGATAAGAAAGTAGCGAAGGCCGTAAAGCCAAAAGTAGAGGCAACGCAACCTGTCCTGGAGGAAGTCGCACCGGCTCAATTGCTCGAACTTACAGAACAGAATGATAAGGCCAGCGAAGTATCGCAAATGGGTGGGCATTCGAAGGGCGGCACAGGCTCGCAAACTCTGCTTGTGTCATATTTGCGCGATGTTCATCGCCGCATCAAACACGCCTGGACACCGGGAGTGGATGATATCACCGGCAGTGCACAAATCATGTTTCGCATTCGCAAAAACGGACGGCTCGTATCGATGAAGTTAATGCGCAGCTCTGGCGAGTCTGACACGGACGACTCAGCCATGCATGCAATCACAGCCTCTGCGCCTTTCAAACCGCTTCCGCCAGAATTCACCGCTGACTATTTGGACTTGCTCTATACGTTCAACTATAAAGTCGACCAGCTGTCCGAAGTCCCGCACGCAGAAGTGGAGTAGTAACACTTTCCTTACTTGCGGGAAAACTCAATAATTCTCTGCCTCCATTCAATCAATCTCAGGTCTGTGTTAGCTGCTTGAGGCGTGGTTATAAACTCGCAACCTGGAAGAAAGCTGTGCGGATTTATGGCACGTGGCGTTGAGATAATCAGTTTGTTGCACTGCATTTTTCGCGCTTCCGAAAGTACCTCCATGACCGCAGCCCGCGTCGAAATATGCTGATCTGCCGTAAGTGAGACTAGCAACCAGTTTCGTGAATGCACAAAACGCCAACCGGAGTTGAGTGTACCGACTTGGAATGAATCTGAACACAGCCTGGCTCCGCAATAGTTGAGAAATCGTTCTATGATTTTGCCCGATGGATGACCGGGGTTATCGTTCTGGTCAAAGACGACAGCCTCATTTTTCGCATTGATCAAAACCGTGTGCCCGTGAACATTTGCCAGGGTCATCAGCGGCGGCGGAGCACGCCAGAGTAACCACACTAGTGAGCCTGCAAAGGCAAGTTGTGCCCACATAATCTTTCGTTGCATTCTTAGAGATAGAATCAGCAAAAGAAAATTTCCATAGTACACGACTATGCTGATGGTGCTGGGCGGGCCGATTGAGAAGTTGGCTCCATTTACCGAACCAAAGGCATTAACCAACAAAATCATCGCCGTCATTGGAATGAATGCGATTGCATCAGCAAAGGCAATTATGAACGACGGAGGACCTGTCTGCGCTGGGCTCAGAAGTGCCAGTGTGGAACTGGCAAAGCCAATCATTGTCAGAGGTGTAACCAGCGGAGTAACGAGGAGATTTGCCGGAATGAACATCGTGCCTGCTTTCCAGAAAAAGTAAAGCTGT
Organism: Drouetiella sp.; assembly: GCA_036702955.1. GTDB lineage: Bacteria > Cyanobacteriota > Vampirovibrionia > Obscuribacterales > Obscuribacteraceae > PALSA-1081. Next base: position 13,304 of record DATNPY010000056.1, on the reverse strand, counting down.
ATCGGCATGACACTCAGTTGTGCAATCAGAACAACGGAAACTGCATCAGCGAGAGCACGTTTCCATTTGATCAAGCCGCCATAGAAGTGACGACTTAGTGGTTCGCTCGCCAGAACAATGCCGACTGTGGCGGCGTATGAGAGCTGCAGTCCGAGGTCGCCAGTGCACAGCGGATCGGCTACGACGGTAAGCAGAAATGAGGCTGCCAGAGCGGCAATTACCTGTGATCGGCGCTGCCCTGTTTTCGCAAGAAGCAAAATCGAGCACATCAAGGCTGCTCTGACGACTGAGGGCGACGGTCCTGCAAGCGAGACGAAGCCGAACATGGTTAAGAAGCACAAGTTGTTTCGCAGTATCACAGATGGTGTCAGAAGCCTGCTGATGGCGAAAGTCATGACAGCGACAATCGTCAGGTTGAAGCCCGACGCTGCCAGGATATGTGACAACCCGACATTTCGAAACTGATCAGTGGTCTCAGCAGACAACGCCACTGCTCGGTTTCCCAGGACCATTGAAGACAGAAGATCAGCCAATTTCGGTGGCAGATGCTGCCGATGCGTATTAACGATCATTGCCCGCGCCGTGTTCATCGCATCTTCGTAGCGACTTGCAAAAATGTCGAGTGCAGAATTTGAAGCGTGACTTGATCCGATTACAGTTACGCCGCCGTCTGCTGCTCTTCTATCGGGTGTGCAGAGACTGAAAATGCCATCGGCGGCCAACTTCTTGCTTCTGTTGTAGTCCCAGGCGGGGACTGGCTTCGCTGGTACGCGAATGTGCCCGTGGATTAGCAATTCGACCTGTCTACGTGGTCCATTTTTTGTGGATTTTTCTTGCGGTGGTAATTGCTGCCTGCCAGAATCTGACGTCGCCAGAGTGGTCGTGGTTTGGTCTTCATGGAGAGATGCGGTGGCTTCGTCTGTGTGATGAGGGCGAATTAGCAGGGTCTCTCCAGCCAGCTTCTGCACTTGAGGAAAAAGCAGTTGATGACACTTCAGTACCCATTCTTTCTTCTCTAGTGTGCAACTGGTTTGGTCTGCTGAAGCTGTGAAAATCACATCTCGCTCAGCGAATCCGCTCAGGTCGTGTAGAGGCGGTTGACTGCGGATTTGAGCGTATACGAAAAAGAGAAGCGGTATCGAGCCCAACAGAAGCGCTACAAGGATTTTTACTTTGAAAACGCGCCAAAGTGCAAGCTGGCATGCCACCATGCATAGTATCGCTGCTGAAACCGGCATGTCTGTGCTATTCAGCACTGCGCCCGTGGCCGCAAGCGCAGCCGCAAGCACAGTCACTTTCGCGTTTGAAATGACCATTTTGTTTATGTTCTTTCTCAGTTCGTCCTAGTTATATAACGTAGGAAAGGTCAATTTAGTTCAAAGCAAAAACATAAATTGTCTAGAAAATGCCCGGTATCCAGCGGTAGCGTACCTTTTGTTTATATTCGAGATAGCCGTTCAACTCGGCTGCCAGCATCTTTTCTTCCAGCATCGTGCGGTAGCCCATGTAGGCTGTGATTAAAACGGCGGGGATGAGCGAAAGCCAAGATCCAAGTGCTATTGATTCTGTCAGAAATGCCAGTGACGCGAATGCGTAGCCTGGATGCCGAACCCATGCATACGGACCGGCAGTTATTACAGTCTGCCCTCGGTCTTCCTGCATCCTTATTGCTGACGAGAAGAATTTATTGACATACATCGCCCAGTAGAGACCCGCCCATCCGAGTGCTTGAATGATTAGAGCAAAGCACTTGAGCAGAAAAGGCACGTTGTCGCTTGAGTGCCACTTGCTGCAATCGAGTACCGCGATGACAAGTTGGGCGAGGAAAAATATACTCAGGACGACGGTGCCGAGAGGGTCTTTGTCTTTCCCCTTCGGTTTGATTCGCTCCTGAATGAGTTCAGGTGAAAGCAACCAGATGCCGACTACGCTGAATCCGAGTTGAATTCCGAGCACCGCCCAGAGAAATGGCATATTCTGTTTATTGGATAGCAGCCACAAACCATAGCCCAAGGCTGTATAGAGCAGGGCTCCGGCTGTTAACCCAATCAGTTTGACTGACATCTCTTAGCGTTTGGCACCAAACTGTCCGATTGGATTTTGGCTGCCAGGATTGTTGACCTGATCGTTGACGTTGAGCGGGTTGAATGTTGTGCTGGATTGTTGATTCTGAACGGCTTGAGGCAACTTCGCCTTGAGCTGATTGGCAATCTGTTCAAGCTGCACATTGTCTGGATTGTTTGGATCCATTTGTTTCGCCAGTGCAATCGCATCGAGCGCACCGTCGTATCCGCGTGGCTGACCATTGTTGTACGGCGTTTGACGTCCCTCAGGAGTTCCATATAGAACATCTTGAGCACCCATAGCGTCAGGGCCACTGGCTTTCAGTTGTGCCATGGCCAGCAAGAGAACCGCTTGATCTCGGAACAATTTCGCTGTGAATTGCTTGTTCGAGCTGCCACGATTCAATGCAAGGCTGTTATCGAGGTCCATCTTCATCAGGAGCATGTCTTTTTCATCGCCCTTGTAGAAGTCGGACAGATCGTTTACTGCGCCCTGAATGTCGTGCTTGCCGTAAATGCGGTTTTGCAGCGTGGAGTTGATACGTTTGCCTATCTCGTCGAGATCCTTCAGCTCTTGTTGCGAAACTTGTTTGCCCTTCTCGTCTTTACCCATTTCGTTCTGGGTTTGCTGCTTGGCGCGATCGACGTTGACTTGCGCGATGATCAACGCGCGAGTTGCTTGAGCTCCGATGTCGAGGTCCTTGCCTGGAAGAATAAAGTCTTTCTGCGAGTTTGGCAGCAACGTTCCTTTATCCAGTCTGCTTTCGCCAAAAGCATCGGCAAGAATGACTGCACCGCGATAGGCGCTGAGCATGCCATCGTACTGACGATTTGGTCTCAACCAGTCAGATGTGTAGAGTCTCAATGCATAATTGTCTTTTTCGCCAAGATCTTTGAATGTGTCGATTGCTGCATTCATCGAGCCTGCAGTGCGATCTTTCATGTCAGTCTTCATCTTGTCGAAGCCTTCATCTTTGATGTCGGCTTTAGATGGTCCTTCGAACATGTTGTAGACACGACCCAAAGCCCAGGCTCCGCCAATCATAGCCATTCTGGTCTTATTCTCGGCTGCCGGCAAGAGGAACGCTCCGGCCATGAGTACGGAGTCTACACCGGTCGGTCTGAGCCAGCTGCTGTAGCTCTGGTGATCGCTGGCAGGTAGCAGGTTGTCCAGAACTTTACCGCCGATCAGCGCAGCACCTGTGTAAGCTGCTTTGGTGAGCAATCCCTTGCCGCTGAAGCTGCCCGTCGCAAATGCCATTGGCACGAGCAAAGCGTTGGTGTTCCAGGATTTTGTCATGCCGCCGACCAGAGGAATCGGTTCAGTCATGCTGCTATTGGTTAGGCCATCCTGGTGATCTTTACCTGTGAATACTTTATCGAGGTAGTGGTCTGCAACCATTGTCAAACCAACAAAAGCTGCACCTTTAACGAAGTTTCCGCCGGGGCTTTCGCCCCAGAATTTTTGACCCTTCGCTTGAGCTGCGTTGATGTCTGCAACGGAGGCTCTTGCAGCCTGTCTATCTGCAAGTGTCTTCATCTCTGCGTCACTGAAAAGACCTTTCTCATTTAAAGTCATTGCAGTGTTCAGATTTTCAAGTTGCTTGGCGCCGTTCTCTTTCCACATGTCGCTTGTTAGCCAGTTCTGGCGACTTTGAGCACGACTTAATTCAGTCAGCTGGGCCTCTGTCGGAGTAACTCCCGTAGCCGGGGTCAGTCTTGTGATTTCTGACTTGGTCGACTCAATCATCTTCTGGACTTGTCCGTCCAGAGCAGCAAATTGATTCTGTTGTAAAACCAGATCATTGCGACGGAAGTAGCGAGAGTCGAAATTGTCTTGCCACCACTTCGCGGTTTTACCAAGCGCGCCATCTCGAGAAGGCGATAATTTGTCGCGCCACTCGTTGACTTTGTCGCCTGCTTCGTTGACTTGCCGACGCATGTCTTCTGTCAAGACTTTTCCGGCAGCTCCATTGGGTGAAACCAGCGGAGCGCCATTGCGAGCCTGTTGACGCTGCTCTGGGGAGAGCAAAATGGAATCTGCGGTGCGATTTAAGATCCAGGGAATGGGTCCACCAAATGCGACACCACTCAGACCGCCAATGACCATCTGTCCCGGGAAGCCGATTTGTTTTTGCAATCCGAGATTAATGTCTGAGCGGTGAGGATCATAAAGGTTGTCGCCTCTGCCGGTCTGAGTCGCAACTCCGCCTTGACCGGGCTGAGCAATTTGTGGATTCTGTGCAGGACCAGCCGAGTTCCAATTGTATTGTGGGTTCGGATTCCACTTTGGACCAGTTGGTGCATCGCCGTTTCGATTTGGATCTTGGGTCTGGTCCGTGCGGCCGGCACCAGGCGCTACCTGATTGTAGCCCGGTCTCCAGACTTGACCGCCACCAGTTGGAGCTGTTTGCTGTTGCTGTCCGTCGCCATAAGCTGGTGCCACCTGACCGTAGGTCTGCCGCCAGGGCTGCCCGCCTTGTGGTTGCTGCTGTTGCTGTTGTTGTTGATCACCGACTTGACCATAGGCTGGTGCAACTTGACCATAGCCAGCGCGCCATGGTTGGTCGGTTCTCTGGTAAACATCTTGAGTTGCCGAGCCTGAAAGTTGAGTACCTGTGTTGTCGGCTACTGTTTGCGGTACTGGTGGGCGCCATGGCTGCTGGGTTCCATCTGCAAGAAGAGCTTTCGTCGCCGCCTCATCTTGAGGAGTGGTGACTCTTCTTTCGTTTGTATTGTCTAGCCCAGCCATAAAAGAGAAACCTCCGCCGATAGAAACGAACAGGATTTGAGCTTGGGCGTGCTCCTACCCGTGAGCATATATTAGACCTGGTTCAGAGCTTTTTACATTCGTGAAATTACGTATGCTATGGGATATTTACCCCTGCTACCCCAGTTTCTCGACAGTCTTCAATGCCCATGATTTCATCGTATCAGGACGGCATGTCTGTATTGTGACTCTATGCCCCTATCCAAACTAATAGACTAATCCGCTGCCATTACAGCGTGGGTGCCTGTTCAATCAGATTTCGGTTACTTGACGGATTTGGGACACGTCCTGATTTGAGCCACGACCCGATTTGGACGTGACTGGATTTAAACCATGTCGGATTTGGTCATCTCCCAAATCGAACATGCGAAACTGGACGTGCCAAGGCAGAGACCAGGTGTCGCTGAAACTGGCAGACTCGCTCGCTTAAAGAACCTGAGACGGATTCAAATAATATTTGCTGTGCGCAGCGGCAACCTGACCGTTGTATTTTGCGTTTGGTTTTTCGTTGTACGGCACCAGGCAGTCGGCTGTTCGGGTGAAGACCATTTGTGCGATGGACATTCCTGCATGCAGGCGTACTGGACGATTACCTACGTTGACGATTTCGAGTGTAATTTGAGCCGGTGGGTGGCTGAACCCCGCATCGATGAAGCCAGCAGTCACGTGCACCATAATTCCCAGTCTGGCCAGACTCGATTTGCCGGTCAATTGACCGACGATGTTCTTAGGCAGGCAGATTCTTTCCAGTGTCGCTCCGAGCACGAAAAAACCAGGCTCGATCACGATGCTTTCGTCAACTACGTGCACAAGTCCTTCAAGGATGCTGTCAGATTGATATGGGTCGATGATTTTCTTGGCGAATTCGCCGGCTTCATGCCACGAGAAGCGGTCTGAGAGCCGTACATCATATGAGTTTGGTTGAATCAGTGCGTCGTCGTAAGGCTCGAGGATCAGCCTGCCTTCTCCAATCTCTTTGCGGATTTCATGATCTACAAGAATAGACATTTTTCAAACCTCATATGATGCGGCGATCCTGACAGATATATGACAGGGGTCGCAAATGACAGCTCGTGCTGCTCTTAGCATTTAGTATAACCGCAAGATACGCACATCGAGCAAGACTCATACTTCGTTGAAACGCCGCTACTGGAGCTGCATTCAGGACATGGATTGTTGTATATATAATCGACTTTCGGCTGAAACTCTCTGCGTGCGAGCTCTACAAGGTTGCTGGTTGTCTGGGGTCGGACTCGTTTTTGCTTGTTGAAATTGTGATCATGCGAAGCCCGGGGACTAGTCACAGTCCCCGAGCGGCCCGCAGACTGTGCTTTTTTTATTGGAGTTACTACTATCTTCTTAAGAGGATCGGTTTTGCCAATATTCAGTACTTGGGAGGACCTCGACGCGTCCCTGTAGACAGTGATTCCTTTGAGACCCTGTTGCCATGCGGCAATATAAGCGTTGTGAACATCTTCCAGCGTTGCTTCGCGCGGAAAGTTGATTGTTTTGGAAACAGCGTTGTCTACGTGCTTCTGGAAGGCCACTTGCATGCGCACGTGCCATATGTAAGGAATGTCATGCGAACACACCCAGACCCTTTTTACATCATCAGGTATTTCATCGATATGTGCGAGGGTACCCTCATGAGCGATGCGTGCCATGAGTTCGTCGCTATAGAATCCGTGTTCGTTAGCTGTTTTCTCGAAGACCGGATTGATGTCTAAAAGCTCCATGCCACCGAGCACGCGTCTGATGAAAGAGATCGCAAACAACGGTTCGATACCAGAGCTGGTGCCCGCTATTATCGAGATTGTGCCTGTAGGCGCTATGGTTGTCACTGTCGCATTGCGCATCGGAATGCCTTTGTCGCACCAGGAACTGAAGCGCCAGTTTGGAAATGTACCGCGAACGGATGCCAGCTCTTGTGAGGCCTTATGGGCTGCGATCTGAATGAAACTCATCAACCGTTCGGCTTTTTCGACAGCTTCTTCAGTATTGTAAGGAATTCCCAGAGCAATCAGTGACTCTGCCCAACCCATGATGCCAAGCCCAATGCGCCGATTGTTCAGTGTCGCCTGCGAGATGAAAGGTAGTGGATAGTGGTTCACATCAACTACATCGTCGAGAAAACGCACACCCACTTTCACCATCTCGCCCAGCCGATTCCAATCGAAATCACCATTCTTGATGAAGCGTGCGACATTTATCGAGCCTAAATTGCATGCATCACCAGGTCCGAGGGGCTGTTCGCCGCAGGGATTGGTTGCTTCGATATCTTCAGTGCCGGCAATCACGTTTCCGCACTCGTCTACGGCACTGGTGATCGGGTCAGCGCTATTGATTCGGTCGATAAAGATCAGCCCGGGCTCTCCAGTTGCGTGAGCATTGTCGACGAGCTTGTCAAAGATTTCCCTGGCTCTAACTTTTCGCACTGGTTCTTTCGTGCGCGGATGAATCAAGTCGTAATCGGTATCTTGTTCGACTGCCGTCATGAAGGCATCAGTTGCCGCCACCGAAATATTGAAATTGTTCAGTCTGGCTGTGTCTCGTTTGCAACCAATAAAGTCTTCGATATCAGGATGGTCGACTCGTAGCATGCCCATGTTGGCACCACGTCTGGTACCACCCTGGCGAATCGCTTCGGTGGCTGCGTCGTAAACAGCCATAAAGCTCACTGGACCAGAGGCAACTCCTACCGAAGTGGCGACACGGTCGTTAGCCGGTCTCAATCGGCTAAATGAAAAACCTGTGCCGCCGCCTGTTTTATGAATAAGCGCAGCATTTTTACAGGTTTCAAAAATTCCTTCAAGCGAATCTGGAACAGGCAGTACGAAACAAGCTGAAAGCTGACCATTGTTTTTTCCCGCATTCATCAATGTAGGAGAATTTGGTAAAAACTCCTGGTTGAGCATAGCTTGATAGAACGTTTCGGTGAAAGTGGCTACGGAAAGATCGTCGCCCCAATTTTTCTCCGCCTGAGCAACGGCCGTGGCGACCCGGCGAAACAGCTCTTCTGGTCCTTCGACCAACTCACCTTGTTCGTCGCGCATAAAGTAGCGCTTCTCTAATACCTTCAAGGCATTTTGTGAAAACATGGCTGGATTCCCCATTTGATTTCGCCTGATCGATCCGCTCTCAGCAACTATACCACAATTGTAATACATTTGTATGGTACTAGATATAGCGGTGCTCGAAATTTTAGACGCAATATGTAGTATTTGCCTTAGTCAAAGCTCGAATATTACGAAGGTAGCGCGTCACTGCGAGCGACGTGGTTGTCGGTCGTCAACTGGACCGGCATACGAGCCCGGGCGTAATGTAAAGGGCCCCAGGGCGCCATCAATTTCATTCTATTAAAGGATGGGCAATTTTGAGCTGCCCGCGTCTACTCGCTCAAGACTCGCTCGAGGAATACTTCCCTCGAGTGCTTACTCGCGGTCTACTAGCCTGCCGGTAACTGTTGTATGAACTAGATGGACAGGTTCAGGTTTGAACTGTGACCTGGAAACAGCTTGGCGGTTGGATTGATGTATGTGCAAGCAAAGTTTACCGCTGTGGCGGCTTCTGCTGCTCCAGTAGCAATCAGTTTCAACTTGGCAGGATGAGCGGCGATGTCACCGGCTGAGTACACTCCAGGCAAGTTAGTTTCCATCTTTTCGTTCACAGTGATGGCGTTTACTTCCATCTTCAAACCCCAGCTCTTCAAGAAATCGAGGTTGATAACGAAACCAATGTTGATGATGATTGCATCGAGCGGCAGCGTTTCTTCTTTGCCGGTGCGATTGTCAAAAATGGTTGCGCCTTCGACGCGGTCTTTTCCCTGAATGTCCTTCAATTCGTAGAAAGTCTTGATGTCGATCTTGTTGCGCTTCATCTCGTCTACAGAAGTTTGCACAGCTCTAAATTGATCGCGGCGGTGAATCAAAGTGACGCTCTTGGCTAAGAGTGAAAACTCGTTGGCCCAGTCTACTGCTGAATCTCCGCCACCGATGATCAATACGTTTTTGTCGCGGAAGCGCTCTTTGTTTTTGACAGCGTAGAAGATGCTGTCATTTTCAAAATCGTGGTTGTATTCAATATCTAACTTCTTGGGTACGCAGGCACCGGCGCCCAGAGCCAACAACACTGTTTTGGTGTAGTGATCTGAGGTTTTGTCTGTGACTACTTGCCAGGTCTGATCGTCAACTTTGACCAGCGAAGTAACCTTTTCACCCGATGAGATGGCAGGTTTGAACAGATTCGACTGAGTGGCCAAATTCTTGGCGAGATCTTTAGCCAAAATCTTTGGGTGTCCAGCGACATCGTAAACGTATTTCTCGGGGTAGAGAGCGGTGAGTTGTCCACCCAGCTCGGGCAGAACATCGATGACTTTGGTTTTTAATCCGCGGAGCCCTGCATAGAACGCCCCGAACAACCCTGTTGGACCACCGCCAATGATGGTAATGTCATACACATCCATGAGTAAGTAGAGTCTCCCGCGACCAGCCAGTTAATCGACCGTATTGTAATACACTGCCGTCTCTAATTGCTTCAGTTTTCATCAATAATGAAGGTCGTAATCAGCCATCCTCCATGCATTGCTTTGCTCATTGCCCACCAAACGAGGCTGTTTTGCAGCTCTGTGAGCGTTTCTGGTGATTGCGTCTTGTTAAGCTTGAGAGATATTTAGAAGCCTGTGAAGTATCGCGATTTTGGAAAAACTGGACTGAAAGTGTCGGAAGTCGGCTTTGGCGGATGGGCAATCGGCGGCAACGAGCACGGCAATAGCTACGGTCCGACCGATGACAAAGTCTCTACTGATGCCATTCATAAGGCCATAGACCTGGGATGCAATTTTTTCGACACCGCCGATGTTTACGGCTGGGGGCACAGTGAGGAGCTTTTAGGCAAAGCTATTAAAGGAAAGCGCGATCACTTGATAATTGCCACCAAGGTGGGGTCTGATTTTTATCAAGGGTCCGGTTTTCAGACTTTCACACCTGACTACATTCGGTACGCTTTTGAAAAAAGTTTGCAGCGCTTGAGGACTGATTACATCGATGTCTACCAGCTCCACAACCCATCTTTACGCATTTTGAATCGACCCGAAACGTATGAAGTTCTGCAAGAGTTGAAAAAGGAAGGCAAAATTCGCGCCTGGGGTGTTTCTATATTTGATCCGATAGAGGGGCTGACTGCTCTGAAAATCGGGCAACCGGACAGCATTCAAGTTTCGTTCAACCTTTTCAATATCAAACCTGCGGAAGAATTATTTCCAAAAGCAGAAAGTGTCGGTTGCGCCATAATTGCCAGGGAGGCGCTGGCCAATGGCTTTCTGACTGGAAAGTTCGAGCCAGAAACGAAGTTCGAAACAGGCGACATACGCCAAAATTGGCCCAGAGATTATCTGCTTGCACGCATTTATGCAACTCAGAAACTGAAGTTCATAGCTCGTAAACACCGCTCTATGACTCAAGCTGCGCTTAAATTCGCTTTGCACAATGAACACATCGCGGTTGTTCTTTCTGGTGCAAAAACTCCCGAGCAGATCGAAGAGAATCTCGGCGCTTCAGACAGTCCGCCGCTTTCGGTGGAAGAGCTGCAAGAAATTGAATCTCTAAGAGCGAAGGGTTTTAAAAAATAGCTGTGCTATCTGTTGATGATCATCTTCAAGCGTTGGGCCCCGGGCAGCAACGGAGCCGGAGTAGCAATCATGTGTCCAGGACCATTGACGTTTGGAATCACCGCTGGTGCGGCGCTGTTCGCGGCACCGATTGGGGCACCAAACGGCGAGGTTTGATTGTAGAACGATGCCATATCTGCTGTACCAGCTCCTGACGGCGCAGCAACAGTATTTGGCACAGCTTGTGGAAATAGTGGCGGAACTGAAGTGGTGGCAGGCAGTGCTGCTGATGAACTCAGGGTAGATTGAGGCACTCCAGATGGAGCAAAAGAAGAACCGTTTACTTCTGACGGTGGTGTCATATTTGGTGTCATCGTCGCGCCGGAAAAATATGGCTGATTGGCGGTATTGGGATTGAACGCCGCAGCGGCGATAGCGCGTTGCGCGTTAGGATCGTGGAATTCTTTAGGCATAGGCGCATAGTATGCCTGCGATTGCGAGGTTCTTATCGGTGTTGCATCGCGGCAGTTATCTATGATGCGTCGATCCTCGGCTGCCGTCTCATACTTTGCGGCGCCCCGACCGAGCACAGCATTTGCCAGAGGTTCATGATGGCGAATCCAGTAGACGAGAAACAGCCAGAAAATGCAGATCATGTAAAAGATGAAAAACCAGGCGTTAATACTGATGTTAACCCCTTCGAGTGCGTGCGAGAGCTTCATGCCCTGCAAGGCGCTCGTCCATATCGGAGTCTGAGAGGGGTTCTGTCCGGCAATCTGAACGCCTTCACCGCCGTGACCACTGTGACCGCCATGATGGTGAGCGTCGTGGTCGAGTCCTAAAAGATGCGAGAGGAAACTGTGATGGCCGCCATTGTTGTTGTATCCCAGGATGTGGTTGAGGAAACCGCCCCCGTCGCCACCGCTGCCATGCATTGCGTGACCGTGATGCCCGTGGTCGTGCCCTCCGCCATCCATGAAGCCGCCGCCGTCTCCACCACCGCCATGCATGGCATGACCGCCGTGGTCATGTCCTCCGCCATCCATGAAAGTACCGTTCATTCCGCCGCTCCCACTCTCGTGCCCGGGACGCCCGGGTGCCCAGACTGTATTCTATGGGTCCGGGGGCGGTTGACAATGGGGATTCCCACACGAGCCCAGTGATTGAGACATATTTTTTTGCTAATAAGACCCGGATTGCTTTCGAGGCAAACGAAAAGGGGTCTGCAGAGCAAACCCCTTAAATCTCATTTGTGAACAGAAGAGTTAGCGCGTCTCGATGCCTTCCATTGCCGCCAACTTCTGTCTCATTGACTCCACGATTCTCGGCAATTCAAAAACAGCCGGCAGTCTCTCCTCAATTGAACTGATGTGACGAGTCAGTTCAATTGATTTGTCCATGAGCTTGATCAAAATCTGCTGAGTGGCAATCAATTGACGTTGATTCTCGATCAGCTGCGTCGCCATTCTGGAGTTTTCTACACGTTGATCCACACTCAATGCAATCAACTCTGAAAAGCGCTCGATCAATTTTTCTACTTGAGCCTGAACGTAAGGGTCTGATACCACACCACTTGCAGTGGCATCAGGGGAAGAGATTTCGCCCTCTTCGTCATCGAAGATTTGATCGAAACCCTCGAGACCTACATTAGACTCATTGTTCTCCAAGGGTTTGCGTTTAGCTTCAGCCATTAACCAAAATCCTCCGCGAAGGGTGCAGCACAATAATTTCTGCACCATCAGCCGTGCAGTTAGAATTCAAAACATATATCCAGGGAACCGCCGCGTCCATAATGCCATGGTGGCGTCCATAGAATTATAACTAAAGGCGATAATAGTGCAAGCAAAAAACGAAAAGATTTCTGTAGTGAGTTTCTTATTATCGGATCAAATACGGTGCGCGACTGATCCTTTCTTGATCGTCATGATTACAGGGTTCCAGCCCAAGTTATAAGGCACTTCTTCGATCGTTTGCACATCATATATGGTTATATCCGCTTGATACCCGGCAGCGATCTGTCCAACTTTATCTCCGGCACCAATCGCGTATGCCGAGTTCACTGTCAAAGCTGTCAAAGCCTCTTCTGGAGTCATTCGCAGGTGCAAGCAGGCCAACCCCCAGATCAGTGGCAACGAAAAAAATATGGCAGGAACCCGGGTTGAAATCTGAGCCGAGTGCCACCGCCACTCCACTCTCGATCATTTTTCGTGCTGGTGCGTGCTCGGCGAGATTCAGGTAAAACGATGTACCCGGCAGCAATACCGCAACGGTTGATGACTCGGACAGCCTGGTTATCTCATCGTCGCTCACGTTCAAAAGATGATCTGCGCTCAAGCTTTTGTGCTCGACCGCTAGCCTGGTGGCACCAAGATTGACGAACTCGTCAGAATGCACTTTCGTTGGCATTCCCTGCGCTTCTGCTGCGTGGAAAATCTTGCGGGTATCTTCAAGAGTAAAGTAACCACGGTCACAAAAGACGTCGATGATCGGAGCATCAGCACCATGCTTTTTAGATAGCCTGAAAGCGCGCACGAGCATATCATCGACGATCTCCTGGACATATGCATCGCGGTCGGCACCTGGAGGCACCGCATGTGCTGGCATGAAGGTTGCAACCAGTTCTACCGGCTGCTGTTCACGCAGCTGGTAGATTGCCTCCAACATCGCAAGTTCAGACTGGGCGTCAAGACCATAGCCCGTCTTTATTTCGCAGGTGGTTGTGCCCGCCTGCAGCATTCTTTCCAGTCGTTTCAGTCCAGTTCTGGCTAGCTCGTCGGCGGTAGCGCTTCTGGTGGCACGCATACTTGCCACAATTCCACCACCTGCTTCAGCGATTTCGGTGTATGTTTTGCCCTGGCAGCGCATG
>DATNPY010000073.1:0-38931 GCA_036702955.1 Drouetiella sp. | reverse complement strand
GTTGACGCACTCAAACAAAGTGCCTTGATTAAAACTGGCGGCTGGCCGGGCATCGGACCGTTCAAAAGTGACGGCAATGACTACGTCGATGCCGGACAAAATCGCTTAAAAATCGAGTCAGAAAAAGACAAAATTACCAGCGCCGAGCTGCGGCTGAACAATCAAAACAAAAACACCGCCATCTTTAATCTGGAGATGAGTGCCGACTTCCTGCTCGAATCGCTGGGAGCCAAAGAGGCGCGAATTTCAGATTTTAACGGCCAACTTGAAAAGTCAAGAGTCCAACTCCTGCAAAGCAGCGAAGCTAAGCCTCTAAACCTGACTGCGGGTACTTACCTGGTTTACATGCACCCTGAGCCAGATAAGACCGCCGCGGACAAATATTCCTTCGTTATAAAAGTAAGCGGCAAAGATGCCAGTTCGGATCTGGTCAAACGCCACTCGGCTGGCTCTGGAGAGTCAGAGTCGGCAACCACGGTAGCGTCGGCCACGCCTGAGACAAGCACACGAGAAAAGCCTACAGACTCAACCGAGAACGGCTGGGAAACTACTAAACCGGCAGCGACCACGAAGGCAAACCGATCCAATATCTCTTCTCCGCCCGGGCTGAGTTTTGGCATTGAAACGCCCAAGACAACAGCAACAACGAAGATAGCGTCGGCGACGCCGCCGCGTAACACAACAACCGGCTTAACAAAGACGCCGGTAAACATGGATACTTCAGGTGGTGAAGATTCCACCACTACATCGGAATCGAGCACACCTTCGCCCCCTGGCACACTGAAGGACATTTTCCGCGAAACTATCTTCAATTGGCAGAAACTGAAAAAAGTGGCAGTTCGCCAGAGAGATACATCAGAACTCTCAACCGTGCTTTCCGGGCGTGCCCTCGTTCGTCAGACTGATGCCATCAAATGGCTGCAAACGAACAAAAAATATTACGACATGAATCCGCGCAGCGTTGTTGTTGACCGTTACAACGAGCTTGTTAAAGGTCAGAAATACGCCGTTTATGCTCAAGTCAAAGAGTCAAGCAAATACATGGATGAACCGACCGGTCAGGTCATCAAGGATAGCGAAGACACTTACAACGTCAACTACACAATAGAAAAATCAGGCGACAAATGGTTGATTAGCGATTCCGCAATCGTGACGCAGCCGAAAAACAAAACCAAATAAACTCTGTCGGCAATTCGGCACTAGAAAGCCTCCCTTGACCTCGCCATACAGCACCAGCTCAAAGATTCGCGGTTCCAAGTCTACTTTAGTTCTTGCTCTCAGCTGCGCGATCGCAGCGGGATCATCCTTAGTGGTGTTGGCTGAAAGACCGATAGCGTTTGGTCACTCGCCCCAGCTGAAGGCTGCGACAGAGGCACCCCAGAAAGTCATGCCTCTGGCAGCCCAGTCAATTACTCAAACCGGCACACCTTCAGCCTCAGCCCAGTCAATTAAGCGGACCGGTACACTTCCAGCTTCAGCCCAATCAATTCCGCAAACCAGCACGCTTCCAGCTTCAGCCCAGTCATCGTCTGCAATGACGGTTTCAGACGCGGCATCAAATCCTGGTCTGCTTTCTCTGAAAGATGAAAACGATAACGAAGTGAAACCGTCAGCGGTGCTCGCTGCAGGTAATGACCTTCTCTTCCTTTCCCCGAAGTGCCTCTGGATTTGCCGGCAAGGGCTGACAAACCTCGCCAGCGGTGCGGATCTGACACTGACGAAGATTGACCCGCCTAAGAGTTTCGGCAGTCTGAAAATACAAGAGTTCAATAATTTCGCAGCCTGCCCGGCGCGCAATTCAATTATCGTTCTGGATAAATCCGGTGACCTGTATGAATACTCACCGTCCACCAATAAATGGCAGCTATTCCGCTCTAATCTGCCATTTCTTAAGGGTCAGCCAGACCCTGAGTTTATCGACTTAGGCATATCTGGTGCCAGCGTCACTTTACTTGATCCAGAACGAAATCAAATCTGGCAAACCAATGGTAATGCCCCACGCATGAGCGGTTTTTTGCGAGACGTTTTGCCCTGGCGCCTTAAACCGGGAGATACATACGTTGGCGATGGACTGTCAATGTCGGGCGATGACAGCGCCATGTTCGTGTTAAAGAAGTTCGGCAACATCGCCAAGTTCAGCACCGCTTCTGGTGTGCCAGGCAAACATCAAATGCCGTTCAAATACACCCGAGTGCCAGGCATGCGCCCCTCACGCATCCTCACTGGTCCAGCTCTGCCGCTGTTCATCGTGGAACGCGAAAATAATCGAGTTCTGGTGGTAGACAAAACAACCGGTCGCTCTTCTCAATTTCTCTTCGCGAAAAACAGCGATTTGCGAGGTCTATTACCGTTCAATGACGGTTTCTGGGTGTTGAATGGCGGAAGATTGCAACAACGCAAACTAGCTCAGCCAGACAGTCTGAAAGTGGCGTTCAAACGTCACAGCCACGACGAACGCCTTGATGGCATGATCATTCCAGTCAAAGGGGTGGCATTGCCGCGACATGTCGGAGTGTTTCCCGGCGCCCGCAGGCTCTACCGCTTTGGCATTCACGAGGGAATGGATTTCTTTCTTGACCCTGGCAGTCGAACAAAAGTGGCGATGAACACTCCTGTGCGCGCCGCCGATGGTGGCAAAGTTTTGCGTAGCGATATCAATTTCAAAGATATGACATATGCGCAGTTCAACAAAGTCATGAATGATTGCTACCGAGAGCACCGCACATCCGATCACAATGAAGACTTGTTCCGGGGCTGTCAGGTCTGGATTAGCCATGGCAACGGGCTGATTACGCGCTACGCGCATTTGAATAAAGTCAATCCGGAAGTCAAAAAGGATCAGCAGGTAAGCAGAGGCGACTTGATTGGATTCGTCGGCGTTTCTGGTACAGGACAAAATCTGCCTGGCCGAACGAAGTATCCGCACCTTCATTTTGAAATCTGGCTGGATGGCAAATATCTGGGCTGGGGCTTGACTCCGGCGGAGACCATGGGTGTTTACGAGGACATTTTCGGAAACGGAGTGGGTGAATAGAGATGTACAACAGCATGTCTCGTGAAAAAATTACTCGGACCGCTGCAACAATACTGGCTGCTTTCTCTCTCTCCATTGGCTCGGCCAATTCTGCAATTTCCAAAACTTCGAAATACGCTCACTCACATCATGCGCAAGCCGATCAGCAGTTGATCGCTGGATTTCCTTTCCGCAAAAAGAAAGACGAAACCAAATCAAACGCCACCCAGAAAGAGAAATCTAGCCCGCCCGAGAATGCAAATGGCAACTCGAGCCAGTCGTCGCCAAATACGAACCCTGGCAACGAATCCAAACTGAACACCAACGCAGTTGAGGGGACCGCATCTAAAACTGCGGAACCAGCGACAGAGAAAATCAAAGAAGCAACACCGAACAAATCGTCAGATAAAAACTCGAAAGACCCAGACAATGAAGACGTAAAAGCTCAGCGCAAAAACGATGCGAAGAAAGCCAAGTCGGACGAAAAGGCAGCTGCTAAAGCACGAGAAGCTCAGGAAGACGCTCAGAAAGAAGCAGCCAAAGCAGAGAAAAAGGCTGAGAAGAGAAAGCAGAAAGACGATAAACAAAGAAATGAAGAGGCTGCAGCCAGACAAGCAGAAGAGTCCGAGAAAAAAGCCAAACAAGAGAGAGACGCTAAGCAGGAGCGAGAGTCCAAACAAGAGCGGGAAGCGAAGCAGAACAAGCCGCAGCAGGAAGCCAGACAAAAGCAGGACGCACAGAGCCCTCCAGTCACAGAACAACAGCGCCAGGTACCGGCAAATCAATCATCCGGAAAAGCATACACCACTGATGGTGCGCTGATAAGTTTGTTGAAAGACCTGGCAAGATCGCTCAAAGATCCAGCCGAGCAGTCCAAACTTGGAGA
This sequence comes from Drouetiella sp., assembly GCA_036702955.1. Lineage (GTDB taxonomy): Bacteria > Cyanobacteriota > Vampirovibrionia > Obscuribacterales > Obscuribacteraceae > PALSA-1081. The sequence continues at coordinate 35,032 of DATNPY010000073.1, read as the reverse complement.
CGAGGATGAGAAGTTCGTTGTGCAGCTAGCGCTCGACGTTCTGAATAAAGCGCTCGAAAGTCGAAACGATGCCAATCGCATCGTCGACTCGAAGTCCGTTTCACAGAACGCAATGAGCGCCGAGGCATGGTCGTCTGGAGATGTAAGAGTGTCGAATCAATGTCGTGGTTCACTCGCGGCAGTATGGGCGAAAAAAGAAAATGGACTGCTTAATGTCACCATAGCTGGTGCCTGCGGAGACAAAGTCTCCCCCTCAGGAAAAGCGGTCGGTGAGTATGTAGTCGTTTTATCGGCTCGTTCCGAAGTGCAGAAGGGATTCGATATTCAAAGCCAGGCCGATGTCGATTTCTGGCTGGCGAAACTACTGTCAGTTAGTGTTGATGCCGCTTGTTGTAGTGGCGCAAATCCGGTTGATAAAACATCATCGTCCGGTGCCGGTGAAGTCAAAGAGTTGAAAAAGAATTCTACGGTCGTTTTGCAAGCGATCATGACAGAGCGCGAACGCTTGTTTAACGACCAGACCAAGTTGACTGAGACCACTCAGCACTCAGAAATTGCCATCGTGCAACCAGCCAGGCATCCAGCGCCCGAAGCCGCCACTGCATCAAGGAGCCGCGACGAAGATGTTCAGCGGACGGCTTCCGGTGAACAGACATCGATTAGCGGCGAAAACTCAACGGCTGCAATTGAACCGTTATCATCTAATGCCGACTCGGTTAAAGCCGCTCAGGCACGGAAGGAAAAGGAACAGAAAAAGGCGGCGGCAGAAAAACAACGACAGCAAGACGAAGAAATTAAGCGCGCTGAAGCAGAGAAGAAGCAAAAGCAAAAAGAAGAAGAAAAGCGTTTAGAAGCGGAGAACAAACGCAAGCTGGAAGAGGAAGACCGCAAGGCGGAAGCCGAGATAAAGAAGAGACTGGAAGAAGACGACAGGAGAGCTGAAGCGGAGGAAAGACAAAAGAAAGAAGAAAAAATACGCCTGGCTCAAGCCGAAAAATTGCGCAAAGCGAACAATAAACGGCAGAAAATTGATGACAAACATCCGAAATCCGAAGAAAAGGACCAGAAGAATTCACAAATGACGCGCGATGACGTCATTCTCGCCGAAGCCGCACGGCAAGTCGAATTAGAGCAGACCCAGGGAATTACGGGACTGGACTCCCCAGCGAATCAAATGTCGTCAGAGCAGATGACTCGCGCAGACGCGATACTAGCTGAAGCGACGCGACAAGCAGAAGCAGAGCGCCGAGAGGCTGCAGATATGCGCATGCCTTACGGAACCTCGCATTCGGAAAACAACGCAATTATGCCACCGGTCGAGATCGATGATCAACAGACTCCACTGCGCCCCCGGTTGACTGATCTGATCGGCCCGGCTGATCTGTCGAACATGCAATCGGCAGCATCCCGCTCCGAATCGACAGCATCCCAGTCCGAATCAACACTATTCAGCCATAGCACCTCCCGAAGCGGCTCCCAGGATGTCGGAAACAATTCAGATAACTCCAGCGAAGACACCACGAGCCATCGCCCTTTGGAGTATCCAACTCCGCCTATCGAGAGACTGAGAAACTCAACAAGCACCCTGATTGCTGAACGAGAAGCAGCAAAGGGCTGGGATAGCCCGGGACTTCCGGCTAATGTGAAAGAGCCAAGCAGCGGTTCGCACATGGTGCTGCCAGGTAGAGCGATCGCTGGTCAACACATAACTGCTTCAGTAATAGACATGAATCAAAATGGCGAAAGTGGCATTGAGCTTGGTTTCAACGGGGTCAATCTAGCAACCGATGCTCACGGACAGGTCACCTTCATGGTGCCTGAGGACGCAGTACCGGGTAATTCGCTGGCAGTATCGATGGTCGGTAAATCGCAGGTCAAACCATTGCAGATTGAGGTATTACAGCCCCTCACAACTTCCTCTCAGCAGGAATCTCCAAAGATTGAACGCGCATCGAATCTGGTCTCAAGCAATGGCACCATCATCATCGACGGACATAATTTTGACGGAATCGCAGACCACAACAAAATCATGGTCGATGAAAACACAGAGTGCAAAATCACCGCTGCTTCGCCAGTGCAACTGCGAGCAACGGTGCCGGCTAGTGTGTCTCCCGGCGTGCACTTCGCTACAGTTCGGGTGGGGGAAGGCAAAAGCAATCCGGGACGGTTCGACCTCGTAAATGCGGAAGTTCGCCCAGATCCTCGGGAAGCGAGCAAAGAACAAGAAACTAAACTCGTCGTCAAAATTTTGGGCACCACAGATCGCGTTCAAGTTCATCTGACCAACGAAAGCCCCGATGTAATTAAGATTTCAAAAGGAAACGACCTCAGGCTCATGACCAGTGGCGGAGACGAAAACTCCATCACAGTGCCCGTACAGCGCCTGCGCAAAGGTTCTTATCGTGTTGACGCCGTAATAGAGTAGTTAAGGGCTGGTTGTAGTACGATCCCTGGCATCCAGGCCCTGGAGCTGCAAATGAGCAACCCTACCAACACAGAACCTTCGACGGCAGAAGCCGCCTATGGCAAATCAAAATCAGCGAAGACGAAAGAAACGATCTCCTTTCTCTCTACTGCTGTGCCTCTGCTTGGTGTACTTGGCACTGCGTTTGTTTGGGGCGCCGCGAATTTCTATGTAGGCACCGTAGATATAAAGCCCGCCGACGATTACCAGGAAATCACCGTGCAGGTTTTCGATCAGAAAGGCGTCGAGAAGGAATTTCACACACCGCACTTCCTGCTCGAGCCAGGTCACTATCACATGGCGATAAACGTCGACAAGAAAGGCGTGCAGCACATCGAAACTGACGTGAAGTTAGGCGGTACGACGAATGTCAAAGTCGCCACACTGCAGCCCGCAGAAACCAGAGCTGCTCCCGAAAAAGAGGGACACAAGCGCTGGTGGCAAATATGGAAGAAATCGAACCCGAAATCTGACCCGAACACGGATTCAAAATCGGTTCCAGATCCGACTCAAAATTAGAATCGAACTCAAGCCCACAAGCCCGAGTCATCAAAGTAGATAACGAACCAATATGTCCACAAAAACCCGCAACAGCGAAAAATTATTCAGCACTACGAAATCAGCCGATTATTCCAGGCAGATTGCCGAGGTCATTCCTGGCGGCAATGACAGTCCGTTCCGAGGCTTCGATGAGGTTGGCGGACATACAATATTCTTCAATCGTGCTGTCGGCTCCAGACTTTACGATATTGATGGAAACGAATACCTGGACTACCTCGGCGCATGGGGTCCGGCAATTCTCGGACACTGCGTGCCGGAAGTAGTCGAGGCGTGCAAATCAGCAATTGAACTTGGCGCCGTATTTGGTGCCCCGCATGAGCTTGAATTAGAAATGGCAAAGCTCGTAATTGAAGCGATTCCTTCAATTGAAAAAGTGCGTTTCGTCAGCTCTGGCACAGAAGCGGTGATGAGCGCCATTCGTCTCGCCAGAGGCTTCACTCGAAAAGAAAAAATCGTCATGTTCGAAGGCGGCTACCACGGTCACAGTGACGCGACGCTCTGTTCGCAGGGGCATCAGTCCAGCGCTGGAGTGCCAACAGAAACGGCGCAACAAACCGTTCTGGCAACATTTAATGACCTGGAATCCGTCAGTCAAGTTTTCACCAGCTACCGGGGCGAACTGGCGGCACTCGTTGTAGAGCCGGTTTGTGGGTCGATGGGAGTGATTCCGCCTGATCCCGGGTTTCTGGAGGGCGTGAACAAGCTTTGTAAGAAAGAAGGCGTTCTATTCATCTGCGACGAAGTTCTGACAGGGCTGCGCTTAGCCAGAGGCGGAGCTCAATCGCTCTATGGAATCAAGCCCGACATAACATGCCTGGGCAAGGCTCTGGGCGGCGGCATGCCTATCGGCGCCTACGGCGGATCGGCAGAGGTCATGAATCAACTTCTACCTGTTGGAGATGTCTATCAAGCCGGAACCTTCTCCGGCAATCCCGTCACTATGGCTGGTGGCATCGCAACACTGAAACTGCTTGCCAATCCAGCCGTGTACAAAACACTGGAAGAGCGAACAGCTCAGCTCTTCGAAGGGTTGCAGGCTCACATCGACAAAAAATCCTTACCCATCCAGCTGCAGAGAGTCGGCTCAATGTTCGGCATAGTTTTTGCACCGAAACCAGTTAGAAATTGGCAGGATCATCGCACAATCGACGCCGCAGCCTTTGCCAAATTCTTCCACAAAATTGTGGCGCGAGGCGTTTACATGCCTCCGTCTTCGGTGGATGCAGCCTGCGTCTCGGCAGCACATTCACAGTCAGAGATCGAACAAACAGTCAAAATCATGTGCGAATCCCTCTAGAAATGTAACTTCAAGGTTTTTGCAGCAGACCAGCCTTGATGCACGAAAGCAAACGCTCATGCACCGAATCTGGTGCATGAGCGAGTTCGAGGACAGAAAAATCAGTTGCGATAGGCCAGTACGCGTTCTTGTTCAATTCTCGTAGCCTGAGTCTGAGTCCATCTGTCGATACCCGAACCATACACGGCGTTGCGGTAGAGCAATCCACTTTCAGCAATTTCGTCATAGTGATCGCGAAGGAATTGCAAACCTCTTGTATCAGCCGGAGTCAGGTTAGGGCCTCTCAAAGCTTGATTGATATCGTCACGATTTAGATTGCTCGAATTGAATCCATGTCCTGCAAATTTTTCCAGAGCGGCTCTGGCCTCGGAAGCCTGGCGATTAGCGTCTTCCAACTGCTGACGAGCACGTCTGTCGGCTCTATCGCCTACGAACTCAGTCTGGTCGCCGCCCTGAGAACTGGCGGGAATTCTGATCTGGTCGCCTGGTCTGAATTGAGATACAGGTCTGCCATTTAAACGCTCCAATTCAATCTGGAAATTAGCCATTTGATTCGGAGTTGGACGCTCGATGCCTTGAGCTTTCAAAATGTCTTGCGACAATTGCCACTGCCGATTGTCGCCAGCACGAGCCTGTACGGTTCCGGAGCCGTCCGGATTTTGCGTGGCAGGTCGACCAGCCATATCTCTCGTGTTTGCCGCGCGGTCTTCATGACGAGTGTATACATTGGTCGCATCAATGATTTGCGTGCGACCTTCGCTGTCGCGACCAACAAAATCTTGCCCACGAATTCCAACAATATCTATTCCAGGAAGAATGCCCCTTTCGTGTAAGGCTGCATTAGTTCGGGCAAGGTCTTGCTGCCAGTGCCCTGGTCTGTGCGCATGAGCATCAGTGAGCGAGCGAGCAACATCAGAAAGGTCGCTATCAGTTCTGAGATGGTGACGGACCTGGTCCGCAATAGAATCGCCATTTGGTCTGCTCATTTAGTAAATCCTCTCGAAGTCGTGTCTCAAATTGGCACTCTTCGAGAATAATTTGGAGAGCGTGGCGCTGTTATGGCGAAGTTGTGACCGCTCTGTGGCAAAAGAATAACGGACTAGCGAATCGGCAAGAAACGCCCAATCGCCGACATCAACTTCGCTACAGCACCCTGGTCGACTGTCTCGCCAGCAACGCGCAGTCTCTCGTACTTGTCCACGAGTTTACGAAACTCGGCATCGCGCTTGCTGAACTGAGAATTCAGTTCGTGATAATTCAAACTGATCGCGACGTATTCCTGGTGGCGCTTTGTGTAGAGTCGATCAAAGGAATTCAACAGGTGGGAAAGAGCCCCAGCATCCAAAAGCCCCTTATTGTTGTAGGTCTGCAACATCTGTTCAGCCTGACTGAACAAGCCTTCTTCGGTTAACATCTCGCCCATTATAGTTGCCCCACTGTTACTTCTGTCTTCAATGCATCATGTTCGAGGTCGTGATAGTAGCTCATGACGTTGGTCAGTCCACGTTTCAAGCGCGCGTCGTCAGCCGAGAGGCGCTGTAAATCACGACTCAGCCTGACTCTTGCCACGGCCAATTCTTGTACTCGCAACTTCTGTTGCGAAAGAATTTGCGGCAAGTATTGCTTGTATAAATCCAGATTACGCTGCACAAGCGACTTGTAGCGGTCTTCCAACACTGACGGCTCAGCGGATGCCGGATGTTGACGGCGGAAAAATAGCGGCTGTTTGATTTGTTTGAAAACAAAACCCTTCTGGATTGCGTCGAGCAAGAACTGACGATCCTGGTCGGAGTCGATGTTTTCACGGTATCCATCAACACCATCGAATACCGATCTCTTATAGAGGAATGTATTGCATACGGTGCCGCGGGTGAGAATCTGCGGCACTTCCAGTTCAGGATAGACAACAGCATCAGCGCTTCCGAAGATACGAATCGCTGTGCAAACGCCATCATCATTACTGTCAATGAGTGCCTTGACTGTCTCGGCGACGTATTGCGGCGCCAGCAGATCTGCTGCGTCCAGTGTCAATATGTAGTCACCTGAGGAGCGCACGATACCAGCGTTACGAGCAACCGAGCTGCCTTTCTGCGTCTCCAATTTGAAAACAAGCAATTTCGGGTGACGCAACCCGCGCAGCAACTGAATTGCGCTCACACCCGGCGAACAATCATCGACAACGATGATCTCGACGTTCGCATAAGTTTGAGCGATCACGCTTTCAACGGCGTCACGCAAAAACTCGGGCTGGTCAAAATAGGGAATAACAACCGAAACAGTTGGTTGTACAGTCATGTGTCACCTCAATCTAAAACGTCGAACGCATTTTGAAGAGATCTGAGAACGTTTCCCAGATCACAGAGAACTTACCTCCCGATGCGCCCTGGGACGATCTTGGAAGATGTTCTATCGGAATTTCAACGACCTTAAATCCAGCTCGCTCTGCACGAATGCAAAGTTCAGCGTCAACAAAAGGTGTATGTGATCTGAGAGTGACTCTGTCCAAAATCGATCTACGAAACAGCTTTATTGAATTCACATCAGTATGACGGTGCCCGTAGAGAAAGCGCAAGAGAGTGTTGTAGATATGCGATTGGAACTTTCGACGGGCGGGATCGTTCCTTTTCACTCGCAGACCGATAACAAAATCATGGCGCTCTAAACCTTTCGCCATAGCAAGAAGCTCTTTTGGAGCGTATTGATAATCACCCGGCAGAGAAAAGATCAATTCTTTGCTGCCGGAAAGGTATAGCTCTTTGATAGTCTTTCCAAATCCTTTATTGACTTCGTGATTAATGACTTTTATACGACGATTTTTTCGGGCAGCTTCCTGTAGCACGGTCAGCGTGTTGTCTGTGCTGCCGTCATTGATGACAACGATCTCGTAATCGTAGCAAAGTTCACTGAGCACAGCGTCTGCGTCTTCAACGAGGCGCCCCACAGTCGTCTCATCGTTGTATGCCGGTATCACCAGTGATACCGAAGTAAGCAACCTGGCAACGGAAGATGAACATTTCAGCAGCGCTGTTCTAACCATGTTTTTTCCGATTTGCTTCTATAGAGGTGTGGACTGAAATCCCGCCACTATCTTGTTTGCGTTGCTTTCTCTAACTTTGAGCTGACAGCCGCAGTTGAGGGTTGAGCACAAAAATCACGAATACCCTTGATCACTTCATCAATTTGTTCGTCGGTCAGTTCAGGGAACATTGGCAAGCTCAGAATTCTCTTCGCCAGCCTTTCGGTAACCGGAAGGTCACCAGGTTTGTAGCCTAAGTAGCTGTATGCCTTCTGCGTATGCGCAGGAATCGGATAGTGAATCAGACACTGAACGCCGCGGTCCAGGAGATATGCTTGCAGGTCGTCGCGATGCGGAGTCTGAATCACATACAAGTGATATACGTGAGTACTATCGCTGTTTTCTGCTGGAGTGACGACGACGTCTTTCAAAGCCTCGGTGTAGCGTCTGGCGATTTCACGACGGCGAACGTTCCATTCAGCTACATATGGAATCTGAGCTGACAAAATTGCTGCTTGCATTTCATCGAGACGGCTGTTGATGCCGACGATGTCGTGGTGGTAGCGCTTCGATTGTCCATAATTACGCAACATGACGAGGCGGTCGAAATTCTCGCGAGAACGGGTCGAGACAGCGCCACCGTCACCGAATGCTCCGAGGTTTTTGCTTGGATAGAAGCTGAACGCGCCGAACTCACCGATGGTTCCGACAGTTTTGCCCTTATAGGTTGCGCCGGTAGCCTGTGCGACGTCTTCGACGACGGTGAGTTTGTGGGCGGCTGCAATGCGCATGATGCTGTCCATATCGACGACCTGACCGTAGAGATGAACTGGAATGATTACTTTAGTCTTCGGAGTGATTTTTGCTTCGAGCTCGGTCGTGTCCATCACATAAGAATTGGCGTCGACATCGACAAAAACAGGCGTAGCGCCGGTCATCGAGATGGCTGATATCGTAGGTACGGCTGTGTGTGCAACAACAAGCACTTCGTCGCCCGGTCCGACATCGAAAGCAGCCAGCGCCAGGTAGATGGCTTCAGTGCCGGACGCGCATCCGGCTACGTAACCGCTGCCGAGGAATTCTTCGAAGTCTTTCTCAAAGCGCTCCAGTTCGGGTCCGAGAATGTAATGACCGCTCTCCAGGACGCGCTGAACTGCCTTATCAATCTGAGGTCTGTATGCCTGGTAGTGGGTCTTTAAATCGCCGAACGGGACTTTCACTGGAACCTCGCCTTTACATTGACAATCCCGAACATACTAGAAGAAAAGAGCTTGTTGCGGATTAAGACCGCTTTAGCATTGAGGCGGGCGCCCAGCTGGTTGCAGTTACGGCTCGTTAGGTTTCGCAATAGCACGCCAAGAGCCATGGTAAGATTTGGCTCTTGTCGTTCGGAATCAGCCCGGCGACTAAGTTTTGGACGCCCCTAAAGTAAGCGCAAATTAATTTAGTCATGATCAATCAAGCTTTCAGCGGAAAATCGGTTCTCATAACAGGCGGCATGGGCTTCATCGGCTCGAACCTCGCCATTCGACTGGCGGAAGCAGGGGCGAAGGTAACCGTTCTGGACGCGATGATCCCTGATTATGGCGGCAACGAGTTCAACGTCGCACCGGTGAAAGATCGCATTACGGTCAACTTTTGCGACATCCGCGATGATTCAGCTGTCTCTTATCTCGTCAAAAACAAAGATTACGTATTCCATCTGGCCGGTCAGGTCTGTCATCTCATGAGCCTTTCCAACCCGTTTCCAGACATCGACATGAACATCACAGGCACGGCAGTGGTGATGGAGGCATGTCGCAAAAACAACCCTGACGCCATCGTTGTCTACACCGGAACGCGCGGGCAATATGGACCTTCAGTCTCACTGCCTGTGAACGAAGAAGCGCCGACAAACCCTAAAGGTATTTACGAAATCTCGAATCTGACCGCAGAAAAAATTATTCGAGTCTACAACGACGTTCATGGAATTCGCTCGGTTTTACTGCGTTTGAGCAATATTTATGGACCGCGCTCACAAATGCTTCATTCGCGATTTGGCGTCTGCAACTGGTTCGTGCGCCTGGCCATGGACGAAGCTCCGATTCAAGTCTTCGGCGACGGCAGCATCTTGCGCGATTTTTGCTACGTCGATGATTGCGTCGATGCCATTTTGCGTGCAGCAATAACTGAATCTGCATTTGGAGAAATCTTCAACGTCGGCTCGGATATCCCAGTCACATTCCTCGAACTGGTGAAGACTATAGTCGACGTCGGACAGCAGGGTTCGTGGCAATTCGCCGAATTCTCAGCCGAAAGAAAAGCTCAGGAGCCAGGCGATTTTTATTCTGACGTGAGCAAGATTGCCCGCTTTACTGGCTGGAAGCCCACAACTGACTTGCGCTCGGGACTGGCACAAACTTTCGATTATTATCGAAAATATCGGGACCACTACTGGACACCAGCAGCCCCGGCATTATCGACAAAACCGCAGCCGGCAACCGCCAAACTGTAAGCGTTTCACGTCGCACAGGCTGCCCCTTTAAACAGTTTAAGCGATATCGGTCAAAACACCGGCAAGGAACGCTCAACCCTTATTGGGTGGACTTTTAAGCGACTGAGAAGTGCCAATCGACGAGCTGAAAAATCATCACTCTGAAAGACTTGACTAATTAGACCGACCGGTCTAATGTTATTGCTATCAACTCATTTTGCCTGCGCATCACGACGATGTGTCGGACACCTCGTCGTGCAAAGGAAACACAGATTATGTGGATAGTAAAACTGGCTCTGAACAGACCATACACTTTCGTGGTGATGGCGATCATGATTTTGATCATGGGCGTTTCGTCTATACGCGAAACACCTGTAGACATTTTCCCAGACATCAACATTCCTGTGATCAGCGTGATCTGGACTTACAACGGCTTATCGTCTGAAGAATTCGAGAAGCGTTTGACTATCTACAGCGAATATTCGCTGTCTGCAAACGTGAAAGACATCAAGTCGATGGAATCACAGACATTGGATGGTGTCGCCGTGATTCGCCTTTATTTCCACCCGGGAGCGAACGTCGAATCGGCGATGGCTCAGGCGACTGCAGTTTCACAAGCCATCCTCAGGCGCATGCCGCCTGGCGTTCAACCTCCAATCATTTTGCGGTACACGGCTTCATCGGTACCAATCATTCAGATGGCGCTCAGTAGCAAGACCCTCAGCGAATCTGAGTTATACGACTATGGCATCTTTCGCATCAGACAGGCACTGGCCGTGGTGCAGGGCACAACTTTGCCGGCGCCTTACGGCGGTCGAGTGCGGCAGATTATGGTTGACATCGACCCAATGGCATTGCAGTCAAAAGGGCTCTCAGCCCGCGACGTCAATGACGCCATCAACGCACAGAATCTTGCTCTGCCATCTGGCAAAGCGAAAATCGGCGACACTGATTATCGCGTTTTGATGAACAACACACCACCGGCGGTGGAAGCAATCAACGATTTGCCAGTCAAAATGGTGAACGGCAAAGTAATTTTTATTCGCGATGTCGCTCATGTAAGAGACGGCGCACAGGTTCAGCAAAACATCGTCAGATCTAGCGGTGCGCGCTCAGTACTGGTAACTATTTTGAAAAATGGCGCTGTCTCCACACTCGATATTGTCAGCCAGATCAAAAAAATGATTCCGACACTGCAAGCGGCAGCGCCTCCAGGTATGAAAATTGAGCCTCTGTTCGACCAATCACTATTTGTCAAAGCGGCAGTCGACAATGTGGTCGAAGAAGGCGTCATCGCTGCTTGCTTGACTGCGACAATGATCCTTCTTTTCCTTGGCAGCTGGCGCAGCACCTTGATTGTGCTGGTGTCGATTCCACTATCGATTCTCACCTCAATCATCGCGCTCAGGCTGCTGGGCAATTCGCTCAATATCATGACACTGGGTGGGCTGGCACTGGCGATAGGAATTCTGGTCGATGACGCGACTGTAGAAATTGAGAACATCCACCGAAATATTGCTCTCGGCAAAGACTTACAGACAGCAATCCTGGATGGCGCCGATGAAATTGCCGTTCCGGCATTTGTTGCGACATCGGCAATTTGTATCGTTTTTATCCCCGTTGTATTGCTCGAAGGACCTTCTAGATTTCTCTTTGTTCCATTTGCACTGGCCGTGGTGTTTGCTGTGTTCGCGTCATACCTTCTCTCACGAACGCTTGTGCCGGTAATGGTGAAATACATTCTCAAAGGCGAACTCGACCACTCACGTGCAGCGCGCCGAAGTATATTCAGCACATTCCATGATTGGTTCAATGAACGTTTCGATGCAGGCAAAAGGCTCTACCTGAGTATTTTAAGAGCAGCTCTTGATGCACCTTTTGCAGTGATTGGGCTGGCGACCTTTGTCTTAATGTCAGCGCTCATATTGCTGCCTTTCGTCGGTCGCGACTTTTTTCCTCAAGTAGACGCGGGTCAATTTCGCTTGCATGTGAAAGCACCAAGTGGCACACGTATTGAAAAGACAGAACAATATTTCAGCCAGGTAGAAGCTGAGATTGGCAAGATTATTCCTTCTGAAGAAATAAAGGTGATGATAGACAACATCGGTGTGGCATCAGAAACTTTCAATCTGGCCTTTGGGGACAGCGCTACCATCGGCACCGCTGACGGTGAAATTTTAGTTTCCCTCAATCATGAGCGAAAACACTCAACCCCCGAATATATGAAAAGAATTCGCCGCGCCCTCAGTGAAAACCTGCCATCACTGACTACTTATTTTCAACCTGCAGACATCGTCAATCAGATACTCAGTTTCGGTCTGCCCGCGCCAATAGACATTCGTATCGCTGGTTACGACAAAGCCAACAATCTCAAAATTGCCAAGGAAATATTGGCGCAGGTCAAGACTGTCAAAGGCGCCGTTGACGTTCACCTCCACCAGGAGGTTGATTCGCCGCAGCTGTTGCTGGATGTCGATCGCGCCAGAGCCGCCAAATTCGGACTGACGCAACGCGACGTAGCCAACGACGTACTGGTTTCTCTCAGCTCGAACACGGCAGTCACTCCTAATTACTGGGTGGATCCTCAAACCGGCATTCAGTATTTTCTGGCCGTGCAGACGCCACAATACAAAATCGATTCGACTGATGAGATCTTGAGGACGCCACTGTCAGTGCGCACAAACGCCAACCAGGCTCAATTGCTGGGCAACGTCGCCAATCTAACTCGCGCAACCGGATTTGGTGTCAATAACCACTTCAACATTCAGCCAGTGTTCGACATTTATGCCAATGTGCAATCGAGAGATCTCGGCGGCGTCTCGCAAGTTGTGCAGAAAATCGTCGAGCCGTATAAATCGCGTTTAAAGCCCGGTAATCAAATTATCATCAGGGGCATCGTAGAAAGCATGGACAGCGCATTTCTCAAGTTAGGCGTGGGATTTGTGGGTGCCATTCTCTTTGTCTATTTGCTCATGGTAGTAAACTTCCAGAGTTGGACAGAGCCTCTGATCATCATCGCCGCCTTGCCTGGGGCAGTAAGCGGCATCATCTGGATGCTATTTCTGACCACGACGACATTCAACGTACCATCCCTTATGGGGGCGATCATGAGTGTGGGAGTAGGCACTGCCAACAGTATCCTCATGGTTACGTTCGCCAACGAGAAGCTCAGTGAAGGCCTCGATGCACGTTCAGCGGCTCTGGAAGCCGGCAAAACGCGACTGAGACCGGTGCTCATGACTGCGCTGGCGATGATCATGGGAATGTTGCCGATGTCGCTGGGGCTGGGTGAAGGCGGTGAACAAAACGCACCACTTGGACGAGCTGTAATCGGTGGATTGTCTGTAGCAACTTTGTTCACCCTGTTTTTTGTTCCGGTCGCCTTCGAACTGACAAAAAGGAAGCTGAAAGCAGTACCTCCAGCCACTGCAGACAAAATTTCTGAGTTGAGCCCAACCAGTTGACAGAATAGACCGACCGGTCTAATATGGTTGGTATTCAAGCAAACGTCCCCCAACTTACTAAATGTTGGTACCACAGACAGTACCAACCGGGCACCACTCTACAGGTAACTAAAATGTCCAAGCTCTCCACTCTAGAAATCCCACAACCAACCTCAGAAGCAAAACAAAACTCACAACGGACATTAAGAAAACCCAGCATGGTAAAGCTCTTCGGCGTCTCGGGAATTGTAATGGCTTCCATTTTGCCGATTGGCCTCGTGCCGCGATTCATGCAACTGCAAGAACTAGAGCAAAACCAGACAACGATAGAGAAACAAGTCACCCCAGTTTCGCTGATCAAACCGATAGCTGCTGCGCATGAGCGCGCCGTGAACTTGCCAGGCACAATCGAGGCGATTGTCGAAACAGCCGTCTATGCGCGAACAAATGGCTATGTGAGTGAACGGCGGGTAGACATCGGAGACCGAGTCAAAAGCGGTCAGCTGCTGGCAAGAATTGAGACGCCTGAAGTCGATGAAAGCGAAAAAGAAGCACAAGCACAGGTGTTGACGAGCATTGCCGCCAGAGCCCAGGCCGAGGCAAACAGAGAGCGCGCCCGCGCCGATTTGGATAAGTCACGAGCCGACGTTTTGCAAGCTCAAGCAAACGTGGTTGAAAACGAAAGCGAAGAACAATTTGCCCTCTCCACCAATTTGCGATACAAGACTCTGGGCGCGGAAGGCGCCGTATCAGCTCAAGATGTAGACGAAAAAATCACACGGTACAAAACTTCCCAAGCTGCAAAACGCGCTGCTGCCGAACGTGTCAAAGCGGCTCAATCGGAAGTTATTGCGGCATCGGCTCGGCTCAAGGCTGAGGAAGCTAACGTCAAGGTCGCGACCGCTAACATTGCCGCCGCGCAGGCTCACGCCAAGCGTTCTTCGACCGAAAAGTCTTTCCAGAATGTCGTCAGCCCTTTTGCCGGAGTGATCACCGAACGCAATGTCGATCAAGGCTCCCTGGTCAGCTCTGGAAGCGACAATTCGAGAACGGCACTTTTCAAGCTAGCAAAAATTGATGTGGTCAAAGTCTATGTCGATGTTCCGCAGTACGCGTCAAGTGGCGTGCACGTCGGTCAGAATGTGAAAGTGATGTTGAAAGAATTTCCCGGCCTGCAATACGAGGGCAAAGTCGCGCGCACATCTGTGGCGCTCGATGCAAATGCTCGCACCCTGAAAACGGAAATACACATTCCCAATTTGGATGCGAAGCTGGTTCCTGGAATGTACGCAGATGTCAGTTTTGCTGTTGCTCGCCCTGAACACACCGTACAGATACCGGCTAACGCCTTGATAATTAATTCAGAAGGCACACAAGTCCTTCTCGTGCACGCGAACAAAGCGCATTACAGAAAGGTGCAGTTGGGACAAGATCTTGGCAAACAAGTGGAAGTGATTTCGGGGTTGACCAAAGAAGACACAATCATAATCAATCCACCTGACACGCTGGCCGAGAACTCAACCGTAAAGGAAAGCAAATGATCACGACAGGAGTTCGAATCGCATACAGCCTCGATCTGTTAGCATATCGAAGGTAATCTCTAGAGGCCAGAAGATGACTGCTAAAGTCGGCTCGAAACACGAAACCCGCAACGCCCTGATTGAAAAAGGGATGGACATAATGCTCGTGAAGGGCTACACGAACACTGGCATTCAAGAAATACTGAGCGCCCTGGCCGTTCCTAAAGGCTCTTTCTATCACCATTTTGAAAGCAAAGAGAATTTCGCCATCGAAATCATTCGCTATTACGATGATTGTCAAACAAAAACTCTCGAAGAAATACTTCGCGATAAAAGCCGCACTCCGCTGGAACGGTTGAAACTCTATTGTGAGATGCATCGCTCCAAGCTGAACGCGCAAGAATGCAAGCGCGGCTGCTTGATTGGAAATCTCAGTCAAGAAATGTCAGATCAGAGCGAAATTCTGCGCGAAGAGCTGAGCACCGTCATTCGCCGCTGGCGAGATCGATTCGCTGAATGTATCGCAGAAGGGCAGAAAAGCGGGGAAATCAGCAACGCTCGCTCGGCAGACACGTTAGCCGAAATATTTCAGGCAGGATGGTCAGGCGCTGTGATGCGAGCCAAAACATTGCGAGACACCGAGTCTATAGACACTTTTATGAGCGTCATGTTCGACGACATTTTGAAAGCGCACTAAAAGCTAAGCGCCCTGTGCTCCCAGACTGGGATCCAAACCAACATCCAGGTCAGCACTCAGTCTGGATCTAGTCGGTGCTAGAATCCGCCAGCTCGAAAGTTATCTGCGAACTGCTTGACGTTATCGAGCACGGTATCGATATTGGCTCGCTCCATCACCGACTTGCGCTCGGGATCTGAAATTTGACCGTGCCCCGTCTGCCTGAGCACTTCCTGAATGCACCAGGTGCCATACTCTTCTACCGACTCGGCATATTTCAATTCATCATCTGTGATACCAATAGCACAGAATAAACCAAATCCACCCGACGGTAGTTGATACCAACAATCCGGAGCTTCATCGGCGTACCACATACAGACGTTGCGCAACAGAGAATCTGTGTTCACTGCAATTGGTGCGTTCAATGCGATGCGCACGCCTGGGCTTATCGTGCCGGCGTGATTGAAAATATAAAACGCCATACTGCGCAAGATCTGCGCCGGCCACTTCGCGTCTACCGGCGATTTGATCATCAATTCGCAACCGAAGGCTGAAACCTCCTCAGGCTGCTGTTGAATCCACGGTGTGGAAAGTCCAGCGGTGACGTAAGTCCAGTAGGGACGCAGTGGATCCGGTCCATAAGCGAGCACGGCAAGATGGTGCTCATCGGCGTCTGGGTCGCCCGGGTCACCTGTATCGGTGCTGACGTGCTTATTCGATTTCTTCTTTTTTGGCTTTGCAGCCTCGGCCTTCGGCGGTGCGTAGTTGGCTGGAGTGACATAGGAAGGGTCTCCGAACAATTGCTTAAACAGCTCATCGCGAGCCTTCCAGGCGCTGATCAAAAGCCTTTTCTGAGCTTGCGCCGCCTCGCGTTCATCTTCGGGATCGAACCCGCTAGCGCCGCCCAATCCAAAAACTTCGTCGTTCAATTTACGCTCCAGACAGCATGGTGCAATGCAAGTAATTCAACGCAAATCAGTCTTCCAGCTTCAACAGCGCCATGAAAGCTTCCTGCGGAATGTCGACTTTCCCGACAGACTTCATGCGCTTCTTACCTTCTTTCTGCTTTTCCAGGAGCTTACGTTTACGGCTGATGTCGCCGCCGTAGCATTTAGACAGAACGTTTTTGCGCTGCGCTGAAATCGTTTCACGCGCCACAATCTTGCCACCAATCGCAGCCTGAATCGGCACTTCAAACATCTGGCGGGGAATCAGTTTGCGCAATTTTTCAGCCAGTTGCCGCCCTGCCGACTGGGCGCGCTCGTAGTGAACAATCGCCGAGAGCGCATCGCAAGGCTCACCGCCGATCAAGATATCGAGTTTGACGAGGCGTGATTCACGATATTCGTGGAAGTGGTAGTCCAGGCTGGCGTATCCCTTCGAACGCGACTTCAACTGATCGAAAAAGTCGGTGATGATTTCAGCCAGCGGTAAGTGATAGTGCAGCATCGCTCTGCGCGTATCTGCGTATTTCATATCGACAAACACGCCGCGGCGCCCCTGAGCCAACTCCATAAGAGGACCGACGAATTCGTTAGGAACGAGAATGCTGGCTGCTACAAAAGGCTCCTCAATTTTCTCGCGATAGTTTGGATCCGGCAGCTTGGCTGGATTTTCCACCATCAAGACAGTGCCGTCTGTTTTGGTGACGCGATACACCACAGATGGTGCGGTGGTGATCAAGTTGAGGTTGTATTCTCTTTCCAGACGCTCTTGAATGATTTCCATATGCAGCAAGCCAAGGAAACCGCAGCGGAAACCAAAGCCCAACGCATCCGAAGTTTCAGGTTCGAAGAACAGGGACGCATCATTGAGTTTCAATTTTTCCAGCGCGTCGCGCAACTCTGGATACTGATCGTTGTTGACTGGATAAATACCTGCATAAACCATCGGTTTGGCTGGACGGTAACCAGGCAGCGGCTCAGCAGCTGGTCGATCGTGATGGGTGATTGTGTCTCCAACCAGTGTCGATACGTCTTTGATCGAGGCAGCCAGGTAGCCCACTTCACCGGGTCCGAGCCTGTCGACTCGCACTTGCTGTGGTCGCAAGATACCCAGCTCGATTACTTCAAACGACTTCTGGTTCGCCATGAATTTGATGCGATCGCCGAGTCTGATTTCGCCGTCTTTGACGCGGAAATACACAATAATGCCGCGATAACTTTCAAAATAGCTATCAAAAATCAATGCCCTGAGCGGCTCGTTGACAGTATTGGGCGGCGGCGGAATGAATTGAACGATGGCTTCAAGAACATCCTCGATACCAATATTGTTTTTAGCGCTCGACAGAACAGCGTGGCTGGCATCCAGCCCGATCACTTCCTCGATTTCCTGACGAATACGCTCTGGTTCAGCGCTTGGAAGGTCGATCTTGTTGATCACCGGTACGATTTCAAGATTGTTTTCGACAGCCAGGTGAACATTTGCCAGCGTCTGCGCTTCAACACCCTGCGTGGAGTCAACAACCAAGAGCGCGCCTTCACAAGCGGCAAGACTGCGCGACACTTCATAACCGAAGTCGACGTGCCCGGGAGTATCGATCAAGTTGAGAATGTAAACTTTGCCGTCTTTGGCAGGGTATTCCATGCGCGCCGGTTGCGCCTTGATTGTGATACCGCGCTCACGCTCGATATCCATCGTGTCGAGCACTTGCTCTTGCATCAATCTTTTAGCGATAGTCGCCGTATTCTCCAGTAACCTGTCGGCGAGCGTGGACTTGCCGTGATCGATATGAGCGATGATTGAGAAGTTGCGAATTAAGTTTACGTCTGTAGTCACGGCGGAATGAACTGTCTCTTATTAATGGACACCTGCGCGGCGCTGGCTCGAAATCTGGCATGTCGATGACAGCCACCCCAGAAGCAGCACGACTGATTTTAGCAGGCCAGACGACCTCTTTACCCCTGCCCGAGTTTGGAAACGTAACGATAATCGAACTTGCATGAAAAGCAGGTAGAGTCTCGCATCTGTTGCTCAGTGCCGCGAAAGCCCCTGAGCAGACAAGATTCGCGTGTTAAAATTGGCTTCCAGTCTCATTTGGGACGCAGATAAAGGATCCGGTATGACACACCCTTTCTTAAAAGCCCTCAAAGAACGTCCGTTGCTGGTTGACGGTGCCACAGGCACACTCTTGTACTCAAGAGGAGCTTCAACTGAAGCCAGTTTCGAACATCTCAACTTGACCAGGCAAGACCTGGTCCAACAAGCGCACATCGACTACATAAATGCCGGCGCCGATGTCATAGAAACTAATTCATTCTCAGGAAACAGATTGCGACTGGCCAATTTCGGTCTCGAGGAGCAGGTCTGGAAACTGAACGTCTGGGCAGCCAAAGTCGCTCGAAACGCCAGAGAAGTGGCGGGGCAGCCGGTCTTCGTCGCTGGTTCTGTGGGACCGACAGGTAAGTTGTTGAGCCCGCTTGGCGATGTCTCTGAAGAAGAAATCGCCAGCGCTTATCAGGAACAGATGGAAGCGTTGCTCGCCGGCGGCGTCGACCTGTTCATGATCGAAACGATGTCGTCAATTGAAGAAACTGCCATCGCTGTGCGCATGGCGCGAAAAGTTTCGCAACTGCCCGTGGTGGCACAGCTGAGTTTCTCTGTGGAAGGGCACACGTTCCTCGGCGTCACTCCCGAAGACGCGGTCAGATTGCTTCTGGAGTTGGGTGACGAGTTGCCTGACGTGCTTGGTATCAATTGCGGTGCAGGTCCAGGACCTGTATTCGACAGCTTGATTCGACTTACAGCGGCTGTTAGAGCCAAAGGATACAGCGAAGACCAGGTGTCTTTCTCCTGTTTACCAAACGCCGGTCAACCGAGCTTGAGCGGTGGTCGCTATACTTTCATGAGCCGACCCAGTTATTGCGCGTCGTATGTAGAGCCGATGGTGCGCACGGGCGCACGCCTGGTCGGCGGATGTTGCGGAACGACGCCGGAGCATATCAAGGCGATGCGCGAGGCTCTCGACCGATACATCGCATCCTCGAAACAATCCAACTCCGCAACTCTTACAGATCTACCAGCAGTGGAAGTGCCGCCTGCTGTGTCTATCGTTGCAAAAAGCAGCAAGCAAGATTCTTCCAAATCGTCTTCCAACAAAGATGGCAAACAGGAAAGAGCAAAAGGTCAACTGCCTGACCTCGCCGCGCGATTGAAAGAAGCAAAAGAGAAAGGTAACGGCGACTTTTACATCAGCGTTGAACTTGATCCGCCAAAAGGCGCCGTTTATAAGAAGCTATTGCAGGCTGCCCAACTTATCCACGAAGCTGGAGCCGACGCAATAAATGTAGGTGACAGCCCGATGGCGCGAGTGCGCATGTCGTCTATGGCGACGTGCCAGTTGATCAACCAGAAGGTGGGCATCGACACCATCATTCACTTCACGACTCGCGACAGAAACCTGATGGGAATCCAGGCAGACCTGCTCGGCTGTCAGGCTCTCGGCATCAAAAATGTGATTGCCCTGACCGGAGATCCACCCGCCCTCGGAAATTATGTTCACGCCACAGCGGTGTACGACGTCGACTCAGTTGGACTGATCAAGATCATCACTCAGCTCAATCAAGGACAAGACATCGCCGGCAATTCGATTGGTTCGCCAACCACGCTTTCGATCGCCTGCGCTCTCAACCCGACGCACGAGAATCGCCAGCAAGAACTCGAAAGACTGAAGAAAAAAATCGATGCTGGTGCGCATTTCATCATGACCCAGCCGATCTATCAAGTCACAGACCTGACTGATTTTCTAGATCAGTTCGGACCGCTGCCAATTCCAATATTAATCGGCATCATGCCGTTGCACAGCTTCAAGCATGCGGAGTATCTGCATAACGAAGTGCCTGGTATCAGCATTCCACAAGAAATCAGAGATGCAATGGAAAAGGCTGGTGATGAGGGTTCGCAGGTTGGGCTCGAACTGGCAGAGAAACTTCTGGACGAAGTTAGACCGATGTGCCAGGGCACCTATCTTGTTCCGTCATTTGGACGATACGAAGATATGGCGACTCTGGTGCGCCGACTGAAAGCGAAGTCAGTATCGAAAAGCGCCGCGCCAGCTTGATACCGGCGCGTCTTTCCGCTTTTTGCTCAGGCTCTGAGCCAAACTTTACCTGTTTCCTGGTCCATTGAAGAGGCTGGTATTGCGGTTGGCTCCGGCGTCAGCAATATGCTGAGCCCTGATGGCGTTGACATGTTGATCGAGAGTTTCTGCCAGGTAGGCGCGATTCGTCTTTCGCAACAGCAGCGCATACTGCTCTTCGATATCGGCTACACGAGGATGCATACGTCCGTAAGCCTTTTCACGAATAGCGAGCGCTCTTTTGAAAAGCGGCTCGGCAAGCGCGAATCTCTCTTGCACCAGATATAAACGGGCCAGATTTTTGAGTTCGGTCGAGACACTGGGATGATTGGAGCCGCAGGCTGCTTCCCGAATCTTCAATGCGTCAACGAGAACTGGTTCCATTCTCGAGTACATGCGCAGGCGACAGTACAAATCAGCCAACTTCGTTAGAAGATCGGCTACAGAAGTGTGGTCAGAGCCCACCATCTGCTTCAACAGTTCGAGTTCTATTTCGGTTTCTTTGATTGCATCTTCAATAGTTTTGGTGCTTGAAAAAGTTGGACGAGGTGCACCGGTTTCCGGCATTGCACCATATCTAGTGCCGGAAATACTTTGCCCACGAGATGCGGTCGCTGGGCGAGTCATCGCCGGCTCGGCACCCGCAGGCGGTTGAACAGCTGTAGCGGGCACGCCCGGCGGCACAACTTTCACACCCGGCGGCAACGACTGAGAGACACTCTTCGGTGTCAGTTGGGGCTTGCCACCGGTTTTGAGCTGTTTCAATTTTTCCAAACACTGCCGTGTTTTTTCGACTTCATCGTGATGAAATCCGACAAGATTTTGACGAATGCTGAGAGCTCGCTTCAACAGCCGTTCGGCTTCGTCCAAGCGGTCTGCACCGACGTAGAGTTCCGCTAGCTTGGAAGCAGTTGTAGCCACTTCTGCTGACGATTCGCCCAACGCCTGCTCCTGGATCTTCAAGAACTTTTCGAGATCAGGGATCGTATCGCATTTCATATTCGCACCATTATCCAGGGCAAACCAAATTTATCCGGAGCTGTTCGAGAGAACATCTCAAGCCTGAGGCAGCAGCAATTCAAGGTGAATTACCAGAGCTTCAAATGCACCGCAGGTTGTCGGACCGAACGCATGAGCTGATTCCCGCGTCAGAGGAAATTGGGCTCTATGGTAAAGAGGGGAGCATCTTCACGATGTGCACGGGCAAAACGCTGAGTGCACATTTCTATTGTCACCCTTTTGGAGAAAAGAAGTATTGGTTTTTCTATATAACTTTGTACGGGAAAAATATACTCCGCCCGATCGCTTCCATCATCAGATGAGCTTAAACGACCACCCACTTACCGCTCTGGCCGTTTAATCACAGCAAAACAGCAAAAGTCAGCCTCGACAATCTCAAGACTTCTGAGCTATTTTAGCCGTCTCAGAGAGCCGCTTTATGGATTGCAGACGATTCTTCATATCTTTGTGCGCTGCGGCTGCACCAATCTCTTTTGCAAAAGGAATTTTCACACCGCTGTCGAGTTCTGTGCTCAACTCGAGGACGACTGAATCATTGCCACTGGGCAAAATCACGTAGCTACCCGAGCCAGATACGAATTTGTCTGACTTCACCATAGTGTAGTCGATCCGCTGGAACGGCACTTCCTTCTCGACCCAGGTGCAATGCACATTGCCAAGCACCGGCACGCCTGCCAGTTGTTCATCGACAACGGCGCTCTTTCCGTCGTAAGAAACGAGTTTGCGATGGTAGGCGTTTGAGTTGCGATAATCTTGCAACGCCTCGAACACAGCTTGCGCACTGGCATCGATCTTGACTGACTCTGTAACCGACTTGCCTTTGGCAAATCCCGGTGAGGCTAAAGTCAAAACAACCATCGCCGAGAGTGCAGTTTTAAAGGCGGTAAGTTTCAACATCGCACGGATCTCGCAGAAAAATTACTCTGGCGGCTAGCCAAAGTTTCTATTAACAACGCAGACGAAAACAGTCGAGGGTCCAAGCGCACTATGGCGCTGCCAACCTCTCTTGATAGTATCTTGCCCTGAAAGAAACATTTATATCGGCAACTCTGCAATTTTTTCCTTATCTTGCACGGATTTTACAGGCGCGCAGCATGCTACATTTTCGGCACCACCTGGAGCGTCAGCATGAAGATACACACGAAAGAACTCGACACCATAATCGATAAGTTCGTCGCACCGGGCGGCAAAAAGATATCGCTCAAGAAAGACTTTGCAACATCGGTCAAGCTGCATGATATATCCAAACAAGAACTGAAAGACGCACTGGAATCGGGAAAACTTCAACTAGAAGAGGAGCAAGACAAGCTCTACGCTGCGCGGTCGCACGGGCTGTTGATAGTGATTCAGGCCATGGACGCAGCCGGCAAGGACAGCACCATCAAGCACGTCATGAGCGGCGTAAATCCACAGGGTTGTCAGGTGTACAGCTTCAAGGCTCCATCGGTGGAAGAACTCAATCACGATTATCTCTGGCGATGCGCTAAAGTCGCTCCAGAACGAGGCTACATCGGCATCTTCAACCGCTCTTACTACGAAGAAGTTCTGGTCACGAGAGTGCATCCCGAATTGCTTGTCAAACAAAATTTGCCTCCTGACCTTCGCGACAAAAACATATACAAGCGGCGCTACGAAGAGATCAGCTCATATGAAAAATACCTCGTCAACAACGGCATCCTGGTTTTGAAATTCTTCCTGCACGTATCTAAGGAAGAGCAGCGAAAAAGATTTCTAGAGCGCATCGATTTGAAGGAAAAGCATTGGAAGTTTTCCGCGCAAGATGCATTCGAGCGGCAACGTTGGGACGACTATCAGGATGCCTACGAACAGTGCATCAGCAACACGAGCAGCAAGTATGCCCCCTGGTATATCGTGCCAGCCGACTACAAGCCGCTGACACGCCTGTTTGTTGCGCACGTCATCTACAGAACGCTGAAAAATCTGAAGCTAAAATATCCAGCCGTTACAGCCGAGCAAAAGAAAGAACTACTTGAAGCGAAAGCGATGTTGGAAAAATAATTCCTGCACGGATTAGCCAATGATATAAATAGATGGTCACCCAGGATCGCTGAAATGGTCACAGGCTGGGCTATACGCAGATTCGTGTATTTAAAAACCAGCATGAATATATATACTGCGATATACCACGTACAGGCGCCGTTCCAGTACATTTGGATTAGTTGGGTTCTCTGGAAGGTTGTATCTCTATAGACCGGTTTTCTAACCGTCTTTACTCCGCTCGGTTACTTGCCGAACGGCGTACTGAGCTGGTCTAACGATCAACCAAGGATAGTCGGCGTCCGATGTTCAAAAAACGTTTGCAACAATTCCTGAGCAAGTTCTTGAAAGAAGAACCACCGCTTCCGGCGCCGGAACCGGTACAGGATTTGCAGACTAGACTACAACATCTGAGCGAGCGCTATCCGTCCAATGAACCCTCGCCTGACGCCGTTGCTGTGCAGATGCACGAGGTGGAATTGTGCGAAGTCGACTTCGCAACGGAGCAGGAGCTGGCTCTTGGCACTGAAACGAAAGGTTTGAATAATTGGGCAAGCAAACGTCGCAAAACTACTGCTTCGAGTGACAGCATTCCGCTGGCAAAAACACCTTTCGAGTTTGCCATCGATCCAGGTAGAGCGCCGTCAAAAACGCCTGACGATAATCGACTTTCGCAGTTGAACGCGCACAAGCGAAACAGCTTTGACGAGCACGACTCACGGCGTGACATAGAGCCGATTCGCACGAACGAATTGCGGCGGGATATGGAACTTTTAAAGGACAGCGGCTCGCCGTTCGACCATGCACTGTTCAACGGCAAAAATCGGGATGACAAGTTGCGAGATAAGCCGGTAACTGAAGACGAATTGCTCAAAGACGAATTGCCCAAAACTGGATTGAGCAAAGATGGATTGAGCAACGGACTGGTCAAAGACAAACTACAAACATGGCGCGAACCACAACCGCTCCGCCCTATCGCCGGTCAACAAATTTCGGATGCGGCGCTAAGAGAAATAGCCAGACTGGAACAAACAAATCGCACATATATTTCTCGCTCCCTGTCTGGTCTGCATGACGACGACCAGCGAGAAACAGCTCTCGCCGATAAGTGGGATTGCTGCTCCTACAATTCTCTTTTTGTTTTGCCGGATCAATGTGGGGCGACAACCGAGTACGAAGTCGACTTCGAAGAAGACTTGCTGCCCTACTTCACCGAGACACTGCGGCTGCAAGAAGAGGAACTGGTCGATCCATTTGAACTCCCAGGTCCAGCCGCCCCAGCCCACGGCGGTCAGTCTGGCAGTCACTCAGGCGGTCAGTCCGGCAGTCACTCAGGCGGTCAGCCTGGCAGTCACTCAAGCGCACACTCAAGCCCCGCCTCGCACAGCGGCTCCGGCGCTGGTGCTCAGAAGACAGGCAATGCCAGCCAGTCGAAGGATGCAGCATCCAAGTCAAATATAACTCCGACAAGCAAGGAGTCCTTCGAGAAGGCATCGGCTTCTGCAAACACAGGCGCCACAGAAAGCTCGACAGCGCTGCAACCATACAAGAACTTCTCTGAAAACGCCCTCAAGCTTATCGCGCAAAAGCCCGAAACGCCTGCGCCTGCCTTAAAGTGGCTGGCGTCACACAGCAATCCCCACATTCGCGCCGCTGTTGCAAAAAACCCGAGCACTCCCAGCGATACCATAACCGTGCTGGCGAAGGACCACGAAGCGGGCATTCGGCACTCAATCGCTGAGAATCCACTCAGCTCGATGGATGCTCTCAACTTGCTCGTCAAAGACAGAAATCCGCTTATCGCCTGGCGCGCTCAAAATACAGTATTTCAAATAAAGGAAGGGCAGCGCACTGCGCAAAGAGCAAAAGAAGCCGCTCTCGTCGAAGCACAGAAGGAGAAGGAATCCATTCATCAGGTCAAAGAAGCGAAGATTGCCACGACAGAAGAGACTATCGCTTTTCTGCAGGTGATTGCCCGCAAAACAAATACGCCGGCACGCAGATTGGAAGAATTAGCCAAACATGCGGATCCCCGAGTTCGCGGAGCGGTCGCGGAAAATGCCAATGCGCCTGCCGAAATTTTATGGATCCTATCCAAAGATCCAGAATCACTAGTGAAAACAAAAGTCACCGATAACTACAACTGCCCAATTGAAATATTGGAAGCGATGAAAGAAGACGAAGATGCCTACGTCGCCTACCAGGCTCACAGTGTTCTAAACCGCGTGCTTGGGGCATCTTTCACGGACAATCACATTCGTACAGCAACCTGGCCGTAAGCTCAGATCGGAATTAGTCGTCCATAAGACTTGCGACAGGTGTTCGCGAGATATTAAAGTACTTCGCCTCTGGATGCGGCACCACGATTGCAGACGTGCTTTGCTCCGGCACCAGCATGAACTCTTCAGAAAGTGACATGCCGATCCGCTCGGGTTTGAGAAGCTCGAACAACTGTTGCTGATCTTCGAGATTCGGGCAAGCAGGATAGCCGAAACTGTAACGTGTGCCGCGATAGCCCTGCTGGAACAGCTTCTGTCGGTCAATAGCATCTTGAGCCGCAAAGCCCAATTCAGCACGAATGCGCTTGTGGATGACTTCAGCTAGCCCTTCTGCAGATTCGACAGACAAGCCGTGGAAGTACAGATACTCTGTGTATTTGCCATCTTTGAAAAGCTGCTGCGCATACTCGCTGGCGATCTCGCCCATGGTTACGACTTGCAACGGCAATACGTCCATCTTGTTCTCATCTACAGCGCTGAAGAAATCGGAAATACATAAATGTCTGCCGTGGTCTTGTCTGGGGAATTTAAAGCGCACCCACTCAGTTTTTCGATCTTCGCGATAAACAATCAAGTCATTGCCTGACGATTGGCATGGGAAGTAGCCGTAAATGGCTTTCGGTGTCAGCAATTTTTCCTGAATGCACTTTTCTTTCAGCTCGACCAGGGCAGGCATAACCTTTTCTGCCACCATCGCCTTGTATTCAGCTTCAGGCATCGTGCCCTGTCGAACTCTGAACTGTCCACGAATCAATACATTTTCATTGACATGCTCGAAGACTTCCTGGAGCGGAACATCCTCAACTATTTTCGAGCCCCAGAATGGAGGCGTGGCAATGTCTACGTTGCGCTGAACATCAGAACGGGCAGGCAATTTGCTGCCATTGTTAGAGGTGGGTTTACTTCCGTTGCCGTTGTTTGATTCCGGTGCAGCGACAACAGCCGGTCGCTCAACAGGTGCAGACATAAACGGCGTCAGGTCATGTTTTTTGGCGATCGCTTCCATGATTCGCAAATCATCGAATGCGTCACCGGCATAAAAGAGGTTGCCCTTGTAAACGCGCCTGCAGTCTTCCTCGACATAGCGACGAGTCAGCGCAGCCCCGCCCAGGATCACGGGAATGCCTATATCGCGCTGATTGAGAATATCGAGGTTCTCCTTCATGATCACGGTTGATTTGACGAGCAGTCCGCTCATCCCGATGCAATCAGCTTTGTTTTCAACAGCAGCAGAAATGATGTTTTCAATCGGCTGCTTGATTCCGAGGTTGATCACTCTGTAGCCGTTGTTAGTGAGAATAATGTCGACAAGATTTTTGCCGATATCGTGAACGTCACCTTTGACCGTAGCCAGAACCATCGTCGCCAGGGTGGAACCCTCGACCCGGTCCATGAAAGGCTCAAGGAATGCCACTGCGGCTTTCATCGTTTCGGCAGATTGCAAAACGAACGGTAACTGCATTTTTCCTGAGCCAAATAACTCGCCCACGACCTTCATGCCATCAAGCAAGATGTCGTTGATGATTGCAAGCGGCGGATGCTTTTCCAGCGCTATTTTCAAATCTTTCTCGAGATTGACCCGGTTACCATCGACAACACGCTTTTTGAGCACGTCTTCGATTTCGACAGGACCTGTCTCTACTTCGGCAGTCGACGACTTGCCACCACGCTCTTTGTAAAACTCCAACAGCTTGAAGAGAGGGTCATAATCATCGGTGCGTTCATCGAAGATCAGTTTTCGATGATATTCGCGTTCGACTTCCTGGATTTTGTAGAGAGGCAAGATCTTCTGGGCATTGACGATTGCCATATCGAGCCCATATTCGACGGCGTAGTGAAGAAAGACTGAATTGAGAATTTGCCTGATAGTCGGATCGAAACCAAATGAGATATTGCTGACACCAAGAATAGTGTGCACACCAGGCAGATTTTCCTTAATCAGCTTAATACCTTTAAGAGTCTCCAGCCCCAGCTTCCGGTCGTCTTCATTGCCTGTGGAGAGCGTAAAAGTGAGAGCATCAAAGATCAGGTCAGACGGAGCGATACCAGCAGCGGTGGCAATATCATAAATGCGCCGGGCGATTTCCAGCTTCTTATCTGCGGGGCGCGCCATGCCGGCTTCGTCAATCGTCAGGGCAACTGCGGCTGCGCCATAACGAGTAATCAGCTCGATTTTTTTCAGCATCTTTTCTTCGCCATCTTCCAGGTTGATAGAATTGACGATTGGCTTACCAGCAACAAGCTGCAGAGAATCTTCAAGGACATTGAATTCAGTTGTATCGATGACCAGCGGAATTTGCATTTCCGTATTCAAACGCTTGATCAAAATGTTCATATCGCGAACTTCATCGCGACCGACGTAAGCAGTGCAGACGTCGAGAACATGAGCGCCTTCACGCTCCTGGTCACGAGCCATTGCCACCATCGAATCCCAATCTTCTTTTTGCAACAGCTGTTTAAATTTGCGGCTGCCATTTGTATTGGTGCGCTCACCGACTATAAGCGGAGCCGGGTCGACGTGCATGGCCACAGATGTATAGATGCTCGCCACCGACGGCGTAAAGTCGACGTCTCGCTGCTTCGGCTTGAGATTGCCGACAACTTCGCAAACGCGCTTCAAATGTTCAGGCGTGGTACCACAGCAGCCACCAATGATGTTAACGCCGAGGTCTCGCGCGAAGTGGTTGAGAGAATCAGCCAACTCTTGCGGGGTCAACTTGTAAACGGTCTCGCCGTTTACGTTTTCGGGCAAACCAGCGTTGGGCAAAACTGAAACATACTTGGGGCTGTTGTGACAGAGGTAGCTGACAGGGTCGAGCATCTCTTGCGGACCGGTAGCGCAGTTCAAGCCGATCACGTCGATTGGGAAGGTGTTGAGCGTCGTCAGTGCGCAAGAAATATCTGAGCCGACGAGCATTGTCCCCAGGGGTGGTGCCTCAATCGTTACTTGAGTAATAATGGGAACTCGTTTTCCAACCTTTTTCAAATAATCGAGAATGGCTACGATAGCCGCTTTTGCCTGCAGCAAATCCTGCCCTGTCTCAAACTGCAGAACGTCAACGCCACCATCAACAAGTCCAGCCACCTGTACATAGTAAGCGTCTTTCATCTCGGCAAAAGAGATGTGCCCGAGCGAAGGCAATTTGGTTGTCGGACCAATCGATCCGGAAACGAACCGTTTCTGACCATTTTGCGAATAACTGGCGGCCACGTCTCGAGCCAGTTCGGCAGCCTTTTTGTTCAATTCATAGGCACGTTCAGCCAGTCCAAACTCAGCCAGAACAATAGGAGAGCCGCCAAAAGAGTCTGTTTCTACAACGTCGCACCCAACCTCTAGAAAGGACGCATGAATTTCCTTCAAAACGTGCGGTTGGCTTTCGACAAGGATTTCAGGGCAATTTTCGTAACCCAGATAGTCGTCGATAGACAGGTCGTACTTATGAATCGATGTGCCCATGGCTCCATCGAATATAAGGACCTTTTCCTTCAGCGCTTCCAGGAAATCCATGTAACGGCTAATCTCACTTTGCTACCGTCACAGTTATATCTCAAAGAGGCAGTCAAAATCAAAAAAACGTTAAGCTTGCTGTTCGACAGGCGCCTTCGCTATCGGACGGGCGCGCTTGCTATTCGACAGGCGCATAGCCCTCAGCGCGCACAAGCTTCTGGGCTTCGGCACCAAGACAATAATCGACGAACTTGCGCACTGACGGCTTCGGCTCTTCGTCCATGAAGAAAATGAGAGGACGGCTGAGTGGGTAATCGGTCACTGTGGAATGTTCGGTGGGCTTGACGGGCTCTGAATCTGGGGACAATTTGAGTGCAAGCACCTTAACTTTGCCACCAGCTTCGCTTGCCGTTCCCATGCCCACATAGCCCACTGCGGATTTATTCTTTTCGATCGCTGAAAGTAAATCTTTGCCAGAATGTACAGTCTGTGCGCCTTCGGCGTAATCAGCATTCTGCAGCAAATGCGCTTTAACGAAATTGTATGTGCCCGACTTTTCTTCTCGTGTGAAGACCTGTATCGCAGATTTGTCGCCGCCAACGGCGCTCCAGTTTTTGACTGAACCAGCAAAAATATTTTTGGCTTGCTCCAGAGTCAAGACCGATACTGGATTTGCATGGTTGACGATGATGGCAATGGAATCGCGAGCGACCGTGATTTTTTTCAATTTAATTGACTTAGCATGTAACTGGGCTGTTTCAGCGTCACTCAAATCGCGCGATGCAGCAGCCAGGTCTGTTGTGCGGTTGATCAGAGCATCGATGCCGGCGCCGGAATCGCCGGAGTTAACTGAAATTGGCACACCAGGCTCGTTTTTCATGAAGTTGTCAGCCCAGGCTTGCACGAGGGCTGTCATCGTGTCAGAGCCTTCAATCGAGACAAGAGCCGTCAACTGGCGAGGGTCTTTCTTAACTCGCTTTGTGCAGGCGGAAAGTGAAAGACACAGGCAGCCAATCAGTAAAACATACAGAATATGGCGCATTTACGTCTTGCCTCGATCGAATTATTGCTGCCAGCTCAGTGCCTATGATACCTCAGCATTTGAATCACGCTAGTATGCGCTTCAGATTCTGAAACATCGCAAGCAGATTCTGAAAAGTGGCGTGCAATAACTTTAATAAAAGTTCCGCCGTCGGCGCCACCATATGTAGTGGTAACAAAAAGAAAAGGCCTGCTCGCGCAGGCCTTAAATAACAAGACTGAGAAACGAATCAATCTATTCTTCGAAATCTTCGTCCATATCGTCTTCTTCGTCGCCTTCTTCTGTGATCATTTCGCAAGCAGCGAGAAAGAATTGGCTTGTGATTGTTGCTGCAGTGTCGGGTGAAACACCTACTGCAGTCAGACTCTTGATCCAGTGAACGACTTCGTCCAAAACTGAAGTATCAACAATTGCTTGTGTTTGAGGCATATGTATATCCTGAGCGGTGAGCTATCAGCCATGATCCTATCCCGCTTCTGGTGCCGGTTTCAAGTTATAAGATCTGTTCGTAAAAAATCAAAAACAAGGGTTGCGACAACTGGAAAGCCCGCATTGCTACGGTTCAAGGTTGCCAACCGATCAGCAACACAGGCAAACAGCGTCACTGAAATCAACATAAATTCTATTGCAGCGAATCAGACCGTCTGCTTGGCTGCGTCGTAGGCTCTGAACATCGCCTGCGTGCCCTGTCTGAAGCCGGTTTCGCCGCCCAATTGACCAGCTTCCTGGAAGAGTTTCTTAGCCAGGTCGACACCCGGTAACTGACAATCACTGACGTTCTCGCCTATTAATCGCAAATCTTTGAGCATATGCTCGAGCGTGAATCCAGGTTGGTAATCGCCATTGGCTACACGTGCTCCGAGGTTCGACAGCGCCCAGGAAGCGCCAGCGCCGCTGCCAAGTGCATCGAGTAAAAGCTTTTTGTCGATTTGCATTTCATCTGCCAGTGAAAACGTTTCGCTCACGGCAATCATATTGATAGCGCACAAGACTTGATTGCAGAGCTTCATCGCCTGCCCGCTTCCGGCTTTTCCGCAATAAACAATGTTCTTGCCGATTGCCTGGAAAAGAGGCAGCACTTCGTCGAATGTCGGCTTTTCACCTCCTACCAGAATCGTTAAAGTGCCCTGCCGGGCGCCAATGTCACCACCGGTAACAGGAGCATCGAGAAATCGCAGGTTGGACCTTGCCAGTTCTTCATTCAAGTGGATAGCTGCAGCCCTGCCGATTGTTGACAGGTCTGTTATGACAGCGTTTTTGCGAGCAAATTTTTTCACATCACCGAGCAAAACCTGCTCGACGTCTGGCACATCACCCAGACAGCAGAAGACATAATCGACCTGGCTGACCGCCTCCTCAATGCTTTTAGCGATCTTGACGCCCTCACTCTTTGCCGTTTCCACTGCGGGTCTGGAGGCAGTGCGATTCCAGCCGATCACATCAAAACCAGCTTTGCGCAAATTGATAGACATGGCAGCGCCCATGATTCCCAAACCAAGATAGGCGACTTTTTGAGGTGATGGACTGGACATAAAACCTCCGACAATTGGCGTCAAACCGCCGTGGACAGCATCGGCGGGGCACTAAATTATCGGACAAACAAGCAGGTGGAAGGTTTCCGTAAACCGAGAACGGTGAAAAATCTTCATATGCCAGCGACAATCGCGGTTTAACTTGCATTTGCCGAAAAAGTTGGGTATACCTCTTGCAGAGGTCTTGACATTACTGATGGTCGCCCCGCCACTTATAACCAGAATAATCGCAGCGCTCGCGTGTCTGCCTGTATTTTGCTTGAGCGCAGACGCAGCCGAGCGGAAAGCAGTAGTGCGCGTGACGACCGGTTCTGTGCAGGTGAACGGCTGGCAGCACAACCTCGTTCAGAATAATCCCAACCTGGGACACTGGCACTGGAATCCAATCTACGCCAATGTGCAGGGGTTGAAAACAGTGCGCGCCAACTCTTTACCCGACCGCTTTCATCACCGCTCTGGACCAGCGCAGTTGCATCCAAACGTGACCGTGACACACATCGTGCCGCGCAATCAGTCAATCTATCAACGACCCAATCACATTCCCTTCAATCTGACGAGACCACCTGAAACCAACGTCTCAGCCAATTTGAGATCGCCTGACGTAAGCGCTAAGCTCAGTCATCAGGACGTCAGCGCCAACTTGAGAAACAACCAGGTGAGTGGGCAGCTTGCCAATCGAGACGTAAGTGCGGCGCTCACGCAAAACCGAACGAATGCCAGCCTGGCTAATCGAAATGTCAGCGGCGAGTTGTTGCCCGCCCAGACACAACCTGTTGCACCAGCACCGCCAAGAGTGGCAACTTACGGGCAAAGCTATGGTGGGGACGATTTCGCGCGTATCTCAGGCGGCACCAACCGCGTCGAGAAAAGCTCAGTCTACGGCAGAATCGCCATGCCCAGAAAGAGCAAAGCTAAAAAATCAACTGCCTCTAGCAGCATCAATTATTAGACTTTCGAAAGAACCTGAACTTTTGAAAGAGCAGTCTCGATATCTTTGATCAGGTCATCCTGATCTTCGATGCCAACAGACAAACGCACCAGTCCGTCGACGATGCCACGCGCTTCTCGCACATCTTTAGGAATCGATGCATGCGTCATCGTAGCGGGGTGGCCAATCAAGCTTTCAACTCCGCCCAGGCTCTCTGCAAGCGAGAAGAGCTTGGTGCCGTCGAGGAACGTCTTGGCATTTTGCAAGCCACCCTTAACTACGACCGAGACCATGCCGCCAAATCCTCTCATTTGCCGTTTAGCCAGTTCATGCTGAGGATGTGATGCCAGTCCTGGATAAATTACTTTCTCGATGGCGGGGTGCTTTTCCAGATATTTAGCGATTGCCATCGCATTGCTTTCGTGCGCTTTCATGCGCACTGCAAGTGTCTTCAAGCCGCGCAAAACCAGCCAGCAGTCAAAAGGCCCGGGAGTCGCTCCAACTGCATTTTGATGGAACTTGAGTGTTTCATAGTATTTATCATTGTTTGTTACGGCACATCCGCCGACAACATCGCTGTGTCCACCAAGGTATTTGGTCGTGCTGTGAACAACGACGTCAGCGCCCAGGTTGAGCGGATTCTGGAGGTACGGACTGGCAAAGGTATTGTCGACAACTGCGATGATGTCAGCACCATTTTTGGTGGCACGAATCGCCTTGACCAGAGCCGCAATATCAATTAATTGCAGCATCGGGTTAGTGGGAGTTTCAAGCCACAACATTTTGGTGTTTGGCTTCACAGCGGCTTCGACGTTCTTCACGTCTCGACCGTCCACGAAATCGAAAGTCAGACCGTACCGTCTGAAAACCTTATCAAACAACCTGTAAGTGCCACCATAAACATCGTCGCAAACAACCACGTGATCGCCAGCCGAAAGGAGCGTCATCACGGTTGTAGTCGCAGCCAGTCCTGAGCCGAAACAGAGTCCATATTTTCCGTCTTCCAACGAGGCGAGACACTCTTCCAGAGCAGAGCGAGTTGGGTTCTGAGTGCGTGCGTACTCGAAGCCCTTGTGTTTGCCCAGCTCATCCTGCACGTAAGTGGAGGTCTGAAAAATAGGCGTAATGATCGCACCAGTGCTTGGGTCTGGGGCTTGACCAACGTGAATCGCCTTCGTCGAGAACTTCATTTTTATGCTCCTAGTTGTGCTTTCTCTGCTTTATGTTTTCGCTCTTCTTTAGTTACCATTTTTTCGCCCGAACCAATTTTTTCGCGCAAATGAGACATGATGTCGAACTTGGTCAGAACACCGCAGGCTTTGTTATCTTTGGTGATTACGACCATGGCGTTGCCCAATCTAAATGACTTATAGATTTGATCGATTTCCGAGTTCACGTCGAATTGCGGGAACGGTCTGCCCATCACGGATCCAACTGTAGTAGTAGCTGGGTCTTTGCGTTCATAGACTACTTGCATGGCGATAACGTCGTTGATATGCCCGACGTTTCGCGCATCTTCAGTGACGACCGGCAGCTGGTCGATGCCATGCTGCTCCATAGCATTAATGGTCTGCTGAATCGTGTCTTCCGGATGCATAACGATGATCGGTGAAATCTTGTTACGTCCTTTCTTTCTTTCAAGCAGGTCGGAAGCCAGATAGCTGTATTCAGGTGCAGGCATGAAGCCGTTTTCACGCATCCATTCATCTGAATACATTTTGCTCAGGTAACCGCGACCGCCGTCGGGCAGTAGCACAACCACAACATCTTTCTCGGTCAATTCCTGGGAGATCTTCAACGCTGCAAAAACTGCAGTTCCACACGAACCGCCGGCGAGAATGCCCTCTTCGCGAGCCAGGCGTCGACCCATCGTGAATGAATCTTTGTCGCTGACTCGAACAAATTCATCGATGATTTTAAGTTCAGCGTTGCGCGGAATGAAATCTTCACCAATTCCTTCTACTTTGTACGAACCGGCCAGATCGCCTGAATAGATTGAGCCTTCAGGGTCTACTCCAATAATACGAATGTTGGGATTTTTCTCACGCAGGTAGCGCGCAGTACCAGATATGGTGCCACCTGTGCCCATTGAAGCTACGAAATGCGTAATTTTTCCATCTGTCTGTTCCCAGATTTCAGGACCGGTAGACAGATAGTGTGCCATTGGATTATTCGGATTGGCGAATTGATTTGGTTGGAATGCTCCGGGGATTTCAGCAGTCAATTTGTTGGCGACTGAATAGTAGCTTTCGTGAGAG
>DATNPY010000002.1:0-28823 GCA_036702955.1 Drouetiella sp. | reverse complement strand
TGAGGTCAGATGCGCTCAATCAGATTCTGGTCGTACTAGTTGGTTTTTCACGCAGCAACGTCATCACAATTGGTGCCACTAACAAGGAACCGATTCTGGATTCAGCGTTTATGCGCAGCGGTAGATTCGACAGGAAAGTCTATGTCGGTCTGCCAGACGCTCCGGCTAGAAAAATCATCTTCACGCAGTATCTGAAAACAATAAAGTTAGCCTCTGAGCCAGATTTGGATAAACTGGCAAAACAGACTACCAATTTTTCCGGTGCAGACATCGCGGCAGCAGTCAATGAAGCGGCGATATTAGCTATTCGAAAGAAGAAAACTCACGTAGAAGAGTGTGACCTGGAAGAAGCCGTGGACAGAGTTTCGGTAACATCTGGACACAAGCTCAATACGCATGGCGTAAACATGTCACGTGTGCCAGACATCGATGTACGACTCACAGACCTGAAAGGTATGGATGAAGCCAAAGCCGAAGCCGCCGAAGTCGTCGCCCTTCTTAAGCATGCAGACAAAGTCTTTGAATCAGGCTTAAAAGCACCGAAGGGAGTTCTGCTTGTGGGCAGACCTGGCACTGGTAAAACCATGCTTGCCAAAGCGATAGCTAACGAAGCTGGGGTTCCATTCTACTCTCTGTCAGGAAGCGATTTCCAATCGATGTGGGCCGGCGAGACAGCTGTTCGTGTGCGGGCAGTTTATGAACAGGCTCGTCGAGGCGGCAAACCGTGCATTGTATTCATCGACGAGATTGACGCTATTGGGGCAAGGCGCGGTATCGAACGAGGTGGTGGTGCAGTTCAAGACCACAACAAAACCTTGAATCAATTGCTGGTCGAAATGGACGGTTTCGGAAAGCACAAGGTGTTGACTATCGGTGCGACAAATCATCCAGATCTCCTTGATTCCGCACTTTTAAGACCGGGTCGCTTCGATCGTCGAATCGACGTGCCACTACCTAATCTTGAAGGTCGCGACGCGATTCTTCAGAGTTATCTAAAGAAAACGGCAACTGACGATACAGTCAACACTCTCGATATAGCTCGGATGACAGTTTTCAGTGCAGGTGCTGAGCTCGCCAACATTGTTAACGAAGCTGGATTGATTGCAATCCGTGACGGCAACATGAAAATCTCACAGGGAGATTTGTTCCAAGCAGTGCAGAGAGTGCGCTTCGGTATGCAATACAGTCGCCAGATATTGATCGAAGAGTTGATGGCGACTGCGTACCATGAAGCAGGTCACACCATGGTCTGCTATTACCGCAACCGTCGTGACCGGATCCAGGTGGTAACTGTGGTGCCGCGCGGTGGAGCACTCGGCTACATGTGGCCCGTTGAGAAAGAGGACTACGTTCAGCAAAACAAACACGAGTATATTGTAGACATTGAGGTTGGGCTGGGCGGCATGGCTGCAGAGCAAATCTACATGGATACAACGACCTCTGGAGTTTCTTCAGACCTGAATTCGGTTGGTCACATCGCAAACAACATGATCAGGTATTGGGGTATGGGTTCCTTCAAATTCAACACCACCACAGCCTATGAGTACAAAGGCGAGTGGGTTGATGCAAGACAGGCATCACCAGCGACCAATCGCGAAATCGAAATGGAAATAAAAACGCTGGTTGATAGCTGCATGGAAAACGTAACTAACTTGATTAAGGCTAAGCGAGTTCAGTTAGACAAACTCGCACAAGCTCTGGTCGAGAAAGAAACTCTCTACTTTGCAGATATTGCCGCCATTCTTGAACCAGAACGGTCTAAAGATGATATCCAGCGGGAAATCGACTTGCTTGGAACTCGCAAGCTAGTTGGAAAACCACCTGTTATCGATCTAGACAACTTCGGAGGCTGGGCTCTTCCAGGAGTCGGCGGTAGCGGGGCTACACAACCGGGTGGAAGCAACAACAACAAGACACCAAAACCAACGGATATCCGATTTGATCGTAATGAGGACGACCAGTGGAATCAAAGTCAGGACTAAATTGCTTCATAGCTGCATCAGAGCTGCCGGGAGCGGCTTAGAAGTGCCACGACACAAACAAGTGCTATGACCAACTTACAAAGAGGGAGCCTTGCGGCTCCCTCTTCGCTTCAATGTACTTGTACTGTTTCGTTCTAACCAGTTTCTATGCCTGACTTGTATCAGTGTTTGGGTCGGCCGGCTGTGCTGGAGGAACCAGGTCAGCTGGGATGACGTACTCACCCTTCTTGTAGTTGCCTGGGTTAGCACCAGTAGCGTCGGCTGGGATGCCGTTTTTGCCGCGATTGGCTTTGACGATTTCGTCCAGTACTGCTGCTGTGCTCTTACCGTTGGCCTTAGCGAGTTGGTCAGCGTAGTTCCAGAGCCAGTGTCCGCTTCCACCATCGAGTGTGAAGGTGGTGTTTCCTTTATCATCCTGCTTGGTTTCGAAAGGAATGGCGGCGGCTGGTTTGTTATCAGTTCCAGTACCACTGCCGGTGTCAGTACCAGCTCCAGTGTTGGTGGTTGCTGGTTTGGAGTCAGCTCCGACTACAGCACCAGTGGCTGAATCTTTGTGACCGACGTTGTCTGGAGTGATTACGATGGTGTTGCCATCGCCACCTTTGACAGACACGTTGCCGGAAGAATCAACGGAGATATCGCTGAACTTGGCGGCTTTGTCAGTTGGCTTGTGGTCTTTGTCAGCTGCGACCCACTTACCATCAGCGTTCTTGACGAATTCCGATTCGTTGCCGGAAGCGTCAGCGCGAACAACGCTCGTCAACTTAGTTGGGTCAGTGCTGTCATAAGTGAATTTGGAAGCAGAGCCATCAGGATACTTAACCTGTGTCACTTCACTGCTGGAGTTAACAGTGATCTGCGAGTCTTGCTTCTGTCCTGGAATTGGATTGCCGGAGCTGTCCAACTTCAGTGTGTGCTGAGTATAGGTGAAGTCACCGCTTGGAGCGGTTGCGTTGCCGTGGTTGTCGACGACATTCCACTTACCGTCTTTGGTCTGGTAGGCGTATTGTCCGTCAGCTGTGACGACAGGGTTGTGGTTTCCAGCTGATGTATCGATGGTGCCGTCTGGCTTGACTGGACCCCAGTTGCCTTTGTCATCGGCTTTGTAAACTGTAGGAGCGCCGCCATTGGCAGGGGTTTCAGTGATGCGGTTAATGTTGCCGGTCGAGTCGTATTCGAACTGCTCGCTGCGACCGTTGGCATAGCTGATCTTACCGACGTTGCCGTCAGCGAGTTTATCTACTTTCGGTGCGGCTGCTGCATCAGAAGAAGAAGCTTGATTGTAGGCGGCAGCTAGATCGCTATATTTTTTCTTGCCGCTGGCGATGTCATCTTTGCTTACACCGGCGATGCCGAGGTCGGAGTTCAGTTCATCGACGTTGAAACCATCACTGATTTTGTCGGTGCCGTCTTTCTTCTTCAGACCGTCGTATTTGCCGTCTTTAATGTCTTTGACGAGCTGATAGTTAGGGTCTTTAGCATCATGCGAATTCAACCAGGCGTCGATATCACCACTGCTGATGTTACCGTCTGGCTTGCCACCGTTTTTGGCGGTATCGAGCTGCTGAATCAATGGAGCTTCGCCGTTAGGACCAGTCTTGAACAAGCCACTCAAGCTGCTGGTCACTTGTCCATCACCATTTTTGGCTTGCATGGCGCGATTATCTTGACCGCGTGACTCTTGATCGAAGTAAGCAGCGATGCTCTTCGGTCCGAGGTAAGCATTGTGACCAGGGTTGTCACCGGTTGCGGAAGTAGCGGCGTCAAACGTGCCACCTTTTTCGAGCTGATCTCCGTAAGCTTTGATCAAAGCGGAGTTGAAATTGTTTTGCATCAATTGCACTACTGCAGGAACAGCGTCATGGCTGATTCCGGTGTCAGGCAAGTTGTTGGCACCATGACCATCACTTGGCTGACGAGAGCTCAATTTGTGGAGCAATGATTGGTTTTCGGCGGCCCATGAAAGCGAGAGATCCGGCAATGTGCCATTCGCCTGCAGGTCTTTGACCAATGCGTTCTGATAGTTTTTGAAATCTTCTTGCGTGTAGCCGTTCTTACCAATCTGGTCGTAGTGAGATTGAACTTCTCTGTTCAGGCTGTCATAAGCGTCATGGGCACCTTTGCCACCGTGATCGGCTGTTTTGACCTTATCTGCGGTTGCTTGAGCTTCCTTCTCATTATCAACGGCCATAATTTACTCCTTGATTGGGCTAACATCAGGTTTAGCCACAAAAATAAGATGTGTAAAAGATACCTTGGGGTGAATAAGCTAAACGCTATATTCCCCGCAGGGCACTGTAGTAAAACAAGCGCGGCGGCTTTTCAGGACAGGTTGGTTATTTGGTTGCAGGCTCTCGTATATTACACAGGTTTAAGGAGCTTGTCATTGGGAAAATTACGTAGTCAAGATTAAATGTCAAGCATCCTGGTAGTAAGTGTCTTCAACGAGACTCTTCCGGGCGGAAGTTACGGGCACTATAAAGCAAAGTTTGTGGCAGTTTAGGGACAATTCAACGGTAGACGAAATCTCCCTGATAATATGTTCGGGATTACTAAAAAGGGTTTCTAGTGGACGCCTCAGACCCTCAGACCAGGCCTTTTGAAATTACTGAGAAGCATCGCCCGGTCGATGACACAGAGTTCCGTGCGCGGGTGCTGTTTCTGACCGCCGGGATAGGAATCCTTGGCAGCAAGCTTTTGAAAGACTACATCGACCATTGTGACAAGGCATCAGGCACAGGCGCGGAAACCAACCTGACCATGGAACAGTACAGCCTCACAGTCAAAGAGCTCCTGACTATAAGTATATGGCTGACCTTATTCGAACAGGCTGCCACCCGCACCCTGCCCATGTGGTTCAAAGACTTCGTGCTTGCCTGTCACAACGTAGCCGACAAAGTGCAACCGAAACCAACTTCAAAAGAAACAGACGATAAGTACAATTTCGAATCGCCAATACCGGAAATCTGCCAGCAGGTCTCTATCAATTTATGTATGCAGCTCAATCTCGGTGCAACAGCGAACGATGCCCTCATTTATCTGGGCGATTTGCTACTGCAAGCAAAACCTGAGCGGGCAGAACTTCTGGAGTTTGCATTGACTCAACCCGTCGCTGCGCTCGATAAACGCATCAAAGAAAGCTGACAGGTTTTCTTCCACGCGCGACGGACCAGGTCGCCACACAAAG
Source organism: Drouetiella sp. (assembly GCA_036702955.1). Lineage (GTDB taxonomy): Bacteria > Cyanobacteriota > Vampirovibrionia > Obscuribacterales > Obscuribacteraceae > PALSA-1081. The sequence goes on along the minus strand of DATNPY010000002.1, from coordinate 23,654 downwards.
ATTCTGCAGTGCAGCACGGACAGGCCAGCGGCTCACGCCTACGGAGCTTCAGCGGGTCCGTGGCTGGTGTTCGTAATGACACGCCGTTGCATTCGTAAACTTGGCGCAGGGTAAAGCGGCACAATCCAGCGAGGAGTTGCCAGCGAGTCTTGTTCAGCCGCCAGATCCACAGAGGGATCAATCAAATCTTGAATTTGACGGAGATTAAGCGATTCCACCGCCCTGACTGAAACCTTTGGTCGGACACCCAACTTCTTCTCTTCGACATCGGCGACATAGTGTGCGTACTGCAAAATCATGTCTGGACGTGTCTGCATGTGGAAAACCTGCTTGGGACTCATATCCTTGCTATAGTCAACAAGATACTTCTCACCGGTCTTCGGATTGGTCACTGTCACTTCAAAAGATTTGACCAGCTTAGTGCGCAGCATCATAGACCAGGAGAACCGGTGCCCAAGCTCAGTCCAGCTTGTATCACCGGGATAGAAAAAGCGCCTCCACGGCAAAACCACCTGAATCAAAACGTACACATGCAAAAGGATCAGCATGCCAATACTAATTTGGTAGTTCCAGGAAACCGGCTGTGCGAGTATATCGGCACCAGATTCAACCGGTTTAGCCTGATTCGTCTTGCGTGCACTCGCCCATCTCACAAATTTATTCTTCAGCCGCTCTGGCCAATCGTAAGGAGCGAAGAGCGTTGTAGTGCCAATCATCAACCACGGAAAAATGCCGATTGGAAACAAGCGTGAATTCATCAGGTGAAACGCAACCGCAATAACGGCCCCAAACCAGAATGTCGGAGCCCAGAACAATAAAAAGCCGATCGATAAATCGATGATGATTCCAGCATAGGTAACGAGATAGGCGAACCATGGATGCGCAACAATCGAGCCAATAAAAGGCTCATTTGCAAACTGTCCTAGAAACTCGGTTTGAGGATGTCCGTTTAACCAATCCGTACTCAATTTTGCTATGCCGCCATAAAAATAGACAATGGCTATCTGCAATTTCAGTATCAAAACCGACCAACGAGGAACCAGATTGTGACTGCTTTTGTCGTCGTTGTCGACGGACCAGACTTTGTTCGCCGGCAAGAAGATAAACAAGAAACTGAGCAGGCTTACTAAGTAAAAGTGATTCTGGTAATACGCCTTTTCAAGTAAAAACAAATAGGTGTGAGCGAAAAAGAAAGCGATAGTGGCGGCTCGATAATACAATCCGAGACCGATCATGGCGGCTGAAATCGCTAAAATGGCAAAATGTACATAGATACCCGCACCAGGCCACATAATCATGCCTGGAATGAAGCTGAAGAAAAGCTTCGGCTTCAAGTAGTCGATATGAACATCGACAGTGTAAACCCAGGTGTTCGCAAGCATACATAGCGCGAACCAAATGCGGAACACCGCTAAAGACGTTCCATTTACTGGAGCCGAAAGAAAAGCGCACCAGTGGTGCCAGGCGCCTGTAGATGACACCGCATCTGGTGCAGTTCTCGATTTAGCAGCTTCAGACATCATAGAAGAAGACGGCTATTTGCCGACAAAAAGGAGTGTGGGGCACCGAAGTGCCCCACCGCTACCTGATCTTGCATTTTAGAGCCCAGTGCAATCCTGGAGTGGTGCAGTCAAAGATGCCGCGCCTGGGAACAAGGTCTTGCCATTAACTTTGACGTTGATTACGTTGTCTTGAAAAGGCACGCCAGCTGTCCGTCCCTGGTCGTCGAAGTAGATGTTGCCCCATACCCCACTGGCTCCATTGGTCAAGCCATTCATGGTGATGGTGAACTGGTTATGTCCGTTCGACGCAACGACCAGACCATTTGCAGGAGCACCAGCAATAGTCTTGGTCACCGTAGTCGTCGTTCCATTGACGATGTACTGATAGACGATTACAGCGCCATTGTCGAGACGCAAGTCACGGTCTGCATTGACCTGAAAAATGAAATTACCAACGGGCAGGTTTTGTCCATCGATACGCAGTCCGATGTATTCATCGCCTTGCACTTTGGGGTTTGTGCCACCACCAGCCCAGAAGAAGGTGGGTGGTACGAACTGGCTGAACATCCCCTGAGTTGCAAAACTTCCATCATCGCAAAAAACAGCATTCGCGGGGAAATGAGCTGCTTTCACTGCAATCGCCAGAACTGGCAGGGCAGCGGCTACTGCTACAGCCAGAGAAACGAATTTACGCTTTTTATTCATCAAATATTCCTTCCAAAGTTGTGTCTTGGGACTCCACGTCAAGAGGGACTTGCTTGACATTCGTCAAGCACCCAGGTCAACGCATACTAGCACCATATCTCTGCAGCAAAGCGAAGGAATTGACGCCGGCAATCGCCTTCAAAGCTGAAATGGATGAGTTACCAAAACATCTGGGACTTTCAGACTCAGTAATTTTTACAAAGTTGGGTCTTATAAAACAGACCGAATGGTTAAACCGCAGTACAAAACGGCAGTACAAAACCGCAGCACAAAAACGCATGAGCATGAACTGCAACCTCTCAAAGCTCATTTATGGTCGATGGCGCGCAATATTTTGCCAGTTCTTCGCGAGCGATTTGTCGCCTCAATGCTGCCCTCTTGAAGAAGTCCGCGGACACGGCATGCGCCCCGGTAGGAAAGTTTTCCGGCACTGAGTTATGGGTATAACAATTGAGACTTGAGGCGCCTTTGTCGCCAGGGCGAACAAATGGATAGTGATTCGCTTAAACAAGAACGCCGGCTTCATGCAAGAACTTGCTGGCTTTTCGGACAACAGAACGACAAGCACAAACGGGCATTCGCGTTCGTAACGAGCCATTCAGCCAACGAAAATTTGCATAGCACGCCTGCAAAGTCACAGCTTTTAGCCATGGACGAGAAGACCGGAGGGGGAACCGACTCCGGATCGGATGGGTCCGGCGATATAACGAGCGTTGATTCCATACATGAAACTGACGAAACAAAAGAAGCCCACCTTGATGAAGAGTTCGAAATTCTCGGCACGATAGGCGCGGGCGCAATATGTAATGTTTACGCTGTCAGAAGCAAGAGTTTAAACCGCCAGTTTGCTCTCAAAATACTCAAGGACGAGCTCACCTCAAACACTGCAGCGGTTAAACAGTTCAAAAAAGAGGTTGATGCTTCCGTTTCCCTTACTCACATCAACATCGCTGCGGTTTATGGGCACGGAAAAACCGAACAGGGCGCACCATTTGTGGTGCAGCAGCTGTGCAACGGAAACAATCTTGCAGAGATGATCAAACAAGGTCCTCTAGCCGTCGAGAGGGCGCTAGATATCTTCAAACAAATATGTGATGCCATGTCGCATGCACACACGAAAGCCGTTCTTCATCGCGATCTTAAACCTTCAAATGTAGTGATTACAAATAGCGATGGAAGCGATGTAGTAAGACTAATCGATTTTGGCATGTCCTCGGTGATGCAGTCGGCTCGCTCCGCCGTCACAGACGTGACCAGAACGGGCGAGGTTTTCGGTACACCTCATTACATGAGTCCTGAACAATGCATCGGCACTCGGGTAAACGAACTGTCTGACATATATTCATTCGGTTGCTTGATGTACGAGGTGCTGTGCGGCTCGCCGCCGTTTAATGGAATCAATCCTGTCCAGGTAATTTTGCGGCATCTAAAGGAAGTTCCACCACCTTTTCATGATTGCGTGGACTATTCTACGAAGACAAAGCGCGTGGAACAGATGGTTATGCGCTGTCTGAGAAAAGAACCGGCGGAAAGATATCAGAGCTTCGACGAAGTGAAAAGCGAACTTGAAGCAATCGCCGCCGGCAACACAATAGCGACATATTCTGCTGACACAGTACCAAAGACCACCGATCGTTTTCTGGCCTCCGTCGTTGATGGTGCTGCAATCTACGGAGCTTGCTCGCTCGTGGCAACGCTTATGTTTCTCGCATCAGCTTTACTGAGCGGTGTTCCACCGCTCCCGTTCAATGCAGCGGCAGTCCTTCCGTTTGTACAAGTAATGTTCTGGGCTACCCCGGAATTCCAGGTTCTTAATGGCTTGTCAATGCTTTCGATACCAACATTCTTTAGCCCTCTGGCTGTATTCTGCGTGGCAATTTATCCTGCGGTTGCATGTGCTTACCACGCTATTTTCGAAAGTTCGAAAATGCAGGCAACACCAGGCAAGCGTTTGTTTGGTCTGGTCGTTTTAAATCAAAACGGAAACAGGCTGTCATTTCAACAAGCCACAGTCAGGTTCTGGTCCCGGGTGCTGGCGCCGTTCTTTGTGGTAATCGAACTCATGTTCGCTATGGAGCAAGGCAAGTGGCAAACTCAAATCAGAAACAGCTTGAAATATTTGCCGACAGATCGTTTGACACAGATGTTCGTCGTCAAGCGATCTGTCAGAGACCAGATTGCGCTGAAAGGGTTGTCCTATCCGGCTCCATTTGGTCGGTCGATCGAAACTACACACCGGCATATCAAACGTAGCAACAGGTTTTTGATTCTCGCAGCTTTAGTGATCGCAGTCGATCTATGGCATCAATTGACACTACTGAGAGCGGGAGATGTTCTCCAAGCACCCAATTTTCTATTTGTGATCATGTCCTCCGTTTTCTTTGCTACCGGACTCGGTTATCGGGCCTTCCTGGTAAAAACTGAGAGGCGGCTTTTGGGCATACGTCAGGCAAATGAAATTGATTGTCTATCGAGTTGGGTTGAATCACGCGGTGAGGGCGAAGATCAAAAACATTGAAGAAGAGACGCAAACAGCCGGAATTAGAATTGCTTGACACACCAGTCCTCCTCGCACCGGGGGGCGATGACATCGAATTGGTTACTCGCCCAACGGAAACCACATCATCTGCAAATAATGATCGCTTCGCTGACGAGCATTCAATTACAAACAATCGCAATAACGAGCAGCTGGAGAGCCTGCAGAATGTCGTTGATACGGCGCCAGAAGAGCAAGTCGCCGGTTTACCGAATTTACCATCGCGTTATATCGTCACCGGCAGCCTTGGTGAAGGCGGCATGGCACACGTGCTGCAGGCAATCGATAACGAACGAGGCGGAATAGAGGTCGCTGTAAAAATTCTTCGAAGTGAACTCGCTCGAGATCCCGGAGTGGTCGAGCGTTTTTTCAGAGAAGCCAGAGCAGTTCAGAAAGTGCCACATCCGAACCTGGTTCAGGTATTCGACTGCGCGACTGCAGACGACGGCACACCGTATATGGTGATGGAATTGATAAGGGGAGAAGACCTGAGCCAATTATTGAAGAAGGAGACGCAGTTACCAGTTGCCCGAAGTTTAAACATTTTTCGGCAGCTATGTGACGGGCTCATAGCGGCGCATGATGCCGGATTAGTGCACAGGGATGTTAAACCAAGCAATATTTTGGTTTATCAAGATTCCAGCGGGAACGAAAAAATAAAGCTAGTCGACTTCGGGATAGCTAAACCTTCATCTTACGAACGTGCTATCAATCCTGCCCTCACCCACACTGGTTCGATTTTGGGAAGTCCTGCCTACATGAGTCCCGAACAATGCCAGGGTCATGCAGTAGACGAAAGATCCGATGTTTACTCGCTTGGCTGCGTCATGTACGAGACGCTAACGGGAAGAAGTCCATTCGCCGCTGATACCCCGGTCAAATCGATACTGCTACACATCGAACAGAGACCGGAACCATTCGAAATAGAGTTCAGCCATCTGAAAATACCTGCGACTCTGGAAGATATCGTCATGAGGTGCTTAGAAAAAGAGCCTAAGGACCGCTACCAGAAGGCCTACCTCGTCCATGATGCACTTACAACCGCACCAGCGCCTGGCATATTCAGGCGAAGCGCTTCGTTCATTGTTGATACCATCATTCTGGTTGCCCTGATGATGGCAGTTAGCTGCATCACTGCTCCATTCAGCAATGAAGAATGGTGGCAAGCGCTCTTATGGTTCCTTTCGGTCACGGCGGCTGGACTGTACTTTGCCGGCTTCGAGGCATCACGTTTGCAAGCCTCGCCCGGTAAACTTTTGCTTGGGCTAAAAGTATATAAACCAGACGGCGGACGGGTTAATTTCTGGGACAGCCTCGCATGTAGCGCAAGTGTCAGCTGCATTCTAACCATTATCACAACGATGGCATCTGGCGTTCTACTGTTCTACTTCGGAAAATTCAATCACTATTCTCTGGCGACCAGCACACTCTTCTTGACTCCAATGTGGTTCGTAATTCTCAATGGGCTTCCTTCAGCCTTCAATCATGGGCGGCAAGATGGTGTCGACTCACTGTTCAAACGCGTCATCGCTCGATCGTATACCGCCATCGAGACACCCCCTCAACATCGACCGGCCTGGACTAGCGTCTTACTGTCACTCACGTTCCTCGCAGCGACTGCGCTTTATATGCCCGTCTTTCAGCAAGCAGGCAAGCAGCTGTTCGAAAATGGTCCATCAGTTGTAGTGGTGGCAAGTAAACCGATTTCGCCCGGTACCGTTATTACGAAAGACATGCTTCGAATTGCTCACACTCTGCCAATCCTGAACACTAGATATGCGAAGACAGACCCGAATTCGCTAATCGGGCGAGTGGCAGATCGCTACATAAGCTCGATGGATGCTGTAACCGAAACCTCTCTTAAACCACCGACGCCGAACAACAAACAATAAAGCACAGACGACGCAGTGGCGCGTTTATGGTTCACAGTCTCTACTGCTCTCTCGTCGAATCAATCTGATTCATGTTGCCATTGTCTACTAACCAACGTCTCACAACACGTCGGGAGGATTGTAGGCAAAAAGAAACGTTGTCACAAAATTGAATCCGGCGTGACCAATAATTGTTGTGGATGTGTTTGTGTAACGCTTGGCGATGCCCATCAAGACAGACCATCCTGCCACCTGCACAATAAAAATCGGCGCATGCTGAAATTGCGCATGGAGTACACCGTGCAAAATGGCAGCAGGAACTAATCCAAAGACAGGCTGCAACGCTCCGCGAATAAGGGTTTCCTCACCAACACCAGCGAAAATCGCTGTCGCGAGCGCTAACACCAGAGCTCCAGTAAAGCCACCAGTGGCGGTGAATGTGCCACCGTTGTAACCAGCCAACTTGGCGTCAAGACCAAGATGCTGCCCATGTGTATAGAACGACCAGATCCAGTCATACATGAAACTCATGAATACCAGACCCAGACCAATCATAATTTGAGGTGGCGTGGGCTTTACCAGTGCCAGTCTACTCAACACTTCCTTAAATGACCGAGTTACGAAAATGCCACTTCCACAAAAGGCCAGCATAACCAATCCAAGTCCGTTGTACGAGAAAAGCTGATCGAGCGGAAGTGGCATCGGAAGCGGCAATCCTGGCATCTGGAAATCCGATTTTGGCGTCATTGCTGAGAGCAGATAGAACATGGTCTGGACGTAGATAAAAAGGGCCACCATATGTGGGATAGATGACGGAATAAAGACGCGATCGGCGGCAAAGGCTGGTTTAACAGCGTCCCAACTTTTTACCGCTGATTTCAATAACTTGATATCGAAAACACAATCGACTGCGGAAAGGGCATAGGACAGAATTGCCCTGAATCCCTTCACGAGCCCCAGCCCGGTCAGGGCGCACGTTACGAAAGTAACTTGCAAAACCCATGGGTCAGAGGTGGTGAAGTCTCCGGGCGAAAGATTGTTGCTGGAGATGTAATAAAAAAGTGACAGCCCCAGGAACCAGAGTGAAATTACCACGCGCAGGAACCATTCGATTGCTGGCTTGCGGGTAACGACGAACGTTTCTTGCACTACTGGTGGTGACACTGGCGTGACGTTGACGACAGCAGCCGACGAGGGCTCCGACTTTGGCTGGGCTCCTGCAGACTCAGCGTCTGCGGTTTCCGATTTGAGCTCTGCGGTTTCGAGCTGTGCGGGTCCAGACTTAGCTTCTTCCGCTCCAGAGGCTCCGGTCTTCGCCTCCGCAGTTTCGGATTTGGCTTCGGCAGCTTCGGATTTCGCTTCCGTTGTCTCAGACTTTGCTTCGGCGCCCTCGGACGTCGCCGCTGTCTCGGATTTGTTTCCTGCGTCTCCGGGCTTTACCTCCGCTGTCTCGGATATTTGTTCGGCGCCTTCTGACTTCGACTCCGTCGTCTCGAATTTGGCTTCGGCGCCATCTGAATTCGACTCCGCCGTCTCGGATTTGGTTTCGGCGTCCTCGGGCTTAGCCTCCGCAGGATGAGCTGCGGAGGCTTCGGAATTCGCCTCCACTGCCACCGATTTCGCCACGGCTGACTCAGAGGGTGCATTGATCGCAGATTTTACATCCGTATTTGGCTCTTCCGAGGCGGCTTTCACCTCAGCAGGTGCAGTAGCGGCAGCTGCCGGGTTAGCCGCGCCGCCTGCACCGGCAGACGCTGAACTGGCGGAGTTCAGTGACTCTGTATGAGATGCGCTCTCTGTGATTGTAACGGAGTTCAGATGAACCGTTACAAGCCGCCTGACCCTCTTGCCACCTGCGGCTTGAGCCAAAAGCCCTAAAATTCCGACCGCTAAAACGATAATAAAATCTGACAAGATTCCGCCTTATATCCTGGGAAAAATAAGTCCAGTTGGCATTTTTTAACAAGCATTTTCATGCTATTATATTGTCAAGATTCGGCGAACTGGCTATCCTCTATCATAATCACTTATAGTGGAATAAGCCGGTTCCTAGGAAGTCCGAAAGTTCGGAGGTGTATGACCAAATGATCAAAACAAAGCGTTTAGTGGTTGCAGCAATCGCCGGTGCCTTTGGCCTCGGTGTGTTCGCGACATCCAGTTTTGCGAGCGGACCAGTCATGCTGAGCCCTATTAGCTCGCCAACACCGGGGCTATTTGTCGCACCAACAGTGCACTCAGTTCCGATCAACAAGCAAATTCTGAAAACTTATCGTCAGGTGCGAGCCTTCTGGCTTTCACGAGCTATCGTCAGATAGAAAACTGACTCTAACGCCTTCGGACTTAATTCGACGGGTCACCGCCACGGTGGTCCGTCGAGTTGTTTTTATTGAGGCAATGTCCTTATAAGTTCTTCCTTACGAAGAGTCTTGACGAGCCTTCGGAACGAGCCTCTGGACGAGCCTTCGGAACGAGCCTCTGGACGAGTCTTCCGAACGAGTCTTCGGACAAGTCTTCGGGCAAGCCTTCGAACACAACCGGTACCTTCCTAGCGAAACAGATCTTCCTCAAAAGACTTTCCGTCGTGCTCAGCGGCACGTCTATCGCTGGCTGCTTTAGCTGAGTCTCCGATTTTTTCATAAAGCCTGGCACGCTCCAGGCAAGCTCGGCTCATCAAATGGGGATTGGACATTGCCGCGGTGAAGTCTTTAATGGCCTCATCGTTGCGTCCCAACTCCGAAAAACACATCCCTCGCCCATACACGTAAAGCATGTTCTCTGGGTGCAGCGCCATGGCATCGGAGAAATCTTTTAAGGCGTGCGGATAGTCTTTCATGCGGCGGTAACAATCTCCGCGCTCGCTGATATAAGTGGAATTCAATGGAGCTAACTTTACGGCTCGACTGAAGTAAGTAGTCGCTTCCTTATATTTGTTCAGTGACCGCAAACATTGCGCTTGCCTTTCGTAACCAGCAGCGGTTGGATCCTGCGAATTTACGACTTCGAACTGATTTGCCGCCGTTTGAAAATTGCCTAGTTGATAGTTGCACTCAGCCTGATTTCTACGAGCATGTTCGTCTTTCGCTAGAAGATCCGACACCCGCTCATAGTCCGCCAGGGCCTTGCCATACTCATCCATTACGGTATAACAATTCCCGCGCAAAATGAAAAGATTACGGTCTTTCGGTCGAGATTTGATCATGCCGTTCAAACAAACAAGTGCCCCATCATAGTCATTTTCGTTCCAGGAAGCCCAGTATTTAACAGTGTAAAGATCCGTCTTCTTGAATTTCTTCTCGTATAAATTACAAACTTCAAGAGCCTCTTTGTTGCGCTTCGCACGATACAAAACGTTTGCTTTGAATTCCAGAAGTTGCTGTTCAAAGTTCGGTTGATTCGTCTTTAGCAACTCATCAAGGATAAAGAGAGCATCATCGTTCTTTCCGGTTTTCGAGACACGGTCAACAAGCGCTAAAACATCACCGAGGTTGTTAGAGTGCCGAACAAATTCACAAAAATCAGCGGCAGCATCACGAAGATCATTGTGGTCTAATTCAGCCTTCGCCTTAAGTTGATAACCTTGTGGGTCTTTAAGTTTCGCGGCCCGCGAAAGTTCTTGCAAAGCCGCTTTGTATCGCCCCAATTTGAGATCCGCAATTCCAATAAGTAACGCCACTTCCGAATTGTTCGGCTCCGCCTTGAGCGCTACATTCAGGTCAGTAGTGCTTTATCTGGTTGCCCCAAACACGTGTAAGCTTGTGCCCGCAAATGATACGCGTAGTAGACCAGTGGTTCAGGTTTTAAATCGAGATACTTGGTCGTAAAAATTATCGTTTTACGATGAATTCCAAGTTGATTCGACATCCGCGCAGCGCTCAGATATGCACTGGAAGAGTCTGAATGCGAAGCTAGATAATTTTCGAGCATACTCAACGACAACTTTCGATTGACGGTGCGCTCTGCCTTCTCAACGACTGCTGTCTCACCAGACAAATCAGATGCCAGACAATGCGGCGTCATAACTACAAGAGACAGGAAAAGGGAACTCGCCAGGTTCACCAGAGGAATTCGTTGTCGCGGCACCATAGGCATTTGCCTCGGCTTCACCGACACCATATCCGGTGCACCAGTTTTGCTCCAGATCCAATTGCAACCTTTTGTTCGAATCAATGAAAACAAAACATCACTCAAACAAAACATAAAGTCAGACAACATCGCTCGCAAAACTCAAAAGACTTACCTTCCTTCTTAACATGCCCAGTAACATAAAGCTCCAAATTAACCAGCCTAAAACAATTGTGGGCTCCGCGCGACATGCGCTAAACTCTGATTTGGTTGACCACTAGCAGGCTCTCATGGCAAAAATTCTGGTTGTAGAAGATGATCGACTGGTCGCTGAGCTACTGAAGGATAGACTTCAGCTCGAACATCACAAAGTCGAGTTGGCTTTCAATGGTCAAGATGCTCTCGACCTTGCCATATCGTTCCATTACGACATGATGATTTTGGACCTCGGTTTGCCTGAGCTGGATGGAATTGAGGTGTTAAAGCGTTATCGCAATAAAGGCGAAACTTCACCGGTGCTTATTTTGACGGGGAAGAATCAGACGCACCAGAAAGAGCAAGGTCTCGATGCGGGCGCTGATGATTATATGACGAAGCCTTATGACATCCGCGAGCTTTGCGCTAGAGTCAGAGCGCTCTTGAGAAGAAGCTCCAGCAGCATTTCAAACGTTTTGAAATGCGGAAATATCACAATGGACACGGAACGCGCCGAGGTAAGGGTCAACGGCAACCTCGTCAAATTGGTGCAAACGGAATATTTGCTTCTCGAGTTCCTCATGCGGAATAAAGGTCGCATTTTCAGCGCTGATGAGTTACTGAGAAGTTGTTGGGATTCGGATACTGAAGCCACTGAGGGCGCTGTGCGAACATATGTCACCCGAATCAGAAAGAAGATTGACACTGAAGGGTCAAAGTCGCTTCTGCAGAGTATTTACGGGCTTGGCTACAAGCTGGACGACACGGAATAAATTTCATTCACTGAAACATTCCGACATCAGCGCTCAATCGTCCCAGACAACAATTCTCAGTCGTCCCACACAACAGTTCTCAGTCGTCCCAGACAAAAGCTTACGGCATCACTTTTTCCCGAAGCGCTTCTACCTTCTTGGCTGCCAGCTCTCTAACTTTTGTACTTGCTGACTCAGCTGCTAATTTCTGCAGAACAGCCATTCCACGAATATCATCAAGATCGGAAAGTTTATTGATTGCAGCGATCTGGAAATCCGCTTCTGGCTTTCGACTGTCATGGCTTCGCTCCAGCGCTGTGACGACAGTTGCTACAGCAGTGTCTTTAGAGTTGGCACCGAGGAAGGCATTGCCGCTCTCCTTCGACATTGGCGTGATGGCTTCAAGCAGTTTTATGCGAGCCGCTTCGGGCACGGGCAGTACTACTGTATTAGCCCTTACGTCACCTACAAGTCCTCTGATGATGGCTCGAGTCGAATAGTCGTGGCTTATTCCTGCCGTATTGTTCACTCGTACCAGAGCTTCTGCCGCATCGATTTGCCATTGCAGCTTGTTATTACAAAGCGGGTTGTCTCCACGGTCGTCATTTTTTCTGCCAAACTTTCTGCCTTCCATCAGGTGCCAGCCATTCATAATCTCATTTAGAATGCCCTGCTTTCTCTCGTAATACGGATCGTTTTTGTTGGAAGCATTATTTCTCACTTGCTCCCACTGACCTGCACGTTCATCTTTAACTTTATTCTCTTCTTCAATGACACCCGCATTCGTCCAACACCAACCTACGTCATCAAGTTTTTTCTTGTATCCGCTGTCTCTGATCAATCGTTCGTTGTCTTGCGACAGCAACCAGGAAGTGTTTGCTGAAGTCATTTCCGGGTGGTCTTGAGCACTATTGTCCATAGCGCGAGTCAATCTCTGACGCTCACCCTGCATAAATCGCTCAAACGGCGCTTTGACCTCCTCTATCTTACGGTCCTTCTGCGCAGCCACCAGGCGCTTGCTCTCCGCCAGTGCCCTCTTTACAGGGTCGTCTTCGTCTTTAGGTTTTTCGGGCGCTTTCCCTGGTTGGGCTGGTTGACCTGGTTGCGGCGGTTGACCCGGTTGCAAAACTGGTGGCGTTTGCCTCTGAACTTCGGCTTTTGCTGGTGGTTGCACGGGGGCAAGTGGGGGTGGCTGCTGTGGAACGATCTTCGGCGCTTCGCCGCTGCCGGGTTGACCGGGCACCGCAACTGGTGGCACCACGCCGGTAGGAGGCTTCACTTCTTTGGGTTGCGGAGCCGGTGCCTCCCATGGCTTGGCGAGCACGACAGGGGGTTGTGCAGGCGCCTCCCAAGGCTTCACATCAGCAGGAGGCGTTGCTGTCTGCTTCGGCGCAAGCGGGCTCGGCTGTCCCGGTTGAGCAACAGGTGGTGGTGCGTATGGTGCGTGCTGCCCAGGCTGAGCAACGGGTGGTGGTGCGTATGGTGCGTGCTGCCCAGGCTGAGCAACGGGTGGTGGAGTAAGCGGTCCGAGCTGCCCTGGTTGCACTACAGGCGGTGGCGTGAATGGTCCCTGCTGACCAGGGTGTGGGATGTAAGGCGCCCCCGCAACCGGTGGTTGTACAACTGCGCGCCCGCCTGGCTGCTGCAATTGAGTTAGTAACGCCTTTTGATCGGCACGCAGTTGCTCGATCTGCTTTTTCAAATTGTCGATTTCATCTCGAGTTATTCGTAATTCCTTCTCCAATTGTCTGGTACGGTCAGACTGGGCATCGGAACGCGATTCGCTCCGCTTAGCAGGCTTACCTCCGTCGAACTGGTAATGGTCCTCGACGCTCAATCTCGGCAGCTGAGTCTGATCACGAGTGGCGGAGGGTCGTCGAAGTTCAATATCAGGAAGGGATTTTTCGCCTCGCTTTTTACCATAAGATCCATCCGCACCTGCGCCCTGAGCCCCTTGCTTTTCAGCTTTCTGGTCTGACTTTGGCGCAGCATCGACAATAGTCACACTTGGCATTGCAGGCATTGTGCTGCGATCAGCCGTCGGTTGAAACTGAACAGGTTGAAACTGAGACGGTTGACATCCGCCACTCATGGCGGCATACGGAGTGTTGTAGACCAGCGGTTGCGGCGCACATGGAGACTGAACGAAGTGCGGCTGCGAGTCGCAAGGTTGACACGAAGGCTGATGATGCCGCGCAGCAATACGATCACGGATGAATCCCATGAGTCAGTCCTCCTTAGAATCGCAACTGGATTAGTTGCTCTATAGGCATACTAGGTGGCAATTGTTTCAACAATTTGCCAGTGCAAAACTGTGGAACTGTGATACAACCTTCAACGCAGGGGAGGCAAGGCGACACACGTGACGAAAAAAGGTCCAAACTTGATGGGCAAGGGATTGCTGATTATTGCAATCCCGGCGGTCTTGCAGCTTATCTTCGGCATCAGTCTCGCTTACATTGGGTTTAAAGCTCAGGAAGCACAAAGGCGCGAAACGCAAGCGATTCAAGTTCTGTTGCTATGCGGTCGAATCGAATCAGCTTGCTACACCATCACCAAAGAAGTGATCCGGTTGACGGTGGAAAAAAGTGTGCGCGTGATTCGCACGATCCATGCGACTACGCAAAGTCTGGACAGCAGTCAGGCAGAGCTGGTTAATTTGGTGCAAAACGACGTAGTGCAAAAGACCAACGTTGAAAGACTGCTGCCGATCACAAAAAGCTTCGTGACAAATGTCGAAAAGATCATCGAAGCGATTAAAGAGAACGACCAGATAGCGCTGACGATGGAAGGAATGAAAGTTCGCAACAGCACCCTCAAAAAAGGTGCCGGCGAAGAACAACTGGCAACAATCCGGCAAGTTGAGGAGAGTCGTCTCGCTGAAAGCCCGGTTAACGGCGGCAAGACAAGCTTCATATTGATGATGCTCTCAGTTGGATTGTTGATAAGTACAATACTTGCGCTCCTGTCTGCGGCATACTTTTTGCGAGACATTGTTTTTCGAATTTACGGCATTTCAAAAAACGCAGAATTGATAACAGTTGGCGAAGAAATGAAACCGGCGATGGAAGGGCATGACGAAATCGCTCGACTGGACAGGGTCTTGCACAGCATGGCGAAAAGCCTGAAAGACGCGACTCGACGAGAAACGGCACTGGTTTCCAACGCAGCAGACGTAATTTTGTGCATCGACAAATCGTTGATGATTACGACCATCAACAAGGCGGCTGAAACGCAGTGGCACTATCCAGAGGCAGACTTGCTGCACAAGCGCATTATGAGCCTGATTCCATCTGAGTCTCAAGAGGAAGTACGCAATTTTTTTGCCAGCGCAAAAAACACTCGCAACTCGGAGACTGCAGACATTCCTATTATTTGCAGCGACAGTCGCATTAAAACCTTCAGCTGGAACGTGCTCTGGTCGCCCGAAGAAGACCTGCTCTTCTGCGTCGCGCACGACGTCTCTGAATTACGCCGCATCGAAAATGCCAAACGTGATTTCATCAATATGGTCAGTCACGATATTAGAACTCCACTCAGCGGCATGGCAATTTTCCTGGAAATGATTCCGATGGGTGTGTACGGTCAAATGAACGAGTCTGGAACGTCTCGCGCCAACTCGCTCGGCGGTGCGCTTAACCGCATTGTCGCCATGGTAAACGATTTGCTCGACATTGAAAAAATGCAGTCGGGACAATTTCAAATTTTCAAAAGTGCAGTCGATACAAATAGTCTCGTCAAAGCCAGCCTTGAAATGGTGCAAGGTTATGCCGAACAACAACAAATCAAGCTGGAAAGCCGCTGTGACGCCATCTCACTCGCATGTGACGAATCCAGAATAATTCAAGTGTTGCAAAATCTAATGAGTAACGCAGTAAAATTTTCGGAGCCTGGCAAGACCGTGACACTAAATGTAGTGCAAGAAGCAGACGTAACAAGATTTGAAGTTATCGACCAGGGCAAGGGCATTGCGAAAGACGACATCCCGGTTTTGTTCGACCGATTCACCCAGGCAAAAAATCACGACGGAAGCAAACGTCAGTCGGGATTCGGACTGGGATTAGCAATATGCAAAGATATTGTGGAGCGCCACGGTGGCAAGATCGGCATCATTAGTGAGGTTGGTGTCGGCAGCACGTTCTGGTTCACGATACCGAACGTGGACAGCAGCACCTGAGAGCGGAACTGAGAGCCTTACTGAGCCAAGACCTTGCCGCTGACGTTAGTTTTGCGAACCACAGCTCCGCTGCCGTTTATTGGCGCTGTCGATTTGAAGCTGACTGAGCCATTAGTGAAATGCATCTTGGCCGTTGTTCGCATCACGGAGCCCGCCCCAGAGAGACTTGCAGCCTGGGCTCTCATGGGCGTGACGGTGGGCGCGATTTGCGAATAATTTCGAACGTATAAATTTGTTCCGACTGGATTTAATTTGATATCGCGATGTCTGTTGTAACTTTCATCAGTCAGTTGGTGTTCGAGTTCATCAGCTTGCCTCTGCAACTCCGCCGACTTTTCTTCTGCTTCACGTTCTTTTTGAGCCGCCTTTGCTTCTCCAACACGTTTCATATACTCGGCATATTGCGCCGCACGCTCTCTCATGGCTGCCAGTTCGGCGGCAGGTATCGGCGGAGCATCTGGACGTGCGCCTCCCGTCTGGCTGATTCGCTCCACCCTGTCTTTCTCTGCCTGCCCCTGCAGCTCCGCTTTCACACGCTCTGCCTGTGAAGCGGCCGTACCAGTCGACGCCGCATGCTCTTTCGCTCGCACAACCTGAGTTCGTATCAGGTCGATGGTTCCAGCCGATCTTGACTTACTTTCAGAAGCTAACACGGGCGAAACGCAACCACACCAGGCAGCGAAAGCACAGAGACAGAGAATGACATTCAGACTTCTCACGGCGGCTGACCAGAAATCAGGCGAAATCAGCGAACGATAGTGTAATTCAACCTGGAGTGCACTGTCACATTTTATTCTATCGCGTAAATGACTGTGATAGAAGCTGTGCTTTCTTGCTCACCGCCAGAAATCGGCACCGCTTCTGTGGACATTGCGCGAGCTGCCATCATCATCATCGGTCTTGGCGGTTGGATGCTGCCACTAGATTCGGTGATATACAAAACCCGTCCGACCTTTACACCAGCAGCACCAGCATAGAGTTCCGCTTTGCGCTTCGCGTCGGCCATCGCTTTTTGTCGCGCCTGATCCAGCACGCTGGAGGGTTCAGCTAAGGAGAAACTGATTCCGTTGACGTTGTTAGCACCAGCGGTGATGACAGCATCAAGAATATCTCCCAGGGAAGGTATATTCCTGATTTTAACCGTCACTTCATTGCTGACTTGATAGCCAACGATGCTTGTGCGCTGCTGCCCATTGACGTTGTCGTAACGATACTGCGGATTGACGCTGAAGTTACTCGTGAGAATGTCCTTGTCAGCGATATTCTTTGATTTTAAAGTGCTGATCAAGCTCGTCATCTTCTCAGTGTTCGATTTCAGCGCAGCAGCTGCAGTTTTAGCATCGCTTGTCACACCCATGGAGATCTGCGCCTGGTCAGGTTTGGCATAAGCATGCCCTTCGCCCGTAACCGAAACCGATGGAGGCAGGTCTTTCATTTCCAGAGCGAAACCTGGCGATGCTGCGCTAACTAATCCGCATAAGCTGAGCGATAAAGACAAAAGAAGTCTGTTCATGTTTCTCTCCGGGGCGTTGAGCTGCAATTATACAACCCTGCTCGAAGCAATCTAAGAAGACGCACAAACCTATCAGACGATGTGCTATCAACCGCATCCTCGCAACATTTGAGCTTTAAATTCGGGCAGCAACATTGTTGCAACATTCAAAACCTAGACTTCAATTGTCGGTGTTCTTGACAACACTCTGGATAAGCGAGGAAAAACGAATGGCACCACCACTTACTAGTTGCGAATTGAATGGAACGTGCACACCACGCCGGTATGAAAATTACGGGCAGCCCGTAGAACAGTCACAAGCGCAATGGAATCGCTGCGCAAGCGACGCCTATTGCCGTCCGTCAACACCAGGCGTGACCGTTTCTGTCGATGGTCAGGACAGAAAGAGTTACGACGAAATGGTGGCAAAAATTCCATACAACGACAAAAATTACAGTCAGGCATTGAAAGCTTCTCTAGAGCAGCATAAGCCTGTCGTAGCCATTTTCGGCAGCTGGGAGAAGAACAACACGCGCGGGCTATTGCAAGACGCGCTACCTGGTGGTGGCAAAAAAGACGATGCGATTTACATGTATATCGACCCTGAAAAGTGCACAGACCCAGGCTTGAAGAAGTTTGCCGAGGAGCAACTGAAAGGCGGTCATAACGCTGCAGTGACAATCGTTTTTGATGTGAAGCAGGATGCCAACGGCAATCCGCAGCCAAGTTCCTACAGTTATCGTTGGGTAGGCGATAACAAAAGCATGGTGCCTTCATTCGAAAAAGCCAAAGCTGATGCGGCCGAAATCCAGAAGAACACGCCGTATCAGAAGAAGGATGACACGCCTGAGCCACCGAAAGACGTTAAAGAAAAACCGAAGAGAAAAGGGAGCGACGATCCGGTTTTAGAAGTGCCACCACTCGACATGTACAAATGGAGTGGTGATGGAAAAAAGAGTGAAGCAATCGCACCAGGAGTTTCCGGACAACCGCGCCCTGAGCAGCCTTTGACACCTAAAGCTGAACAACCGTCAATACAGCCTAAAGCTGAACAACCAGCGACACAACCCAAAGCAGAACAACTAGCGACACAACCTAAGGCTGAAAAACCGGCTACACAACCCAAAACAGAACAGCCAGCAACACAGCCTAAAGCAGAGCAATCGGCAACACAGCCCAAAGCAGAACAACCATCGGCTCAGCCTAAAGCCGAACAACCTGCAACACAGCCTAAGGCCGAACAGCCGCAGAAGATGGAAGCACCAAAGGTCGATGCGCCTCTGACCTCGGTCCAGCCTTCTGACTCGACAAGGTACACCCTGGCAGAATTTGAAAAACTCAAAGCAGCCAAACAAATAATTGATGGCACGCCCGACAAACCTGGATATGACGAGACCCACAAAAAGCTCGCAGCCAGCGCCACAGGTCTTGCTGAACTCCTTCACAAGAAGGGCGGTCCAGCAGACCAAAAGGAACTCGAAGCAGCAGTGAAATTTGCTGGCGATGCAGAAAAATTTCGCAGAGCCGAAGCCGAGATTTTAAAAGCAGCATTGAAGCAGCTCGACGGCATTCCAGGTACGGAAAAGACCGCGCAAGAATACGCGGCCAGGCTGAAAGCCAATGAGACATCTCTGCAAGGTTTGGAGAAACAGCTCCAAAACGAACTGCTCACCTCTGAAACAAAAAAACAAGTGGAAGCCCTGAAGGCTGAACAGCTTAAAGCTGCAAAGAAAAAGCAAGCTTCCGAGGACGCGCTGAAGGGACAGCAGCTTGCCTCAGCACAGTCAAAAACGCAATACGACACTTCCGTCAAAAAAGACAATGAGGACCGCAGTAAATGGGACGCCACAGTCAAAAAGGAAGACCTGCGCAGAGACGGCGCTAGAGCCAACCTCGACAATCAATACTCCAAACCGGAAGACGCGATTAAAGCAGGCAGTCCTTACGAATTGCTTAATCCGTACACTGCCAACTCAAAAATGAACGATCAGAAATCCGCATGGAAGGGCACTGATACAGAGCACCGAGATATGGCAAATGTAGTAGAGACTCAGCGCATGTCGCAATGGAGAAGCCTGCAGAAGGAGGTCACAGAAGGAGGAAGAACTGAAGATAAAAGCAGCAAAGAAAAACTTCTCTATGATGCAGTCACAAAAGCGGGCAAGCCGTTTTCGACCAGCTGGGATTTCAAACTCACCGGGGATGGTGTCATTCAAAACCACGGTTCCATGTGGGCAGACCGGGCCGCTGAGACAATGGTAGCCACCTGCGATAAATCGCTAGACAGAAAAATCGCGGCCGATACCGTTCCGCTCGCATTGACTAACAACAATGTGCCTGAGTATAGCAAGCTCAAGTTACTGGAAGGTCTTAAGAAGCTCAGCGAAAACGGTGCCGATGGCAAACCGGCAATCACTAGAGACCAGGAAGTGACAATTCTCACCAGGGCACTCGAAGAAGACCGCAAGAAAAACTTCGACGCTACCGGTTACGCATCGAGCATGAACTACAAAAATCAGCAAGGGTTCAAAGACGGCGACAAACGCAGTCAGGTCGATTTCCAGGCAGCCGTACTGCAGCGGCTGGGCGAACTCAAAGCAGTTGAAGCCACAGATATCCTCACCGCAAGCGCGGCACATCCAAATGCGACCATTGCCAGAGCAGCCAGAGAAACACTGGCAAAGATTCATCCCACCGTTGCCGAACTACGCAAAGACGTCATTAGCGACCCGCTCCTTGCTCCAGCAGACAGGTTAAAGACATTCGACGACCAGTTCGCTCATCCTCGTGCCGAAAAACGATCTGCTGCCGTTATTCGCGCCTTCGGCAGCCAACAAATCGTTGACGCCAAAGATCCAAGCTTGAATAAGTTGGCGAGCATCGCTGAAAGTCCAGCTGAAGATGCAACTGTGAAACTCGCGGCAGCTTCGGTGTTAGGCAAATCGGCAGTACCTGAGGCACGTACAAAGGCGCTGAAGGTTGCAGCTGACGCTTATTGCACTCCGAATCAAATTCCACAGTATTCAGAGGCCGCATTGAGCATTTTGAAAGATGTGATTGCCGATAAGCAAGCTGCCACAACGACGCTTTCCGACGGACGAACAGTGATCATAACCAGACAGGGAGACTCGATCATTTTCAAATAAGCTCGTTTAGAGAATCAAGTTTAGAGCAGGGTTTCAGGCCCATCGCCGAAAGCGATGGGTCTTGACCTTTACCGGGTTTTGTTGTTTTGTCCATTCTGGATTTTTTCGAAAAATGCCAGCGAGGATGCATAGAAAATATGCATCCTCACAGCCTGCAACTACCTCTCTCGTCAGGAGAGTCACGAACTGGGTAGCGCTAAAATCACATTTCAATTACCTGATAGTTTAAGGAAACGAGAGAAGAATGATCCGGACTTTTCAGATTTTGGCGCCGACTGATTAATGGTTATGCTTCGCCCGAGCACTTTTGCTCCTTCGAGTTGCTCCATCGCTCTGACAGCCTCGTCTCTAGAAGACATCTCAACGAACGCAAAACCCTTTTTTCGGCCTGTGCTGGCATCGCAAACCAGTTCAACGAGCTTGACAGAACCAACCTGCGAGAACAGCGACGCAAGGGATGCTTCCTCAGTCTCCAGTGCCAGGTTTCCAATGAGTAATCTTCTGCTCACTTCCAGATCACCAACAATTGCAGAATTACGCAATTACGTAATTGCTGACATTATCATCTCATGGATATGATTGACCGTCAATTGGCAACCAGTGATGCTTGCAACAAACTAGAGAGCTTGTAGCTCCAGAAACGGGAAAATTGTCTAACCGGAACAATCTAAAGTGCTTCCAGAATGTCCTTGATGTCAACGAGATGGTTGTTGAAGATGGTTTTGGCTGCATCAAGGAAGTCAAAAATTGCCGGATCTCGGCATGAATAGTAGATGTTGCTACCTTGCTTGCGGCCGATGATGATATTTTTCGACCTCAAAATCGCCAGCTGCTGCGAGATGTTTGTAGGCTCTACCCGCAGTCGCAGCCTCAGTTCAGTCACAGTCAGTTCACCGTCACGAAGTTCATCCAGAATCCGAATTCTCAGGGGACTAGCTAGTGCTTTGAAGAACTCGGCTTTGAACTTCACGATTTGCTCTGATTGATCTGTCATCTTGACCTGTGTGTCAGTAACTACTGCTTTTCGTACTTACTCAATATTGGGCGCAAAAACTGTTCCAGTCAACTTGGATGCAAACGCTCAACTCAATTTCACGGAGTCCACGAGAACCACTGACCCAACAGCGAGGAGTGGCCATTCCTCGCTATTGGGGGGGTTGTGGGGGAGGGAAATCAAGAAACGTATACTTCGTAACGGTTATATCAATTACGTAATTGCGTAATTCTGCACATGATTCTACCATAGTAGGCAAATCGCAGACAGATGCCTGAAAACTTCATCCAGGTCGAGACGCGGCAAACTCGATGACCTGCCAACCCACTAAAAGCCGCATTTTCAGTTGAACACTCAAGGAGGAGTTACTAGCTCTATGACCAATCAAAACAAAAGGGGCTCTGCTGGAGCGAAAAAATCACCGGCCCAAACTTCGACAAAAGCCAGCCCCTCCAGAGAAATTTTGCAGACAGGCGTCATAAAAACGCAGCCACAGAATATGAAGCCACAAACGAATACTGCTCCATCGCAGACTCAGGGGGCTCCATCACCGGCGCAAACGGTTTCTACAATCAGCCAACCTGTTTCATCGCCGTCTCAAACGGCTCGGACGCAGCTTCAGATACCTTCACAGACTCAAATTGCGAGCAGAGCCTATGAAATTTGGCAGAGCAACGGCTACCAACACGGAAGAGATCGCCTGGATTGGCAACAAGCGGAACGTGAGCTTGCTCTGACTGTCGGCAAAAAATAAACTTCTGCCCTGGTGCCTTGGGGTAAGTAGAACGAGCGGTCGATATCAGCAATCTCAAGCTGATATCGACCGCCGAATTGGGCGCTAATTCTCAGCCACCGGATCTGGAGCGAAGCCCAGCTCCTGCGCGGTTTTGCGGTCGCGAGCAGCGAGGTCATTTTTGCCGAGCGCATCAAAAACCATTGCACGATAATAAAAATTCTCTCCGCCGCACAAAGCTTTTCCCATGTCTATTGATTTGCTCAAATCAGCAAGCGCGTCATCATATCTTTTCAGGTTGAGCGACGCTTCACCGCGATTGCAAAAGCCACCGGCGTTATTGGCATCTAACTTGATAGCCTGGTCGGCTCGCTCGTAAGCTAATTGATATTTGCCAAGCCGCATATAGACGGCACTCTCATTGATGTAGCTGAGCGGATCATGTGGATTCAAATGAATCGCTTCCTCGAAATTCTCCAGAGCTTTGGTTTCGTTTTTTTGCTTCAAGTGGATGTAACCGCGCGAAACGTAGGCGCGTCCGCTGTTCGGATAGATTTTAATAACATGGTCAGCGTCAGCCAGTGCTCTGTCGAACTGCTTCAGACCACAATAAACTGCTTCGCGCGCATCGTAATAAGAGGGATCTGATGGAGATAACTCAATCGCTTTGCTGAAATTTGCCAGCGCTTTATCGAACGCCTTCAACTTGAGATACACGGCACCACGCTTGTTGTAACCAGCCGCGTCAGTTTTCGAGGCGTTGACCTCGTCAAGACGGGCCAGCAATGAAGGTTTCAGCTGCCCTGCGGCAGCGGCGGCGAAGATTAGCGCCTCTTTTACTTCCATGCTATCTTGCAGCTTTAAGCTTTCCTGGGCGACTCTCTCGGCTTCAGCATCACGTCCAGCCGCTAAAAGACATGCATATATTCTCCCGGCATCCTCTGGAAATGGGTTTGAAGAGTCGCCTTCGTGAAACACTTCCTTCGCGAACTGATATTTCCTCGTCAAAGTCAAAAGTGGATCATGGATAAAAATCGCCGCGTCTGAAAAGCGTCCAGCCTTGATGAGAAGCGGCTCAAGAGCAAACGCCACATCTTTCAACTTAGCACTCTGAGATGGGTCATTTTTCACTTTGTCCAGCCAGGAGAATGTCAACTGATCCTCGCCCAGTATGTGATTGAGAGTGACCCACTCATCCAGATGGGGCAGTTCCGCTTCGTCTCTCAGTTTGCTGAAACGCGCTCTGGCGGGAGGATACTTTGCCAACAAATCACAAATCTCGGAGGCTAGAAAAGTCAGCCGCACTCCGGCAAGTTCAGAATTTACTTTCGCCATGTTCTGCCAGACCCAGACAAAATTTTCTTGCGCGTCGGCATACCGTCCGGCTTGATACTGAGCGCGAGCGAGTTCGTAGCGAGGCTCGAGTTCGCGACTACCACCCTTGCCCCTGACCATGTCGAGCTCTTGCTGCAACTTATCCATAGATGTG